>NZ_CP051206.1:1222000-1527500 GCF_012516395.1 Dolichospermum flos-aquae CCAP 1403/13F
TTATCAAACCTGCGGTTTAAGGGTTGACATTGCTCAAAGGGAGTAAAAGCTATTGCATCTAATATTACTTGAGCCTGAATTTTTAGATCAGATTCTTTTGCGGACATAAAAACAATTAGGGTAATTCCACAAGAATTATTCCACAGTTTAACGTTATAATAAGTAGTGGTACAAAATAAATTGCATATTTAGGAAAGGGAATATCAAAATTGATGGTCAGTAACCCAGCCCTAAAGGGACTGGGCTTGCAAGAGTAATCAAGCAAGCCGTACTGACCAGACCACCCTGAGTTTACTCTCATGGTAGCCGTTATTTGAGTCACGACACCCTGGAATGCGTAGCTAGTTCCCTGCTCTGTCGCTGGCAATTAAACAGTTTTAAGGTCACTGAAACAGTGTTGCCAGCCTAACAAGCTCTTATAACAGGTCGAAGCTAACATTACCCCGCAAGGGAGTTGGTTTCCAGGTTCCAATCAAAAATCTGGTTTCAATTTTAAGATTCACAGCGGTTAAAACCGCTCGTGCCGTTTCCCTCTGAGGGCTAAAGCCACTGAGTTTCCCACTTACCGGGTATTCTTATGATTTAATAAAAAATATAGGTCATGTTTATTTATATATTTTTAATCAATTACATAAGTCCTAATTTGACAGATAAAATTGTACTATATTTTTAACAAAAAATGCAAATTATACAGAGTCTTCACACTGCTATTCTAGTAACTGATTTAGAACGTTCGGAATATTTTTATAGCCAGGTATTAGGATTAAATAAAGTAGAACGTCCTTTAAAATATCCCGGTGTCTGGTATCAAATTGGTAATTATCAACTGCATCTGATTGTCGCACCTACTGTACCCACAGATAACCAACAGGAAAAATGGGGGCAAAATCCTCATATTGCTTTTTCTGTAGTTGATTTACAGGTTGCAAAGGATGAGTTAACCGCTAAAAATTATCCTTTTCAAGCTAGTGCTTCTGGTCGGGCGGCGATTTTTATTAAAGATCCAGATAGAAATATTATTGAACTTAGTCAACAATGAGATTATTCTCCATGACAAAAGTTAAAATGGATGGATTGTGAAAAGATAAATAGCAAATGTTTTGGGCTGATAAAATTGCTGCTGATGCAGTAGGCTACCAGGTAGTTAATGATTCTAAAACTCCATCAGGAAGAGTACACGTTGGATCTTTGCGGGGTGTGGTTATCCATGACGTGATTTACCGGGCTTTGAAACACGCAGGTAAGCCCGTCAAGTTCTTGTATGGTGTGGATGACTATGACGCACTGGATACAGTTCCAAAATACTTAGATCAGGAAAAATTTTCTCCTTATTTGGGTTTTCCTCTGTGTAATGTGCCTTCTCCTGGTGATGATGCTAGTGATTATGCTAAATATTTCATTGGTGAATTTTTTGAAGTTTTCGAGTATTTAGGAATTAAACCAGAAACTTATTTTCTTCGAGATTTATATCGTTCTGGAAAGCTTAATTCCTATATTGACACCTTCTTAAAAAATGCCCATTTGGTGAGAGAAGCATATAAAGAAGTAAGCAAGGCTGACCGTCCAAATAACTGGTATCCTTTTCAAGTTATTTGTGAAAATTGCGGTAAGATTGCCACAACTGTCACGACAGATTATAACGGTTCAGAAGTATTTTACACCTGCAAACCCGATGCAACTGACTATGTAAAAGGTTGTGGACATTCTGGTTGGGTTTCTCCTTTTAATGGTAATGGTAAATTACCTTGGAAAGTTGAATGGGTAGCGAAGTGGGATGTGTTAGGTGTAACTATCGAAATGGCTGGAAAGGATCACTCTCAAAAAGGTGGTTCTAGAGATGTTGCTAATGCTATTAGTCGCAAGGTTTTACAAAAGCAACCTCCTTTCCATTCTCCCTATGAATTTATTCTTGTGAATGGGACAAAAATGAGTTCTTCTAAGGGAGTTGGTTCAAGTGCTGAAGAAATTGCGGCTTTACTTCCACCGGAATTACTACGCTTTTTAATGTTGCGAACTCAGCCAAGAACTGTAATTAATTTTGCGCCAAATTATGAAACTACTACTCGTTTATTTAGAGATTACGATACTTTAATTAACAAGTATTCTAAATCTCCTGAATTGACTGAGGAATTAATGCCGTTATTTTACGCGCAGCTAGGGGATGAAATTAAAATTTTCCAACCTTTTGATTTTAGTACGTTGATTTCTTTGTTGCAAGTTCCGCGTTTAAATATTCAGGAAGAGGTTGTCCAACGTAGTCCACAGGCTTTAACTGAGTATGATCAGCAAATTATTAATCAAAGGATTGCTGCTGCACAATTGTGGTTACAAGATTATGCAGATGAAGAAGAAAAGTTAGTTCTCTATTTGGAACAAGTTCCCGACAAAGCTAATGATTTTAATGCGGAACAAGTTGCTTATTTGCAAAAATTGATGGAGAATTTGCAAAATATTCCTAATTGGGAAGCTGAGGAATTACAAACTATAATTTTCTCGACTACTAAGGAGTTAGGGATTCAACAACCAATTGCTTTTAAGGCTTTGTATCTATCTTTTTTAAATAAAGAAAAGGGTCCAAAAGCTGGTGGTTTGTTGTCTTATTTGGAGAAGTCTTTTGTGCTTTCGAGGTTACAAGATGTTGTGGCTTTGAATGCAGGTAAGGAAAAATTAGAAGTTTAAATTATTCTTGTTCCTTGTTCCCTGTCTCTGACAGGGAATACAGGTTATGAGGCTCTGCCTCATATTAATGTTAGCATAAGGCAGAGCCTTTTGATTGCATTCCCAGATAGAACCTGGGAACGAGGAAAACGAGGAAACGAGGAATAACCATTAAATCCCTCGACGAAATTCTTTGATTGCTTCTAAGGGGGAAGATAACAAAAGACAACGATTCAATAAAGATAAATCTAATTTTGGCAACAATTCACTATTATTAACTTTCTCATATTCTTCTTGTCGTAAACAGTAAATTTCCAGCGTTCCATCTTCCCAAAACCAAACTTCTGGAACTTGCATTAATTTGTATTTCTTCAGTTTGATAGGACTACCACTGGTAATAACAATTTCAATACATAAATCTGGTCTATTTTTATCATTTTCTAAACAATAGGATAAATCGGCTTGATACTCAACTATACCAGGCAGAATTTGCGAATAACTACCACTGGGGAAAAATTCAATTTCCTCTATTTCAAAGTGTTTGGTTAGTAGTGCAGCCATTAAACTACTAATTGCTTCATGTGGTTTACTGATAGTCACAATTTCTAAAACTCTTTCACAATAAAATAAACGCACTCCTGGGACATTTTCAAATGCTTTTTGAATTGCTTGGAACTTTTCCCAAGTTACTCCACGACGGTAGAATCGTTGTTCTTCTTCTCCTAAATTAAGAGAATTTTCTAAAGTTTGAGTCATGATATCTCTCACTTTCCTTAGTTATTAGGTTGATGTTGTTAACTATTACAAGAAGTACATTTTTAAGGTGCGTCAGATGTCAAAATCTATTTATGGCTGGCTAAGTTATCGAGTCTGACGCACCCTACGATATTTTGGTTTTGGTAATTTCACCGTTTAGCTAATTCAGGAGTTTTTCCTTTTAAGCCAATCATTAATTTCAGGGCGAATATTTTAACCATGGGAACTCTTTGCATAATCCATAAACCTAAACGGCGAATTATGACTATTGGTAAGAAGTTGTTGGAAAAAACTCGATCTAATAAATCGGTGAAACCTAATATTGCGAGATTTTCTTTTTTTCTCCAACTTTCATATTGCTTGAGAATGGAAATATTGCCAATATCTTGACGATGTTTATGTGCTGTTTGGATAATTTCAGCTAATGCGGCTGCGTCACGAATCCCCAAATTTAAACCTTGTCCACCGACGGGATGACAATTATGGGCGGCATCACCAATTAATGCTAATCTAGGGAGAACATAGCGATCGCTCTGCATTAACTGTACCTGAAAAATAAATCTGTCTCCCAATAATTCCAATTTCCCCATTTGCTGACCATAGCGTTTAGTTAGTTCCGCTAAAAATTCCTGATCATTCAACGCACACAAAGCTTTTGCTTCTTCATGGGGTGCAGTCCAAACAATGCGACAACGGTTTCCCGGTAAAGGTAAAATGGCAAAGGGACCACTAGACCAAAACTTTTCGTAAGCGGTGTTATTGTGAGATTTTTCTGGTTTCACAAAGGCCACAATACATGATTGCCAATATTTCCAACCTTTAGTTTTAATTCCCGCAGCTTGACGAATGGGAGATTTTGAACCATCAGCAGCGACTAACAATTTACTGCGAATTATCCGATTTTCGTCGGCAATTTTGATATTAATAGTAACTATATCTCTTTCATTTTGCGTACTTAATACTTCCGCTGGACACAAGATAGTTACATTTGGACAACTTTGCACAAATTCCTGTAACGGTTCTAACAGTGCATAATGTTCCGCTACAAAACCTAACTCTGGTGTCCCTAAATCAGCAGTTTGGAAATTGACTACATCGGGATAATCAGCATCAGAGAGACGAACTTGGTTATATTTGGCAACATTAGGGAGAATTTTATCCCATAAACCAATTCCTTGGAAAATTTGTGCGGACAGCATATGTACAGCATAAGCCTGTCCTTTAGCCACTGCGGCTGATGCCACTCTAGCTTCAATAAGGAGGATATTTAAACCAGAGTCTTTCAAAGCAGCGGCTAAGGTTAAACCGACAATTCCACCACCGACTATAACCAAATCATAATCATATCCCCAGTAGGTTTCTGTGGGGGTGTGGGGAGAGGAAAGAGTGGGGGTAAGCTGGGAGAGGGACATTGTGAAGATAAATTACATAGTTTTAATTATTATTGTGACGCATAATCTGGCATTAATTCCCGCATAGCTTGGATTTCACTGCTGGTTATTTGCATAGCTGATTGATATTTCTGACTGGGTGGTGTCAAAATTAACTACATTATGGAAAGGCTTTAGTCATTAAAAAAAGATAAAATACCCCAAATACATACAAAAAGTTTGTACTTTTATAAAGTATAGTTAAGAAAAAGATCAATAAATCTAGGATCAATAGGCTTATTTCTTCACCTATTGCGCCTAGATCCGGTTAAAGTTTCTTTCTAAACTAAAAAGTACCATTTTCCTGTGCCAACAACTAAGTTAGCATTCAGAATCAAAGCGACGATGTACAATTCCCAGTTGAAGAGGCAAATAAAGGCGTGGGTCAGTATCAATCTGATGAATTAAAGCAGTATAATCCAGAAGCGTTGCCCTGGGCAAGCGCGGCTACCAGTCGTCACTTTCGCTACCGTCCCTGGTTAGTATGGGGGCGACTACTGAGAATAATCTGGTCTTTTGCCGGATTTATATTCAGTCTCAAGTGGGACGACTGGCAAGACGAGGTAGAGGAAAATCAAGGGAAACGCGCTACCCAGTTGCGAACCCTACTTACCGATCTGGGTCCGACATTTATTAAAGTTGGTCAAGCCCTCTCGACTCGTCCCGACTTAATCCGCAAGGATTTCTTAGCAGAACTAATCAAGTTACAAGACCAGTTACCACCTTTTGATAATGATCTGGCATATCAGATTATTGAAACAGAATTAAATCGCTCAATTAGCGAAATCTTTCGGGAACTTTCCCCTCAACCCGTAGCAGCGGCTAGTTTGGGTCAAGTCTACCGGGGTCGCTTACTCAGTGGTGAAGAAGTGGCAGTCAAGGTACAACGCCCCAATTTACGCCCATTACTGACAAAAGACCTGTATCTCATGCGTTGGGTTGCCAGTTGGCTTGCTCCCTGGCTACCGCTGAATCTCGGTCATGATTTAACTTTGATTGTGGACGAGTTTGGTACAAAGTTATTTGAGGAAATTGATTACATCAATGAAGGTCACAATGCGGAAAAGTTTGCCCATAATTTCCGTAATGACCCCCAGGTAAAAATTCCCAGTATTTACTGGAATTATACCAGCACTCATGTTTTAACCCTAGAATGGATTAATGGCTTTAAACTCACAGATACTCAGAATATTCAATCTGTAGGTTTAGACCCAGAAGCCATCATTCAAATAGGTGTAACTACTGGTTTACAACAACTATTAGAGCATGGTTTTTTCCATGCCGATCCTCATCCTGGGAATTTGTTCGCTATGGCCGATGGTCGCATGGCTTACATTGATTTTGGTATGATGGATCAATTAGAGGAAACCACTAAGGAGAATTTAGTTGATGCTTTAGTGCATTTGGTAAATAAGGATTACGCTGATTTAGCGGCAGATTTTGTCAAATTGGGCTTTTTGGCAGCGAATACTAATATTGCCCCTATTGTGCCGGCATTAGAAGCGGTATTAGGAAATGCTATTGGTAAAAATGTCCAAGATTTCAACTTCAAAACCATTACCGATGAGTTTTCGGAATTGATGTATGAATATCCTTTCCGTGTACCGGCAAAGTTTGCTTTAATTATTCGTTCTTTGGTGACACAAGAAGGAATTGCGCTGAGTCTAAACCCCAATTTCAAAATTGTGGAAGTTGGTTATCCCTATATCGCCCGACGATTATTAACTGGGGAATCTCCCGCATTAAGGCGACGGCTATTGAATGTGTTGTTTAAAGATGGTAAATTTCAGTGGCAAAGGTTAGAAAATCTGATTACTATTGCTCGCACTGATAGCAATTTCGATGTTTTACCAACAGCGAAGATGGGTTTGGAATTCATCCTTTCCGAAGAGGGTAAATTTCTCCGTCGTCAGTTGGTTTTAGCTATCACTGAAGATGACCGTTTGCACACAGAAGAAGTCCAAAGTTTGTGGGATTTAGTCAAGGACGATTTACCCCCAAATCGTTTACTAAATGTCGCCATTAGCCTGTTAACAGAGTTCTCTAGAGAAGGTGTAGCAGCTATTTTAGCTAAATAATCTGTTACCAAATAAAAATGAATTTTAATAACAACCAGGAGTTTTAATGTACTATTACCCTCTGCAACCACCCTACTTTTTACTATTAGTTGGTTTTCTCACGGCTTTCACTTCTGGGTTAGCTTTATCTGGAACATTGAAGGTAATTGTCCAGCAATGGCCACGGGATAAATCTCCTAAAGAAAAGACTAATACCCGTTCTTTTTATAAACAATTATTAGTACCATTTATTGGTATTACTGGTGGTTCTTGCTTATTTCTTTGTTCTGGTTTTGAGATATTTGGGTTTCCTTTAGGAATGGCTTTAAGTATCGGTTTACCTATGAGTCTGCTAACTTGTTTCTTTATTTGGCGGCAGTTGGGAGGTTTGCTAGATTATGTTAAAAGCGAAGGAATGCAGTCTTTGGATTTAGATTCTTGGTCTTAGTAAGATTATCTTGTCTGAATCAGGATGTCCATGATTCAAAGATTAACAGGATGGAAAAATACATTGTCTGAATCAGGATGTCCATGATTCAAGGATTAACAGGATAAAGAAATTAAATTCATTGTCTGAATCAGGATTTCCAGGATTAAAGGATTTACAGGATGAAGAAAATAGGTATCTTATTACCAATCACCAATTACCAATCACCAATTACCAATCACCAATTACCAACTAGATAACTAGCAACTTACTATTACTGATGATAGTTTTTGAGGAGAAAAAGCTAATGCAGATAATCCGTTTACCGGTACTTTCAGATAATTATATATTTTTACTGCATGATCCAGTGCGGAATATTGCGGCTGTTGTTGATCCTGCGGAAGCACAACCAGTTTTAGAGGAATTGACGAAACTCAAGGCTGATTTAGTAGCAATTTTTAATACTCATCATCATGGCGATCATGTGGCTGGAAATACGGGGTTGATGAAGGAATTTCCCGATGTGAAAGTTTATGGAGGTGCGGAAGATCGGGGGAGAATTCCGGGACAACAGGTGTTTTTGCAGGAAGGCGATCGCATCCAATTTAGCGATCGCACTGCTAATATATTCTTTGTACCTGGACATACTCGCGCTCACATTGCCTACTATTTCCCCCCAGCAAGTCCAGGAGAGCCTGGAGAATTGTTTTGTGGTGATACATTGTTTGCGGGAGGTTGTGGTCGTTTATTTGAAGGTACACCGGGGCAAATGGTAGATTCTTTAACTAAACTCCGGGCTTTACCTGATCATACTCGCGTCTGGTGCGCCCATGAATACACTTTAAGCAATTTGCGTTTTGCGGTGACTGTGGATGCTGAAAATGCAGATTTACAAAAACGCTACCAAGATGTTAAAGCTCAACGGGATGGGAATGAAGCGACAGTTCCATCAATACTAGGAGTGGAAAAACTCACAAATCCTTTTTTACGTTGGGAAGAACCATCTCTACAAGCAACAGCGAAAAGTAAAGAAGGAGTCCAAACCTTTGCTCGAATTCGAGGGATGAAGGATAATTTTTAGTCAGTTGTCAGTTGTCAGTGGTTAAGAATTTTCTGGTTATCTTCTTTGTCTGTCCCTTCTCAACTCCTTTTTTCATATTTCTGACATTTGGTATTGCGATCGCTCCCCAAACTTCGCTAGAATCTTGAGGCTGTGGGTATGTTCAAAGTCGCTGAGGATCAAGCTACAATTTTGTGAGCCACTCTGATGACACCCAAATAACTAAGATTTTACCAAGAAAAGCGAAAAACAATGGCGAAACGTGTGCAATTAGTTTTAACAAAAGATGTTACCAAGCTGGGAAAACTCGGTGATTTGGTAGAAGTAGCTCCCGGTTATGCTCGTAACTACCTCATCCCCCAGAGTTTAGCCGCTCGCGCTACACCCGGTCTGCTCAAACAAGTGGAACGCCGACGCGAGAAAGAATATCAAAGACAATTAGAACTCAAACAACAAGCAACTGAGCAAAAAACAGCTTTAGAAAATATTGCTGGTTTAAAAATTGCCAAGCAAGTTGGTGAAAATGAAGCTATTTTCGGAACTGTTACTACTCAAGATGTTGCAGATGCAATTCAAGCAGTAGCTAGTCTAGAAATAGATCGTCGCGGGATTACTATTCCCGATATTAGCCAATTGGGTACTTACAAAGCTGAAATTAAACTCCATTCTGAAGTAACAGCAGTAATTAACATTGAAGTCGTCTCTAACTAACGGTGACTTAATTAATCACCACAGATGATATATCTGTGGTTATCAATATTTTCCTATCGGTTTTGGATGATTAGGTAAAAATCCAAAATCGCTAAAATTTAAAATTCTATGGCTGAAGAACTAAGTTTTCAAGGTGATGGTAGTAATCGCGTCCCACCTCAAAACATCGAAGCAGAAGAAGCGATTCTAGGAGGTATTCTCCTAGATCCAGAGGCAATTGGTCGAGTGAGCGATCGCCTAGTTCCGGAAGCATTTTATATTAGCGCCCATACAACCATCTATCAAGCCGCCCTGCGTCTGCATACCCAGCAAAAACCCACAGACTTACTTTCTATAACTAGTTGGTTGACAGACAATGATCAATTAACACAAATTGGTGGCAGAAATAAATTAGCAACATTAGTAGACCGGACAGTTTCTGCCGTCAATATTGATGCCTTAGCAGGGTTAGTCATGGAAAAATACCTGCGTCGGCAATTAATTAAAGCTGGGAATGAAATTGTTCATCTTGGTTTTGAAACAGAAACAGAATTACCAATTGTTCTGGATAATGCCGAACAAAAAGTTTTTAACGTCACCCAACAAAAAACCCAATCAGGATTAGTTCATATTGGTGACACTTTAATTAATACTTTTCAAGATATTGAAACTCGTCATCAAGGCATTGCTTTACCGGGGATACCTTGTGGTTTTTATGATTTAGATGCCATGACTAGCGGTTTTCAGCGTTCTGATTTAATTATCGTTGCTGGGAGGCCGTCAATGGGAAAATGCCTCAGCCATGATTCAGAAATCGTCTTAGCAGATGGACAAATTGCGACAATTGAAGAACTATATCAGCAACGTCAAGGTTCATTATTAACCTTAAATGATGATTGGAAATTTACCTTTACCCAACCATCTGCATTTGTAGATGATGGAATTAAACCAGTTTTCCGCGTCACAACTCGATTAGGTCGGGTAATTGAAACCACAATCACTCACCCATTTTTAACTATTAAAGGCTGGCAAAGATTAGAAAATTTGCAAGTTGGAAATAAGATTGCCATCCCTCGTAAAATAGATGTGTTTGGGACAGAAACTATCCGCGAGTGTGAAGTCAAATTATTAGGTTATTTAATTGGTGATGGTGGTTTAACTAATAGCACTCCTAGATTTACAAACAGCAACCCATTATTGCAAACAGATTTTTCTGAAGCAGTAACTGAATTTGGTGGTTTATCAGTACGATGGGAAGATTCCCAAGGACAACGGACACCTTCATTATGTGTTCGTGGAGATTTAGAATTGATTGCCACTCAAAGACAGCTTTTCGCGGAAAGGCTCAAAATTGCTATTAGTTCTCGTTCATTAACTGCTAAAAAATTGAGCAATGAACTAGGAGTAATGCCATCTTTACTTTGTATGTGGCAAAAAGGAGAATGTGTACCAAATTATGACACTTTTGAGTTATTATGTAAAACTCTGGAAATTAAGTCAGAAGAATTTGCACCTCATGGATTCGCTAGTATCAGTAAATCGAGTAAAAATGCTTTGACAGTTTGGTTAGAAAAATTAGGTTTATGGGGCAAAGATGCTCATACTAAAACTGTCCCAAATATTGTATTTAAATTAGAAAAATCACAATTATCCTTATTCCTAAATCGTCTCTTTGCCACTGACGGCTGGGCTACCCTACTCAATAGTGGTCAATCACAATTAGGTTATGGTACAGTCAGCGAAAAACTAGCAAGACAAATTCAACATCTGTTATTAAGATTTGGTATTATTGCTGCTTTGAAAAAAAGGTCTGTAAAATATAATAATACCCGCAGACCAGCATGGCAATTAGATATTACTGATGCCATATCTATCAAAAACTTCATTGCAGAAATTGGCATTTTTGGCAAAGAAGCAGCATTAGCAAAAGTTACAGAAGCAATATCTCAAAAAAGATATCAAACCAATCGTGACTTGATACCTGTAGAAATTTGGGAACAGATAGCAGTAGCTAAAGGTAGCGAAACTTGGAGTAGTTTAGCTCAAGGGGCTGGGATTAAAAGCTATACAAATATTCATGTCGGTAAACGGGCATTAAAAAGGGAAAGATTATGGATTTTAGCCACGGCTTTAGACAATTTACCACTTCAGCAATTAGCAAATAGTGATGTATATTGGGATGAAATTATTTCTATTGAATCAGTTGGTAACAAACAAGTTTATGATTTAACAATTCCCGAAACACACAACTTTATTGCTAATGATATTTGTGTTCACAATACCGCCTTTTGTCTTAACCTCGCTCATAATATTGCTGCTGGTTATAAACTACCGGTGGCTGTTTTTAGTTTAGAAATGTCCAAAGAACAGCTAGTACAAAGACTATTAGCTAGTGAAGCCGGAATTGAAAGCAGTTATTTAAGAAGTGGCCGGATTAGTCAAACCCAATGGGAACCTTTAAGCCGTGCCATTGATAAACTCTCAGACACGCCAATTTTTATTGATGATACGTCAAATATTACAGTCACACAAATGCGAAGTCAAGCGCGACGACTGCAAGCCGAACAAAATGGAAATTTAGGATTAATAGTCATTGATTACTTGCAATTAATGGAAGGTGCAGGTGATAATCGTGTGCAAGAATTATCAAGAATTACCCGTTCTTTAAAAGGTTTAGCAAGAGAATTATCTGTACCCATAATTGCTTTATCACAGTTAAGTCGTGGAGTAGAAGCAAGAACTAATAAACGCCCAATGTTATCTGATTTGAGAGAATCGGGTTGTTTAGCAGGAGATACTTTAGTAACATTAGCTGATAGTGGAATACAAATACCAATTAAAGAATTAGTAGGTAAATTTGGTTTTGCAGTTTGGGCATTAAATGAAAAAACAATGCAATTAGAAAAAGCTATTGTTAGTAACGCCTTTTCTACAGGTATCAAACCTGTATTTACATTAACAACTCGATTAGGTCGAAAAATTCGTGCTACTGGTAATCATAAATTTTTAACTATTAATGGTTGGAAAAGATTAGATGAATTAGATTTGAATCAACAATTAATTGCCCTTGCCAACAGTGATGTATACTGGGATGAAATTGTTTCAATTATACCTGATGGAGAAGAAGAAGTATTTGATTTAACAGTTGATAAATTACATAATTTTATTGCTAATAATATTATTGTTCATAACTCAATTGAACAAGATGCGGATATAGTAATGATGTTATACCGCGATGAATATTATTCACCAGATACTCCAGAGAGGGGAGTTACAGAAGTAATCATAGCTAAACATCGGAACGGACCAACAGGAACAATTAAACTATTATTTGATCCACAATTTACAAAGTTTAAAAATCTCGCTAAACCAAATAATAATTGGTAATATGTTAAAAAAAAATTATGTCAGTTTGATATTACTATTTATTTCTATTAATATTGGTAGTATTCAAAAAATAGCTAAGGCACAAACACCAGTTCCAGAAGTTACGAATATAAAATCAATTTGTCCTGCTCAATTATCATCTGCTATTAATACTATTATCAATCATCCTCAATTTAGTCGAGTCCGTTGGGGGATTTTAATTAAAACATTATCATCAGAAAAAATTCTTTATAGTCAAGATTCTCAAAAATATTTTATTTCTGCTTCTAATATGAAGCTATTTACTACCGCAGCAGCATTACAAAAATTGGGGGCATATTTTCGGATTCGTACCTCTATTTATGATGAAGGTAATGGTGTTTTGCGTGTAGTGGGAAGGGGAGATCCTAGTTTCAAAAATGCTCAATTAACAATATTATCAAAACAACTATATCAACAGGGAATTCGGCAAATTAATCAGTTAATTGCTGATGATAGTTATTTTCAAGGTGAAGTAGTTAATTCCAGTTGGGAATGGGAAGATATTCAAGCTGATTATGGCGCACCAATTAATAGTTTTATTCTCAATGAAAATGCTACTGTATTAACTTTTTTACCACAAACTATTGGAGAACCATTAAAATTAAAATGGACAGAACCAACAGAAGCATATCGGTGGAAAATCGAAAATAATTCCGTCACTACTGAAGCCGATAAACCCAGTTTTGTAGAAGTAAATCGTGACTTAAAAGGACAAATTCTGCGAATCAAAGGACAATTGGCTATAAATTCCCAGCCAGAGATTACAGGTTTAGCCGTATTTGATCCAGTTGCTAATTTTATCAGACAATTTCGCCAAAATTTAGCTAAAGAGGGAATTACAGTTAAAGAAACTCTGAGTAGTAATCTGAGTAAAAATGACAAAGAAATAGCCGCAGTAGAATCTCCACCTTTATCGGAATTATTACTAGAGACAAATGTGAATAGTAATAATTTATATGCTGAGGCTTTACTCAGAAGTTTAGCTATTAAGAAACCAGAAGAAAAAAATCAAAATACGGCTGATGTCGGATTACAAGTTGTCAGAGAAACTTTAACTCAATTAGGAGTTGCACCAGCAGGTTATGTCATTGTAGATGGTTCTGGTTTATCTCGGAAAAATTTAACGACTCCAGCAGCGTTGGTACAACTTTTACAAGGAATTGATAAATCACCTCAAGCAGCAGTTTTTCGGGCTTCTTTACCTATTTCTGGTGTCAAAGGTAGTCTAAAAAATCGGTTTCTTAATACTGCGGCTGCGGGAATGGTGCAAGCAAAAACAGGTTCAATGACAGGAATTTCCACTCTATCTGGATATATGAACGCACCCAATTATGAACCCTTGGTTTTTAGTATTATGGTAAATCAATCTGAACAACCGGGGAAAGTCATGAGAACAGCAATAGATGAAATTGTGATTTTATTGGCGCAGTTAAAACGATGTTAAACCTTCAATCAAGTTATTACAAAATCAAGCGATGCTACCCCGTTTTCTTGCTTCTTTGGAGGAAATGCCGACATTTTTTATCCCAGCTTTAATCATTTGTCGTTCTAAAAGGGCAAAGAACCGAGTTCTATCACCACCTCTGACTACAGCCTGATTATGGGCTTCCGCAATAGCCACAGGATAACCATACCCCTTATGTACCTGTGCCAACATTAATCCCAGTGCTTGATCAAACATGATGGAATTTTCTGCCACCCAAGCGGGAACTTCAATCCGGGCAATTTCTGTCCCGACATGGACGTAACAAAAATAAATAATTTGCTCGTCATACAATTCTAAAATTCGGGCATTACTTCGCCATAATGGTCCGCGTTGTCCAGGTTGAAGTTGGCTTGTCCATAAGGTTGTGTCTCGCAATGTATCAAATTTTTTACAAGGTACGTATTCTAGTTGATTGGGACAATGGGTAATACAATCGGGGACAGGATGAGGACAAGCTAAAAAGCGTAAAAAGTTGGTGGCTTCGGTGCTACGAGAGGCACTAAGATAACCCATGAGGGGGATTTGGGCTTGTTGGAGTTTTTGCCAAGCTTCTAAAACCGGAGGTAAAATCATATCCCTGGCATCCATCGGTAACTGATCTAAAAACCAGTATATTAACGAACCATCTATCATTGCTAAGACTGGGGCTTCTGTCCTGGTACTACAAGCCAGTTCCGCTAATACTGTAGCCTCAGAGGCTGTGCGCCGATAACCCATCCATTCATCTGTTCTAATGCCCCACTGACGCGAGATATATAAATCTTCAGGGCGATAAAATACCTCCGGTAAACTATCGAGAATCGGGTGAATATCTTGACCATAGTGTAAAACAACTCTGCCGATATTCAGTAAGTAACAATACGCAATTTCGTGATGATTGGGGGCAATTTGCGAACCATCTGTAGAAATAACAGTATGAACTTTGGGGGGAACAGGAATAGTAATGCAGGTTTCGAGAGGTTCAATGGGTGTAGCATTCGCAAAAATAATCCGATTTCGCCATTCTTCTTGACGTTTAACTAACTCTTCTTGACACTCAAACGCCTTTTTTAAATATTCTTGTGCTAATTCCAACCGCTGATGACTTGCAGCCACTTCTGAATTTAAATGTTGACTGAAACCTTGCATTTGTCTCGATATTTTTGTTAAATCAAGCATATTAGTTGAGTCTATTTGTGTTGATGTAAGTAAATGCCATATAATTAATAACTGTATGCTAATAATTGGAAAAATAGCGTCATGAAAAAATGGAAATTAACAATTACAACTCTCATATTAGGAACTATATTATATAGTCCAAAGGTGAGCGCTAAGAATTTGGCAAATATTTCCGATTTTAGAATAAAATCAGCACTGTTAGCACAATCTGATCTGAAAGAGGCTATAGTATATTTTCATCAGGGAATTAACCGTCATACATTTGGAGACATAAAAGGGGCTATTGAAGAATATAATAAGGCTTTACGGTTACATCCTAATTTTCCTGAAGTTTACTATAAACGAGGAATATCTCGCTATAAGTTGGGAGATTTAAAAGGGGCGATTGCAGATTATAACAAAGCAATCAGTCTTAATGCTAACTATCCTGGTATCTACAATCATCGAGGATTTACTCGTCATGATTTGGGAGATTTAAAAGGTGCTATTGCAGATTTCAATCAAGCATTACTTCTTAATCCTAATTTTCCTGAAGCTTACCAAAATCGAGGTATTACTCGCAATGCTTTGGGTGATAAACAGGGAGCAATTACTGATTTGACAACAGCAGCTAACTTATTTAAAGAACAAAAAAGAATTTCTAATTATCAAGAGGTAATTGATTTAATTCAAAAGATTAAGATCCCCGACTTCTTAAAGAAGTCGGGGATCTAGGTTTACTCGATTTACAACCAGGTGGAAAAATCGTGAGCAAAATGGGAAAGTGATATTAGCTGAATACGTGGATCATTTTTGCCAGCTTCCCTTTCCGGTTGAGTGTTATAACCCCAATCTGCTAAGAAAAGTTTGACATGATCTAAGTCTGATTGTTGTTTAACTAACTGTAAAGTTTTCAGTCTATCTTCAACAAACCATAAACTTACATTTTGGATATTTGCTTTCTTGATTAATTCACGCAAAGTTTCATATTTTGGGCGTTTTACTTCCTTCCCAAAAATATTTTCTGGTGGTAAATTAACTCCTTCTTGTTGTAATAATTCCTTGACAAATCGCCCTTCTTTGGTAGTGACAATATATAACTGTATTTCACTTTTAAGAGTTATTTTGAGTCTTTCTATCACACCTGGATAGAATCTATGGAGACTTAACCAACCATTTAAATCTGTCTGAATCCATTCATCTCGTAAATGATCCAATTTTGTCGAAACTGCTTTTGCTTCTAGGTTATCTGCTGCTAAGATTTGGGGAGTGATGTTTGTCCATGATTGGAGAATTTGATCATCAGAAAAACCCTCAATTAAGGCTTTGATTAAAACGGGCATTTCCCAACCTGTTTCAATTACAGGACGTAAACGATAAAATCTTAAAGCTAAATCATCCGGTGGTGTGTCGTTAACCGGCGACCAAATTTGACAGTAGGTACGCCATGCTACCTCAAAATATTCAATTAGTCCATCGCAAACCACTCCATCAAAGTCTAAAGCCAAAATCATGGGACTATTTGCTGTCATTGTTTTGAGGGTAAAAACTGCTTTTGTTAGCTTACCGCACCTTGATAGTAGGATATGTAGCGATTAACCTCTGAAATAGGGAATAAAAAATAAAGTTTTTTTAAGGTTTTTTCGGTATTTTTATGGAAATAGGGGAAAATATTGATGTATTAATAGTATCAATTGACTCAAACCGAGTCAGACCATCAGATATTAAGGTGTAAATAGGAGCATCAAAACCATGCAAATCAAGCTGATTTCTGAAAATAAACTGACAGAGGAGCAGGAAGAACAGGTTTTTACCCTGCCGGTAGCTATCGGACGAGATATAACTCAACTTCCTGCCGTCCTCAATGGTGAAACGGTGACTCCTGTAGTTTTATTAGACTCTCATAAGCAAATTTCTCGGTTTCATGCTCAAATTACCTTAGACAACAATGAGCTTTATGTAGAAGACAAGAGCGCCAATGGGACTCAAGTTAACAGTGAAAAGCTACTTAATCAACGTCGGACTTTAAACAGTGGGGATAGACTGGGAATAGGTAATCATACCATTACCGTTATTCTCATTCGATCTGAGGATGAGAATGCTACCGTTGTATTGGAAAATAATTCCACAATTTTTAACCCCCAATCTGAGATTATTCCCGTATCTAGGGTGCGGAAGTCACCAGATTCTGGATCATCAATCATTTTTAACCCTTATACGGATGCCTTAGAACAGCAAACTCCCGACGCTGTACCTAGTCAACCTGCGGGTTTTCCCTATAATCTCAACTTTTGGAATGCAGAAAAGGTTTCCCCGGAAGCTATTCGTCGCAGTGGTATTTTAGTCAGAGAAACAGAATATGTGGCCTGCGGGGGAGGTATGGGCAGTTTTGTTTGGGTGGATATGTTGAGAATTGCGGGAGTTAAACCGGAAAATATTAAAGTTTTGAGTGTTCAAGACAAACCTTATAAACGCTATGAAAGCTTACTAAAAAATTGTCAAATTCCCCGACATAAACGAATTCGTTCGGGTTCAGATTCCTGTCCTGATAATATTTGGGGGTGGCCAGGATATGCTTTAAGAGATGCTTGGAGAGCCTTCTTTTCTGGACAAGTTGGTGCAGCTTTAGGATTTTTGTGGCAAGTTTTTGCTGAACCTGTTTATGCAGATACCTACACCCCTCGTGGCAAAGATGTATTTGAGTCCATGGACCGGGAGAGCGATCGCATTAGTTGGGGTAAAATGTTAGAATATGGCAGTATTCGCAGTCTACGACAAACAGAAGATGGGCGTTATTGTATTGCCTATTCCACTTCCAATCAAGAAGACGGAAATCACCAATTTTTATTAGCTAAATATGTCCATCTCTGCACAGGTTATCCAGCAATTAAATTACTAGAAGACCTAGAACAATATCGTCAAGAATATCCCGAAGAAACAGGAAATAAGAGAACTGTAGTTCAAGGTTATGAACCCCATGATCATATTTACCACCAATTAGAAAAAAAGGGTGGTACTATTGTTGTTCGGGGGTCAGGAATTGTCGCCTCACAAATATTAGAAAGGCTGTATGAAGCCCGAAAAATGCAAGGTAATATTCAGGTAATTCATTTAAACCGAGAACCGCGCAAAGGTAATCAATTTGAGCAAGCTAAACGCTACGTAGAAAATGATTGGGAATTTCAACCTTTCAACTGGCCAAAAGGAACTTGGGGCGGTGATATGCGGACAATGTTAGAAGCCGCTGACCCGTTAAGACGACGGGAATTATTACAGGGTTGGGGGGGAACAACCACAGCCAGTCGCAAAAAATGGCGCGACATTGTTCGTCAAGGAATAGCCCAGAAATGGTATGAAATTCGTTATGGTGTAGTCACCAAACTAGAACGTAATTCCCAAGGTCAAGTTATTACTCATGTAGTCACTAACAAAGGTCAAAAAACCCTAACTGCTGATTTTGTTATTGACTGTACAGGATTGATTTCCAATCCTTTAGAAAGTCCATTTTTAAAAGACCTAATACTGCATTACGATTTAGAACTAAACCCACAAGGACGTTTTCATGTAGAAAACAACTTTGAAATCAAAAAACTGCGAAATAATCGTTCTCGCATATATGGGGCAGGAATTATCACATTAGGCGGTCCCTACGCCCCCGTAGACACATTTTTAGGACTACAATATGCTGCCCATCGTTCTATGGAAGCATTGGCGGCTGCAAAGGCTCCAGGAGTCCGCTATATTCAGGGAATTTATTCTCTTTGGCAATGGCTAAAATGGGCGCTGAATCAAAAGCCTTAATTTACAAATATTATAGGATAATAAAATCATCATGACTCCAACTTTATTCGGACGCTGGCAAACACGAATTTTTTTGTTAGCAACGGTGGGAATGTTAGTTTCTCTGCTTTTTTATGGGGGATATTTAGGCATTGCCTCCAACTTAGTTTACTTTTGGGTTGTGTTTTATGTAGGTTTATTTGGCATTGCCTGGGATATCCTATACGACTTTCTGCAAAAATATCTCTGGGACCATGACTGGCCTGGAGTATTTCAACTTTATGCAGGGGTTATAGAAGGGGTATTTCTGGCTTTAATAATTGCCAATATCGGTTTACCGCATATTCCTAAAAGTGAATTTGATTTCATCAGATTTATTCAACATTATGGTTTAGTTTGGTTAGCAGTTTATTTATCTGCTTGGGTAGTCATGCGGTTATTATTTCCCCGGTGGCGTTTTCGCGGTGGAGAATGGATTGGTAAATGGCCGAGAATTTCTTAGGGATTTATTCTTGCCACTTTTCCATAATTCCATTTAACATCTGTTCAAAAAATTCCCTCTTGAGGAAACTGGAATTTACCCCCCTTAGAGGTTGTTTGAAAAGTATTATATTAAACCAGTAATCTCCAAAAACCTAACCCCCCTACCCCCCTTCCCTGCAAGGGAATGGGGGTTTTAAAGCCTCTCCCCTTGCAGGGGAGAGGTTTGGAGAGGGGTCAGTCTATACATTCAAAACTTTTCAAACACCCTCTTAGTCCCCCCTTGTGAAGAAACCGGAATTTACCCCCCTTAGTCCCCCCTTGTAAAGGGGGGAAACCGGAAAAATTAGTTCCCTCCCCTTTGCAAGGGGAGGGTTAGGGTGGGGTAAGAACCTGATATTGTCCTAAAACAAATAAACATTTTTATGAATCACCAGAACTTTCTCGCTTTCGTCACTTCCTCAATATTCATGGTGGGATTAAGTTTAGGTTGTCGTTCTCATGCAACTACTACAACCCTTATTCCCAGCCTTCAAACCGCTGCCAATGGTAACTTTGATTCAAATGCTATTCAAGGGCAAAATACCCCGGTTAATACCCCTTTAAAGCTGGCTGGTAATGTGTTTAATGTCCAAGACTCTTTTGTTTTAAAAGGTTTTGATGCTGTTGCTTATTTTCAACAAGGAAAAGCGATTCCAGGTAATGATAATTTCACCTATAAATGGCAGAATGTAAATTGGCGATTTTCTACAGCCGAAAACCGCGACTTATTTATTAAAAATCCTGAAAAATACGCTCCTCAATATGGAGGATTTTGTGCTTGGGCTGTCAGTAGAGGATATACTGCACCTATTGACCCTAATGCCTGGAAAATAGTGGCTGGTAAGCTGTACTTAAATGTTAATTTGGACACTCAAAAACGCTGGGAAAAGGATATTCCTGGAAATATTCAAAAAGCTGATCAAAATTGGCCTGGTATAGCTAAGAAAATTCGCCGTTAATGAGCATTAGTCCTACTTTAGATCCCCGACTTCTTTAAGAAGTCGGGGATCTGGTAGGCTAACAGGTAATGAAATCCCCAAAGCCTAATAAATTGGTTGTTTACTTCTTGATAAGAAATACTTATAATCTTGTGTAACGCTTATGGGTTATAGTCTAGAGAAGAGAAAAGAGTAATCACTCCCCACCATTCGATCAGCCGGCAGGTGTCCCGATAGTGCATTTGTACTAAAGGTGTAACTATTGTAACTGAGCCAATCACCATTTTTCCTCCAACCAACGCGATCGCCTAACTTTGTAAAAGTATTCCAGTCATATTCTCCATCTAATTTACCACCCAACTCCAGCCAAATTTGCTTTTGTACAGAAAAGCCAAACTTACCATTGCTATATTTTACCCATAATTGATCCATTTTCCGCAATTCCTGTCTGGGAAAATTTTTCACATCTTCAAGTCTTAACCATCCTTCTTGTTCTCGTTTAGTTAACTTTAGCATCAAGTTCCAAGTTTCTAAATCTGCATTTCGCCATTTTCCTGCTTTTAACAATGTTTCTAAATTTTGAAATATTGCAGGTGTAGGTTCATTTGTAGGACTAGGATTATTACGAGGGGTATTAGCTTGAGTATTATTTTGAGTATTATTTTGAATATTACTAATTAAATTGGGGAATTTTTCCGTCGGGATACCCTGAACTCCATCTCTTGCTAACGCTGATTCGCTTATACCAAATTCAGCTTTACCATAAATACCAATTACTTCCCCCTGATCGTTTAATATTGGTCCCCCACTCATCCCTGGTCTTGGACTCCCACTTAAAAATAAATCATATCCCAGATTTTCTTCCCTTCCTCTAGATGTGATTTGGGCTGTAATGAAGAAGTATTTTCGCTGTGGATTATTAGAAATAGAAGGAATAGGAAATCCAGAATTATGTACCGTTTCTCCCTCTTTAACTGTGCGAGAATCGGCAATTTTAGCAAGGGGATAATTTTGAGAACTGGTAAATCTGACTAAAGCTAAATCTAATTTTCCCACAGTTTGAGCGCTTTCCATCGGGTATTTTTGCCCGTCATGGGTGATAATCTCATAAACACCATATCCCGCTTTTTTCACCACATGATTGGCTGTTAGCACAGTGTAGGTATTACCATTTTTAGCGATAATCACTCCTGAACCTTTTCCATCTAATCCACCAATCATGACGGTGATTGGTTTAGCGATATCATTAACTTGTGCAGGAGTTAATGCAGATACGGGTTGGTATTGTACTAAAGCTAGGGTTGTTGTTCCTAGAATTACTCCTAATCCCTGGGAAAATTTCATAGTCTTTTGTCTTTTATAATACTATTTTTTATATAATATTTTTTATAATACCCTTTTTTTGGTGCTTCACGCAAAGATGTAAGACAGCCAGGGAATAAATTCCCTGTCTCAAAGCTCAAGTCGGTTAAAACCGACTGGGGAATTGATTGGGGTGCGCTTAATATTGATTTAGGTAGGGTATGTTAGCGATAGCGTTATGGATTTCATCCTAACGCACCTTACAATACTGATAAGTTATTCAAATCATTCTTCAGCAAAAAAAGAATAAGTACCCTATATTACCCTATATTCTCAATAATCTTGAGAATTTTCTCAATAAGCTAACGAAAAAAGTTGATTTCAGAGCTTGAAATTCTCAACTATTTTTTGTACAATTTTTTTAGATAAAATCTGCTTGGGCTTTTTTTGATAGAAAACTTATATATTCTATTTTTTGTCTCATGCAAAATTACAAGCATTAGGACTTGCCTTTAGCAATCAACAATTGCTTAACTGTTTCTAGGGGAATACCCCAGCTATATTGACCTATTTGTTCTCGCTGTGCGTCCGTTGGGTAAGAACCATCTTCAAAAACATAAGGATCACCCCAAATTGGGTTAGCATGAAGTCCATTAATTCCCACTAATTCCCCAGCGCGATTCAATAGGGGTCCGCCACTCATCCCTTTTTCTACATCATTGGTAGAGCCAATTCGGTATCCTCCCTCTAGGGCTTTATCTAGCAGCAGTTGAATTTTACCGGGTTTAATCACAAACCCCCCAGATTTGCTTTTGCTATTTTTGAGGGGAAAACCTGCGGACATTACCCAAGCTCCAATGGCAGCTTGTTGATTTGATTTGGTAGCAATCCTGTATTCTGAGTCAGCTACAAATTCTAATAAGGCTAAATCTAAACCATTTCCCCTCAGTTGTTTTTTCCGCACCACAGAGTTAGCACGGTGAATTTTTCCGTCGGGAGTTTGAATAGAATAGGGAGCTTCACCGGCTTGTAAAACGTGATTATTGGTAATTACTCCATAGGTTGAGGTTAATTTATCTTGATAAAATAGTACACCAGAACCTAATGAGCGATCGCGCTTTTCTCTAGGACTACTCAGAATTTTAACCGTAATTAAACGGGCTTCTTGTTCAAGTTGAATTTGTTCCTGTCCAGTCCACAAATTAACCATTGAAAAAGGGGGTTTTGGAACTGACGACACTGGAGTTGCCAAAGGCAAAACAAAACCAGCTAGTGCAAAAACAGTGACCATTCCTATCCGCCAACTCATGATTTTCCCCCCATCATCTCAAATTTACCAGATCGGCTCACTTTTACCCTTGATCACCTGATCAATGTCAACGCTGGCAGTGCCATCACGGTTGATTGTTGGTTTAATGTGTCCTTCTTGGTCACCACTGAGGTAAACAGCCTCCCCACCTGCGGCAACACGGGTATTCAATAGTTGTTCGAGAACTTGCTTAGGGTCACGATCCTTTGTCATGGTCAGTAAAACATTTTTCTTATCGCAAGCTCCCTGATTAGTTCCTAAACCACAGATAACATATTGACCGTTAACTGTTCCCGTTTTCAGGATTTTCAGTTCACCTTTATTTTGCAGTTTCTGGAAACGATCTGATACCTCTTGACAACGTTTTTGAGGTGTCCATGTACCACTAATCTGACTTGTGTTTGTCCACACAATTAAGGCTACACTACCTCTGGTTGGGTGACGAACCACGGTTACTGGATAGTTATCACTCAAACCACAGGTAAATTGGCGGCTTTGAGCTTGGCTGGGTTGATTACTAGCTAAAGTGACACTCAAGGCTAAAGCCAGGCCAGTTAAGGGTGCTGATAGGTTATTTTTCATAACTAAAGCCATAAGAAATCAGGTTATTAAGAGGGTTACAAAAAGCTGATTATTTGAGTCAATCCTATGTTAATATAACTAGTGTCTAAATGTCAATTGAGAAGGTATATTACCCCGCTGGATCTCAGAGGATATTTGAAAAGTTTTTAATGTATAAATAGGCTTGCTGATAGCGTAGCGTGGCGTTAGCCATACTTCTAGCCCCTTTTCAAACACCCTCTCATAGACCAATAGGCTCTATATGAAAAGACCTCATCATGGTTTGTTCTACATCCTTGAGAAAGGGATCATAGAGTTTTTCTTCTGCTCGGTAAGTCAGAATATAAACTTTTGAATCACTAATAGTCCAAACTTCCATGGACTTAAACCTGAAGTTATGAATTTGATCTTGACCTGTATACACTATTTGATATCCCTCTCGATCATCTAGTTTTTTCGATTGTTGTTCGAGAATTTGGACGTTTCTAACGGATTTTTTAATTTGTTCGATAGCAACCTGATTATACTCTGATAAAGTCTGAGATTTTTGTATATCTTCGATACGGATAAATAGCCCTACTTCGAGATTCAGACTAGAAGTATTAGGGAATATTTTGGCAATAGTTCCCCCGGTTAACGGACTATATTCTTGTTTTTCAGCCTTCCAGTCTTGAG
This sequence comes from Dolichospermum flos-aquae CCAP 1403/13F, assembly GCF_012516395.1. Classification (GTDB taxonomy): domain Bacteria; phylum Cyanobacteriota; class Cyanobacteriia; order Cyanobacteriales; family Nostocaceae; genus Dolichospermum; species Dolichospermum lemmermannii. Next base: position 1,246,197 of record NZ_CP051206.1, read on the forward strand.
GATATTTGATCTCAATTCCAAATTGTTTATCTGTAAATAGTTTACCAGGAATAGTTTTAATACTTCCTTGGGAGTTTTGAATTTGATCGCTATACAAAGTTATGAAAACCCCAGCAGCGGTCAAAATAATTGCTGTTATCAATAAAACTTTAATAAATTGAGGTTGGGGAGGAGGGATAATTATTGTCTTATCACCATTATTTGTACGCGGACTCAATCCCGGTGGTTTATCATCAGGTTTATTCAGAGCTTCCATTACTTCCCTTGCTGACTGGAATCTATAATAAGGATCTTCTTGGAGCATACGCCTTAGTATCTTACCCAAATGTTCACTAATATAGGGATATTTTTGCCAATTCCAAAGATTATTAACGTCACGGGAATCGTCTGGAAATTCACCTGTTAATAATTGCACACAAGAAGCAGCTAAAGCATATAAATCACTGGAATAATCAACTTTTTCCTTTTTGATTTGTTCTGGGGGAGCATAGGAAATAGTTCCAAATACTATAGATTTTTCTGTGGTGGAAATATCACCTTTAATTACTTGTTTAACTGCTCCAAAGTCAATTAAATAGAATTTGTCATCTTCTGCATTGGAGCGCACAATATTACTAGGTTTAATATCCCGGTGAATAACATTGTGATTATGGATAAAGTCCAAACCAGGTAAAATATTATTTAATAGAGTCAAAACTTTTGCTTCTGAAAAACGTCCTTGTTGTTCCAGTTCTTTACTTAGATCTTCACCTTCGATATATTGTTGAACTAAATAATTAAACTCTTGTGGAGTATTTAATTGCGGGTCAGTTACAGTTAAGGAAAAATAATCATATAAGGAGGGAATATTACCACTTTTATCCCCTAAATCTTCTAGAACCTGAGCCTCTCTTTCAAAGGCTTTTTTGATCCCTGCAACAATTTCAGGAGAATGATGACTCTCAATTCGTAATCGCTTAACAACACAACGACGTTGATTAAGTGTATTTAGGTCAATAGCGAGAAAAGTATCCCCAAAACTCCCTCCTCCTAAAGGTCTTAGAAGTTGGTATCTTCCTTTGTTTCCAGCTAAAATCGGGAGTTGTCCTTGAATCTCTCTCATTTTCTTTCCCCTGGGTTGCTGCACTCTTGATCTAACACCTCAAGAATTATAATAGCGGTAATTGTGAACACTTTTCTAGTTTAGTAATCAAATTACCGATTTAATAATTTTATCTCCTATTCCCACTAGGGATCAAAATCCCATGTCGAGGACTAAACAACAAAGCCAACGTAAACAAACCCGAAACAACTAACACAATCGCCGGACCAGAAGGTAAATTATAAAAGTAACTGAGATACATTCCACTAATACTAGAAATTACCCCAATTACCGCCCCTAAAATCATCACTTCATGTAAACGTTTCACCAATAAATAAGCAGTTGCACCAGGAGTAATTAAAAGTGATAATACTAAAATTACGCCCACAGCTTTCATACTGGCAACAATTGTTAAAGCAATTAACAACATTAAACCAAAGTTTAAACGATTAACTGGTAAACCCGCAGCTTGTGCGCCCAAAGGATCAAAGGTGTAAAATAACAGTTCTTTATATAATAGAAAAACTACTATTAAAACAATAGCTGCAATAATAGCTGTATCTCGTACTTCGTCCCCGGTTACGCCTAAAATGTTACCAAAAAGAAAGTGATTCAAATCAATTTTATTATCTTTTTGAATGACTGTAATTAAGGTGACACCAAGGGCAAAAAAGGCGGAAAAAACTATGCCCATAGCGGCATCTTCTTTGATGGGAGATCGGGTTTTAATAACAGCTATAGCCATCGTACTCAAAACACCAGCAATAAACGCCCCTACGAAGATATTAGCACCGATCATAAAGGCGATCGCCAGCCCTGGTAAGACTGAATGGCTAATAGCATCTCCCAGTAATGCGAGGCGTTGTACCATTAAATAACTACCGACAATGGCACACAATAAGCCTACTAATATGGCGATGATTAAGGAACGCTGCATGAAGCCATATTGCAACGGTTCTATTAGTGCTTGAAGCATAGATGAAAATGAACCACGAAGGAGCGATAGCGAAGCGTCTCGTTAGAGATAGTAAGCGAAGGAAGAGAGGAAGAAAATACCAATTTTATGTGATGCTGCACAGAATTATAAAACACGACGATTCAGTTAAGCCTAAAAATCTTTTTTAAAACGAACCACAGAGGCACAGAGGACACAGAGATAAGAGAAGAACAAATTCTTAACTGAACTGTATTGAATTATAAAATCAATTAATTCATCCGCGTTTATCTGCGTTCAATTATTCTTGATTTTTTATTCTATGCACCTTCATTTTAATTTGGTATTAGCCGTTATTATGCTGCGTCGGAAAAGTACATAACTTTGCCACTATAAGCTCGATATAAGTTTTCTTCTGTTAAGACTTGTTGGCGTGAACCTGTGGCGATCAATTCGCAATTTAGTAAGATTAAATCATCAAAATGGGTGATTGATTCACCTAAATCATGATTAACTACTAGGACGATTTTATTGTTTTTTGCTAGTTCTTGAAAAACTTCAAAAATGATAGTTTGGGTTTTTTGATCTATCCCTACAAATGGTTCATCAAAACAGAAAATTTCTGCTTCTTGAGTTAACGCCCTGGCTAAAAATACCCGTTGTTGTTGTCCTCCTGAAAGTTCACCAATGGGACGATTTTTTAATTCTCCTATTCCGACTCGTTCTAATGCTTGTTTGGCGATTTGGCGGCTAACTGTGGAAAAACTCCGTAACCATCCTGTTTTTTTGACACGCCCCATCATGACGACATCCCACACGGTCGCGGGGTAATTCCAGTCAATTTGGCTACGTTGTGGTACATAAGCAACTTTTTCTAGTTGCTGCATTACAGGCTTATTTGCGTATAAAACTTGACCGCTACTCATGGGAACTAATCCCAAAAGGGCTTTCATTAATGTACTTTTACCAGCCCCATTTGGTCCAAAAATGCCTGTGATTCTTCCTGGCTTAATTGTGCAATTAACGTCTCTCAATGCTTCTTGTGTGCGGTAATGTACGCCTACATTAGTGATGTTAATTGCTGTTGAGGAATTCATGTCAATGGATTTAATAACTTGTGTCAGTATATCTACTTGATTTTTGGGAGATAAACTAAATTTTTGGTAAAAAGAAACGTTTTGCATAACCCTAGTTAAAATACTTATTTTTTGAGTTTACTATAAAAATGAGAGAAATATGAAAATATCTATAATTAGAAGTAATCACTGAGATAAATGAAACTAATGCTGAATATAATGTATGGCTTATTACTGAAACCCCTCTCCAAACCTCTCCCCTGTGAGGAGAGAGGCTTTTATTCTTACTCCCCTTCCCTGCGAGGGAAGGGGTTGGGGGTTAGGTTCTCTTTACTTAATCCCCTTTGTCTAGGAATTTTCTTATCTTTGGCTTTAATGGGTTGTACTCCCAACTCCCAACCCCAGGGAAATACTCAGCCACAGGTTATAGCAACGAGTACCATTATTGCTGATTTAGCTGAAGAAATTGGCGGAGAAGAAGTACAAATTACGGGAATTCTCAAACCAGGTGCGGACCCTCATGTTTACGAACCTGTACCCGCAGATAGTCGGGTTTTGGAAAAAGCTAACTTGATTTTGTATAACGGTTACAATTTAGAACCGGGACTTATTAAGTTAATGAATGCGACTGGAGGGAAAGCGAAAAAAATAGCTGTGGGAGAAGTTGTTAAATCTTTAAAATTAGATAAAGGTAAAGGGCAAATTGTCCCAGATCCTCATGTTTGGGGCAGTGCAGAAAATGTTATATCTATGGTAAAAGCGATTCGAGATAGTTTAATTGAATTGTCACCAGAAGATCAAGAAAAATTTACCCAAAATGCCGAAAAGCTAACTGATGAATTACAACAATTACATCTTTGGATCATTCAAGAAATTCAAACTATTCCCGCAGATCAAAGGAAACTCATCACTACCCATGATGCTTTTCAATATTACGGAAATGCTTATAAAATAGCGATCGCTGGAACTTTAATTGGCATTAGTACGGAGGAACAACCAAGCGCCCAAACTGTAAAAAAGTTAGTTGAATCAGTTAAAAAAATAGGTGTTCCTGCTATTTTTGCCGAAACGACAATTAACCCAGCTTTAATTAAAACAGTAGCCGAAGAAGCCGGAGTAAAATTAGCACCAACTCCACTTTTTTCTGATTCTATTGGGGCAAAGGGTAGTAATGGTGATACTTATATAAAAATGATGGCAGCAAATACCCGCGCTATTGTTGAAGCATTGGGAGGAAAATATACGCCATTTCCATTAAAGAGTCAAAAATAAGGATTAGATCCCCGACTTCTGAGAGAAGTCGGGGATCTGATTGATTAATTAACAAACTTGTTTACGAGTTGCTTCTGTGTCTATGGGTTTAATCAGAAATAGCTTGAACATATACCAAAAAATCATTAGAGTTAAGGGAATTTTTTGGATGAATTTTGCAATTGCCCAATCATTGATTTGATTGAGATCAATTATTTTCTGATTATAGACAGCACATTGTTCCAAATACCAGAAAAAGTAAGGGTGATTGGTATTTAAAATAATTGGAAATGCTTTAGCTGCGGTTTTGTTAGTTTCTTCAACTACTTGAGTATTGTATTGACGAGGATGAATCCCTAATATTTCATAGAAATTCCCTCTTTCAAATACTGTCATAGTGTGGGTAGCAAACACAGTTATCAAGAAAAACCGCACCCATAAGCGAGATCTCCAATTATTCCATAATTGGGGTTGAGAACGTAACAAAGCTTTGAAAAAATCACCATGTCTATTCTCATCTTGACACCAGCTTTCAAACTTCCGAAATAGGGGATAAAACTGGTATTCGGGATTTTTTTCCATGTGACGAAATACTAAAATATAACGCCAATAACCTATTTTTTCTGATAGGTAAACTGTGTAAATAACCCACTCTATTGGGAAAAATGTATAGGTACGATTTTTAGTGAGATAACTCAAGTCAAGAGAAAGGTTAAAATCTGCCATTGACTTATTCAGAAATCCCGCATGACGGGCTTCATCTCGCGCTAAATAAGCAAATGCTTCTGATAGTAAAGCGTTACTGTCTTTAAGACGACGAGATAATTCTTTAAACAGTAAAAACCCGGAAAATTCTGAAGTACAAGAACGTTCTAAAAAGTCGATGAAAGCAAGTCGTTTTTCACCAACAATGTGATCCCAACCTTGCTTAAATTCATCATCGCGCACAAAGTGATGACGGTTATAATCAGCCTTGAGTTCGTCAATTACAGACCTTAATTCCGTTTCATACCCAGAAATATCCATTTTTGCCACTGTGTCAAAATCAGTGGTATAAAAACGGGGTGTTAATAATGTTTCTTGAACTGGTGCTTTTACACCTGATTTCGATAAATCAAGTGGGGGTTTATCGAACGATTTAACCATAAGTAGTCCCTTTACCATTGTCTGCCTTAAAATTATATAAGCATAAATATTTGTTATTAGTCATCAGTTAAATCATTGAAACTAATTCTTACAAAAATACTGAATTATCTTTAATTCTCCCATAGTTTAAATACCTATTTACTAAACAAATGTATTTATGAAACCATAAATAAATATGAATACTCTTATAGTTATACAAAGAATAATAGTTAAATGATTTCAGGAGCAGTAAAACTAGCCGAAATCTGCATCGGTAGTAATTTGTGCTGGAGAAATTATTCTCAAAACCCTATTCCCATAGAATAGCAATTTTTCTGTGATGATAACGACGGTGAACTGATAAACAAGTCGTTGAAATTTGCAAACCCTGACACGTAAAGAAGAAGGAACTAAGAATGAGTAATGATTTGGCAATGAAACTGCGTGTAGGAACTCAACAAGCACATACAGATTCAGAAAATCTGGGTTTCATGAAATGTTTTGTCAAAGGAGTTGTAGATAGAGATTGTTTTATTCAGTTGTTGAGGAATTTCTATTTTGTTTACAGTGAACTAGAAACAGCAATTGAGAAACATAAACAGCATCCTGTCATTAATTTGATTTATTTTCCCGAACTAAATCGCCAATCTTCCCTAGAACAAGATATGTTATTTTACTATGGGAATCAATGGCAGAAACGCATCACCCCTTCACCCGCTGCTCAAGCTTATATTGCGCGTATTCAACAAATTTCTACTCATGAACCTGCACTATTGTTAGCTCATTCCTATACTCGTTATTTGGGTGATCTTTCTGGTGGGCAAATGCTACAAAAAATTGCTCAATCAGCCTTAAAACTGTCTGGACATGAAGGAACATCATTTTACAACTTTCAGCAAATTCCAGACAAGCAGGCTTTCAAAGGAAAGTATCGTCAAGCATTAGATAAACTATCTATTGACGATAAAACCACTGACAAAATTGTGGCAGAAGCTAACCATGCTTTCAAGCTAAATATGCAGATACTTAAAGAGTTGGAAAGTATTTTAATCCAAGCCCTGGGTAGAGCTACTTACAACGAATTAACTTGAGTCTCTGCATCATTTACAAAAATATAATTCATCACCCAATTAATTTTGACAATGATGAATTATATAAAAATCCTAAACAAGATGCAAACATCTATTTATTCTCTTCCTCTGTGTTCTCTGTGCCTCTGTGGTTCGTTAAAAATAATACTAACCACAAACGAATAGGATAAAAATATTCTATTTGCTAATAGCTAAATCCTCAATTACAACATTAAATTGGGAAAATTAATTGTGATTATTCCCAACTAGTAAGGGCGAAGAATTCGGATTGAGAATTAATGGTTTTAGCGATAGTTTATCGGCCGAATGCTTCGCCCCTACAAGGACATATACCCACATTTATTGGAGGCTGTAATGGTTTTTCTATTACCTGGTGTTAAGTTTGATTTTGATCTAATTCAAAAGTATGATACTCGCGCTCCTCGATATACGAGTTATCCCCCAGCAACGGAATTAAGTGAAAATTTCACTGCAAGAGATTTCCAATCTGCAATTACCGCTTCCAATCAAAGACAAACACCTCTATCCCTATATTTCCATATTCCTTTTTGCCAAAGCGCTTGTTATTTCTGCGGTTGCAATACCGTGATTACCAATAACAAGAAAATGGCTATTCCATATCTAGAACATTTGGAACAGGAAATCAAAAATACCTCAGATTTAATTGACAAAGATAGAAAAGTCCTTCAGATTCATTGGGGTGGAGGTACACCGAATTATTTAGAACTTGATCAAGTAGAATTTCTATGGAAAAATATTACCCGTAATTTCCAAATTGCTTCAGATGCAGAAGTATCCATTGAAATTAATCCCCGCTATGTGACTAGAGACTATATCTTATTTTTGCGAGATATTGGCTTTAATCGCATTAGTTTTGGGATTCAAGATTTTAACCCAGAAGTACAAACAGCGGTGAATCGGATTCAACCAGAAGCACTACTTTTTGATGTGATGAGTTGGATTAAGGAGGCTAAATTTGATAGTGTCAATGTAGATTTAATTTATGGTCTACCTTATCAAACTCTTGACACTTTTCGGGAAACATTACACAAGACAATGGCATTGGATGCTGATAGAATTGTCGTGTTTAATTTTGCCTATGTTCCTTGGATTAAACCTGTACAAAAAATGATTCCCCAAGCCGCATTACCGGGAGCAGAAGAAAAGTTAGATATTCTCAAAATGACGATTGAGGAATTAACTAATAATGAGTATCTGTTTATTGGGATGGATCATTTTGCTAAAAATAACAATGAATTAGCGATCGCTCAACGTCATGGTACACTAAAACGTAATTTCCAAGGTTATACTACCCACGCGGAAACGGAATTGTTTGGTTTCGGTGCCACATCTATTAGTATGTTAGAAGATGCCTATGCTCAAAACCACAAGGAATTAAAGGATTATTACAAAGCAGTTGCAGCAGGTGTAATTCCTACCAGTAAAGGCATTAAACTCACTCAAGATGACATTATTAGACGGGATGTAATTATGTCAATAATGTCTCACTTTCAGTTAAATAAGTCAGAGATTGAGCAGAAATATCATATCAATTTTGATAAATATTTTGGCTATGAACTCAAAGAATTAGCACCACTACAAGCGGATGGATTAGTAAATGTATTAGCAGACGAAATCCATATTACTGATATTGGTAGATTGCTAGTTAGAAATATTGCAGTTGTTTTCGATACTCATACAAGAACTAGAGAGACAAAATTCTCTCGTTCTATTTAATGAGCATTGGTATGCAGGGCAAACGCACCTAAATTCTGTAATCCATGCCCAGCAAGGGTTTCAACCTTTAGTTACAAAAATTAACAATCGTCAAAACCTTTGTCCAGTAAGCATTCTAAAAATAAGATGCGCTTGCCCTGCATTGGTATGTAGTGATGATTTATGAACAGAACAAAACTACATACCTTTTGATTTATACAGTTTATGTCATTAGGTAGAAATAAATAATATTAAGCTTTGATAAATTTGACATAACCTAAGTCAATTTTTTGAGGCAATCAATGAATATTATTACTTGGATAATTTTGGGACTATTAGCTGGTGTAATTGCCAAATCAATCTATCCTGGTTATCAAGGTGGGGGGATGATATCCACCATGATCTTAGGTATTGTTGGTGCTTTTATCGGTGGTACTTTATTTACTCTTCTCCGCACAGGGACTTTACAACTAACATCGGCATCTTTAAGTATTCCTGGGGTAATAGTGGCAGTTCTTGGGGCAATTATTGCCATTTATTTGTGGGGATTATTCCAAAGAGGCAGCAGGGCATAACTTACTAATAGTTAGCTATTGATATAGCATTATTAAAGTCATTTTCATTAATTTACGTAGGTTGGGTTGACGCAAGGAAACCCAACATTGTTACATTATCAAAACTTTGGTTGGGTTGCGATGCAGCTTAACCCAACCTACATTTTAAATTGTTTCTGGGTCAATATTTAGTTCTCGCAACTTTGCTGCTAAACGTTCTGCGGTTTCTTCAGGGGTAAAAACTAGCTTTCCTTCTGGTGTAAAATACCGTAATAAACCCTCATAAATTCCCAAATATAAACCTAGCTGACGACTCCATAAATGTCCTTGTAGTTATTTGTTGATTATAACATTAATTTTTATCATCAGGATTTAGAGGATTTAAAGATTAACAAGATATTCTATTTATTCATCCTGAACATCCTCAAATCCTGGACATCCTGATTCTGACAATTTCCAAAATTTCCTAACCATCAAAAATCATTCATCCTGAAAATCCTCAAATCCTGGATATCCTGATTCTGACAATTTCATTTTTCTACAGACTTCGCTATTACCCCTAATTGTAAACCTAGAGGAAAACTCCCTTCTTCCTTGATGCGTTTAATTTCCGCAGCAGTAATTGGCAAATTTAACCTTTGTGCTAATGCTTGGACAATATCCCCTCTATCAATGACACCAGCAACAGCATCCGCAGGAGAAAGAACAGTAATCTGAGGTAATTGTTCAGTTTCTAATTTCTTAATTACCTCTGCTAAAGAAGTAGATTCAATAACAGTAGGAATTGTATTTAGGGGATGAACAATACTTTGTAAAGTTTGGGTTTCCCATTCACTTCTTCGGGTAGTTCGCAAATCATTAATATTAACCAAACCGCGATAACGACCATCAGCAGCCGCAAAATAAACTTCTGGTGTAGTAGTTTCTAAAAGATAAGAATCAGCGAATTCTCGCAATGTTTGATTAGCATCAACTACCCGAAAATTACGAGTCATACCATCAGATACTACTAACTTTAGTAAAGTTTCTTGTAATGTAGTTACCCGGTCATAACTGTTAGCATTACGAACCGCAAACCAACCGATCAAAACAATCCATAAACCCGTGATAAATTCTCTGGTGAAGAAATCAATGGCAAATCCCAAAGCGATCGCACCATAACCTAAAATTTGTCCGGCTTTTGCTGCCCAGTGTACAGCTTTAAAGCGATCGCCTGTAATTTTCCACAAAGCCGCTTTTAACACCTGTCCCCCGTCCAAAGGTAAACCAGGAATTAAATTAAATAAAGCCACAACTAAGTTAATTCTTGATAAATCTCCCATCATTTCATGCAAAGGATTACTATCAGGAATAACACTCGCACCCAGACGCAGTAAGAAAAATAGGATAACACTTACCGCCGGACCAGCGATCGCTACTTGAAAAGCTTTACCAGGAGTTTTTGATTCCTCCTCGATGGCCGCAACTCCCCCAAACAAAAACAAAGTAATAGAATTCACCTTAATTCCTTGGGACTGTGCCACCAAGCTATGTCCCAACTCATGCAGTAGCACCGAAGCAAATAACAACAGTGCCATAATCAAACCAGCACTCCAACCCGCGACAGTCCCCCATTGTTGGTAAGCAAATCCAAAATTCAGGGTAGTTAACCCCAAAATTACAAACCATAAGGGGTCTAAAAATAAAGGAATACCAAATAAAGAACCTATTTGCCAATTAGTTTGCATAACATCAATTTATCTAGTTTTTCAATACCTTCAACAAAATCCTCAACCCCATTAATATCCTAACGATTTTATTGGTTTTGGGATCTATATTTGCACAGAATCATAAAATCCATTAGACCTCTGGTGAAAATGAATGTAGAGACGTTCTATAGAACGTCTCTACAAGGGTTTCAAACCACGCACATTTAATTACCGGAGATGTCTATTAATTCATCCGTCTTTATCTGCGTTTATCTGCGTTTATCTGCGGTCAATTATTCTGAGAATTTAATTCCTCAAAAACCAAAAATTGTGAAATAATTATTCAATCTTAAATAAAACAGACGAGTCAATATTTTCTAAGCTAAAAAAAGCTGAACAACTTCTAATTACTGCTATAGAATTACCAAATATTTGCGTCCAAAATCTTAATATAATAAAATACAAAGGTGTTTGCTGCGGTTCTTTTTCAGCTAGTCCTTAATTATGAGACAGATCAGTAAATCTAAAAAAAATGCTAATTGCTACCAATAGGATCAATAAAAATTTAACTGGAAAACATTTACTATTCAATTTTGATTTAAACTTAATTATGTCAACCAGCAAAGTGGTTAGGACATTAGCGGTAAGTAATTTAATTTTTACCTACCGCTGAATTTTTACTCTCTATAGCAAGAGAGGATGAAATCGAACTTACAAGCGACCAATATTAGTTAGTCCTAACACAATACCAATACCAATCACATGACCAAAAGCCATTGCCCCAATGAATCCTGGTACACTCACAGGTAATACAGGCATTGCTGGTCCGACTTTAGCAGATTTGAGTGCAAAAGTGAATAAAAGTACAACTGCGCTGCTGGCGCTGATAATGATACCGACTGTAGGACTCCACACTGGTGTAACAGGAACGGATGCTGCGGCTAATAAAACTGATAACATGAAAGTGTGTTCTCCTGATTGAAAAAATGAATATAATCCTACCGAATTATAAAATTACTAAGGACAAAGCAAAAGTTTTTAACTTGAATTAAGATACTTTTGTGATTATTTGTAACTTTTCAGATGAAAATTCGGGTTAAAATTTGCGGTATTACTCAACCAGAGCAGTCTCTAGCTATAACTTCCCTTGGTGCAACAGCGCTAGGATTTATCTGTGTTCCCAGTTCCCCTCGCTACGTTAGTATAGCTCAAATTCAGGCAGCTATCGCTCCAATTCCCCCAAATATTGATAAAATCGGCGTTTTTGCTAACACCACTATTTCCGAAATTACTCAAATAGTTAAAAAGTCTCGTTTAACTGGTGTCCAGCTACATGGAGACGAAACACCAGAATTTTGCCATCAATTACGTCAATCTTTATCCCAAGTAGAAATTATTAAAGCTATACGAGTCCACAGTTTAGAGCATCTACAAACCACCACGCATTATACAGATTATGTAGATACCCTACTACTTGATGCCTACCATCCCCAACACCTAGGAGGAACAGGACAAACCCTAGATTGGCTAATGTTAAATCAGGAATTTAGCCCCTCTCTCCCTTGGTTCTTAGCCGGAGGACTCACACCAGATAATATTTTGACTGCTTTAAGTCAAATTAAACCCCATGGTATTGATCTATCTAGTGGTGTCGAACACTCACCAGGTAACAAAGATTTAGATAAAGTAGCCCTATTATTTCAAAATCTAGGGAATAGGTAATTGGTCAGTTGTCAGTAGGGGCGAAGCATTTGGAAGATAAATTATCGGTCATTGCCAAAAATAGTTCTCCAAATGCTTCGCCCGTACAGTTGTCAGTTGAAAAAATCTGTTCCCTGTTCCCTGCTCCCCGTTCCCTGTTCCCTGTTCCCTCATTAAAAGAATGACGGTTGGTGACGAATCAAGCTGAAGAATTCTTCACGGGTTTTCTGTTCTTCCTGGAATACTCCTACCATTGAACTGGTAACTGTCCAAGAACCAGGTTTTTGCACTCCACGCATTACCATGCACATATGACTGGCTTCCATGACGACAGCAACACCTTTAGGTTCGAGAACGGTTTGCAGTGCTTCAGCAATTTGTCGAGTTAGTCTTTCTTGGACTTGTAACCGGCGAGAATACATTTCCACAATCCGTGCTAGTTTACTTAATCCCACCACTTTTTGATTGGGAATATAAGCCACGTGCGCTCTACCCATAAATGGCAACATATGATGTTCGCATAAGCTAAAGAAGTTAATATCTCTAACTAACACCATTTCATCATGTCCTTCATCAAAAATAGCACCATTGATGAGGTCTTCTAAAGATTGATTATAGCCACTGGTAAGAAACTTCATCGCCTTAGCTACGCGCTTGGGTGTTTTCAGAAGTCCTTCCCGTTCAGGATCTTCTCCTACTCCCACAATCATTGTTCGCACCGCTGCCATCATTTCATCCATGATTTCCTCAGATGGTGGATGTATTTGTGGTTCTTTGCCATTATGGGTATTGCGGTCTGGTCGGACATTGATAGCTTCTGCTAAATCAGGAATGAGAGGTGATTGGGAAGTGTTAGAACCGTTTGAACCAGCGATAGTCATGATTGAATTTTAGTAATTTGTCAGTTGTCAGTTGTCAGTAGGGGCGAAGCATTTGGAAGATAAATTATCGGTCATTGCCAAAAATAGTTCTCCAAATGCTTCGCCCGTACAGTTGTCAGTTGTCAGTAGGGGCGAAGCATTTGGAAGATAAATTATCGGTCATTGCCAAAAATAGTTCTCCAAATGCTTCGCCCGTACAGTTGTCAGTTGTCAGTAGGGGCGAAGCATTTGGAAGATAAATTATCGGTCATTGCCAAAAATAGTTCTCCAAATGCTTCGCCCGTACAGTTGTCAGTTGTCAGTAGGGGCGAAGCATTTGGAAGATAAATTATCGGTCATTGCCAAAAATAGTTCTCCAAATGCTTCGCCCGTACAGTTGTCAGTTGTCAGTAGGGGCGAAGCATTTGGAAGATAAATTATCGGTCATTGCCAAAAATAGTTCTCCAAATGCTTCGCCCGTACAGTTGTCAGTTGTCAGTAGGAGCGAAGCATTTGGAAGATAAATTATCGGTCATTGCCAAAAATAGTTCTCCAAATGCTTCGCCCGTACAGTTGTCAGTTGTCAGTAGGAGCGAAGCATTTGGAAGATAAATTATCGGTCATTGCCAAAAATAGTTCTCCAAATGCTTCGCCCGTACAGTTGTCAGTGGTAATTAAAGAGATAAATGATAAAATCACCAATTAGAGAACACCAGCATTGGACATAATCGTCAATTCTTGAATTACTGCTTCTTGTGGTAATAAGACAGTGTGCAGAATTGTTGTTGCCACAATTTCTGGAGTTAACATTTGGGAACGGTCAAAGTTAGCTTGGACTGTCGGTGTATCCCAAATTTCCGTATTCACAGAACCAGGACAAATGGCAATGACGCGAATGCCATTAGCACGTTCTTCTTGTGCGAGGGTTTGGGATAGGAAAAGAAGTCCTGCTTTGCTGACGCAGTAAGCGCCCCAACCCGGAAAAGCTTGTTTGCCAGCTATAGAGGCAATATTAATAATTGTGCCTTGGCCTTGTTGGCGCATTCCTGGCAAAATTCCCATCATGCACTGAAAGACACTGGTGAGATTTAAATTAATTACCTGTTGCCAGTCTTCTAAAGGTGTTTCACTCAGGTTGCCCGTATATCCAATCCCAGCGTTATTGATGAGAATATTTATGTTGCCAAATTCGTCAGCTATTCCTTGAATTTTGGATTTAACCTGGGTAACTTCAGCTAAGTCTACACAAAAGGCTTTGGCTTCTACTCCTAACTCCTGTGCAGCTTTAGCTACGGACTCTAGTTTATCCTGAGAACGGCTGACCAATGCTACATCTATCCCAGCCTTGGCAAATGCCAAAGCTGTTGCTTTGCCAATTCCGCTACTAGCACCAGTAATTAAGGCGCGTCTTTTTTGCTCAAAATTCATGATATTTTCCAACTTTTTGGCAATGCTGTCAGCCAACAGATGCTCATAAACCCAAGTAAGTCCTAATGCCTATAGCTCTTGAAGATTGTTAAAAATCTTTAAGCAGCCATAGGCAATTATAGCATTGCTGTGATTCTATGCCATTTTCTTGAGTATTTTTAGTGAGCAAGTTCTGTGAAAACGCCGATATTACGGAATTTATCATAACGGAGTTGGCGACGTTCAGCAGGTGTCAGACGGTTCAGTTCGTCTAAGTTTTCTAGCAAGGCTTGTTTCAAGTTTGTCGCTGCTGTTAAAGGGTCTGAGTGTGCGCCACCCAAGGGTTCAGGGAGAATTTGGTCAATAATGCCCAAGTTTTTGAGGTCGTGGGAGATAATTTTTAAGGCTACGGCGGCCAGGTGAGATTTACTGGCATCTTTCCACAAAATTGCAGCGCAGGCTTCCGGGGTAGCGACGGTATAAACTGAGTGTTCAAACATCAATAGGCGATCGCCTACACCAATACCTAACGCCCCACCAGAACCACCTTCACCAATAACTGTGCAAATGATGGGTACGTCAAAACTGAACATTTCCCGCAGGTTATAGGCGATCGCTTCTCCTTGTCCTTGGTGTTCGGCTTCTATGCCTGCCCAAGCCCCAGGAGTATCAATAAAGGTCAAAATTGGCATACTAAACTTATTGGCGTGTTCCATGAGGCGCAGAGCCTTACGATAGCCACCAGGAGCAGCCATGCCAAAGTTACGAGCCACGTTATCTTTAGTATCCCGGCCTTTTTGATGTCCTAACATCATCACAGGTTGTCCAGCTATGCGCCCGACACCACCCACTAAAGCCGGATCATCTCCGCCACAGCGATCGCCATGCAACTCCATCCATTCATCACTAATAGATTGAATATAATCTAAAGTGCTAGGGCGGCGGGGATGACGGGCTACCTGCAATCGTTGAGATGGTGTCAGACTGCTAAAAATCTCTTCCCGTAATTGCGTCGCCCTTGTCTCTAGTTGGCGAATTTGTCCAGAAACATCAACACCATTTTCTTCAGCCAGTTGGCGAATTTGGTCAATGCGAGTGGCCAGTTCTGCTAAAGGCTTTTCAAAATCTAACAGTAGCGGTTTGCGCTCAGTGGTTGCCATAGTTATGTTAGTTGTCAGTTGTTAGTTGTTGGTTGTCAGTTGTCAGTCGTCCGTTGTCAGTTGTTAGTTGTCTTTTCTTTGCCACTGACCACTGACCACTGACTAATGACTAAACTAGCAATGGTCTAAAACCGTGTTTAATGGACACACGACCAATTTGCTCCATTTTGTCTACGGTAATCTGATTACGCCCCCAAGAAAAGTTTGTATATAACTTCTCAAATTCCAATAGCATTGATTCTGCAAAACAAGCAAATAATTGCCGACCTGGCACATCCATATTGACAATTTTCATAATTTTCCAGTCAATATCTAGGGAATGCTCCACAATGCCACCATTTAACACATACACCCCTGGGTGCTGAATTTTTGTGCCTAAGTTTTTAGGATAGCCACCATCAATCAATAGACAGGGTTGTTTTAATGTTCTCGGGTCAATTTCTACGCCTTTGGGCATACTCGCCACCCAAACGACAATATCCGCTTGGGGTAATGCTTCCTGTAATCCCATGATTTTACCGCGTCCTAGTTCTGCTTGCAGTTCTTGGAGACGTTCTTGATTTCTAGCAATTAATAGTAATTCTTGGACATCTGTTTTTTTATCTAGCCAGCGGGTGACTGCGCTACCAATATCCCCCGTTGCACCGCACACAGCTACAGTTGCTTTGGACAATTCAATCCCTAGTTGTTTAGAGGCTTCTTCTACTTGCCGACAAATAATGTAAGCTGTATGAGTATTGCCTGTGGTGAAGCGTTCAAAATCTAGGTTAATATTGCGGACTTGTTTGAACTGCTCTAAATTAAAGTTCTCAAAAATAATTGAGGAAAATCCTCCCAAAGCTGTAATATCAATGCCATGCTTTTGAGCATGAGCCATAGCGTTGAGAATTTTCCGCGTGGCAGCTTTAATACGACGATTGGCCAGCATTTCTGGCAAAAAGCAAGATTCTACATACTTTCCTTCTATTTTCTGCCCGGTGATACTGGTGACAGTGATATGATCAACTATTTGCGGCGGGGCGCTACACCAAAAGTCTAGCCCTTGATCGGCATATTCTGGATATCCCAATTCTTGAGCTACTGATTGAGCGTGTTCTAAACTAGTCAGATGTCCAATTAAACCAAACATGGAGTGATATATTAGGCGTGTGCTGTCGTGCAAAACTGTGGAATTAGTGGGCAATACCAACTTTGGATTTGAGATTTTGGATTTTGGAGAAATCGCAAACTATAGTATCTAACTATTAAAAATACTACATAAGGGGTCAATGTTCACAGTTGACGGTTGACTACAGAACTATTACTCCCCTACCTCCCCTACTTCCCCTACCTCCCCTACTTCCCCTACCTCCCCTACTTCCCCTACCTCCCCTACTTCCCTGGGGTAACAAAGTCGTCACCCCTGTGGGCAGTTATTAAACGGTTGCCAGTCCGTAGGCAGAAAGACGCATGATGTCACGGGTGGTAAAGCCAATGTTACTTAGTGCTTCACCGTATTGAATCATAAAGTCTTCTACTAAAGCATCTTTTTCCATTGCTAAGACTTTGGCATCGTCTGCTACTTCGTTCAGCATTTTCCAGACAATGGGCAGATTTTGGCGGTTTGCTGCTTCTAATTCGGCTTGAGATTCTGTAAAGTTTTCTTGCAACCACACTTCACCAAAGTTAAGATGGCTGTATTCTTCTTTTACAACTCCTTCTGTGATTTTACGAGCGAAATCATCAGCTACGGGAATGTAGATATTATAGGCAGCGATCGCAAAACATTCGATAATTAATGATTGAATCAAAAGGCAAGTAACGACTTTACCTTCTTCGGCTGCGGTTTGAAAATTGTCGTGTAGTCCCAAGAAAAACTTTTTAGCGAATACTAAATCTGGAGTCACTTTTAAATTCCGTCCACAGGCTTCAAAACCTTTTTTGTGGCGACTTTCCATTTTCGAGAGACGAATTAATTCCTCTTCCTGTGCTGGCAGCAGTTTCGCTAATGTAATGTAATTTTCGTGGGCCTCTTGTTCCCCCTCAATGACAATGGCATTGATGCGGCTATAAGCATCTTTATATATTTCGCTTTGGAAATCAATTTTTTCAATTTGGTCTACAAGCTGCTGCATATTCGGTGTTACTCCGTTGTCCATGAATTATTTAATACAAAAACTTAAATTACCCGATCAATTTGGGGTAATTATCACTGTGATTTAATTTAACTTAACAAGAAACTATAGTTATTAAATTAGTTTTTACTGATGGTTGTACTACCAGAAAAACAAATGTATGGAGTCATAGCCAATGTCCAAGCTAAACTGGAATCTAAAAAAATGCCAATTTGTTGAGCCTGTTAGTAGCGCTAACAAGTGCATTTATAGGGTTACTGCCGCTAATTGTGGTTTTTCTGACCTCTTTGGGGGGGTGAGAAACAGCAGGGGGTGGCCACAATAATTGGACTTTAGCCAATTACCGGGGGGTAGGGACAAGGGAAGTTTTTACTGGCCTTTGCTAATTCTACCTTAGTAGCGATCGCAGTTACGGCTTTTCCAATTTTCACTTCGGCTTGATCTTAATTGGTGAGTGGAATGATTGATTTAAACCTTTAGTATTTACAACCAGGTTGGAATTAAGCAAAGTATAGTTGGCTTTATTGGAGTTATAAGAGCAGTTTACCAATAGTTGTTCGTTAGTGATAGCAGCAGTGACAATTGCTACGATAGCCGTTTAAAATCATAGTATATAATCCAGATCAGGAGGTAATCATACAATGGCTAACATAGAACATTATCGTCAGTGTATTCAAACCATCCTCAAAGAACATGGTAAATTTAAGCCCAAATATGACGAAATAGATAATGAACTAATTTTTGATACTACTCATGATCATTATCAACTTATGCGTGTTGGTTGGGATGATTTAAGAAGGGTTTATCATAGTGTCATTCATTTCGATATTAAAGATAACAAAATCTGGATTCAACAAAATATGACAGAATCAGATTTAGCTCAAGAACTTGTAAATATGGGAATACAAAAAGAAGATATTGTTTTTGGTTTACAACCACCCTACAAACGCCCTTATACTGGTTATGGTGTAGCTTGATTTTTGAATGCTTCAGTTGTCAGAATCAGGATTTCTTTCCTTTGAATGAAACAAAAAAACCTACAATGTAAGTTAAACCACTCCAGCTAAACATACAAAAATACTAAACTCAGATTCCGTCATCATTAGAAAATATGCAAAAGTTTGGTTTAGTGTTAATTATCATCTCATTTTTACCGTGGCTGATCATTGCTGTGATAGTGCCATTTTTGCCAATTTCTCTCGCCCAAAAAGCTATATTAGTTCCAGCGTTATTAGTTTTGGCTGAAGTTCTATTTTGGCCAGGTACTCTGTTGGTGGGGAAAGAAGTAGTGCAAAAGTATCGCCGTTATTTAAATTTCCGTTATCTAAATATACTCGTCAAAAGATGGAAGCGGAAAAATAGAAAAAGATGATAATTAGGTAGAATCAGTATTTATAAATCTCTATGTAGGTTAGGAAAATGGCAGCACAAAAATTGAGCGAAGCAGAACTAACATTAGCCCTCAATAGTTTACCAGGATGGCAAATTAAAGAAGGTAAATTATACAAAGAATATAAATTTAGCTCCTTTGCAACTGCGTTAGGTTGGATGGTTAGTGTGGGTGTTCATGCGGAAAAAATGGGACATCACCCCGAATGGTTTAATGTTTACAACACAGTTAAGGTAAATCTTGTTACTCATGACATCGGTAATGCTATCAGTGATTTGGATGTAGAACTGGCGAAGAAAATGGAGGAAATTTATCATCCGTAATTCTAAAAGCCCGCCTGGGAATGAATTCCCAGTCTCATAGCAAAAGTCATCTAAAGATGACTAAAAATACTTAGTTTACTTGAGTAAACTTTGGCTATTAGCCCTGATAGCGTAGCGTGGCGTAAGCCATAATTCATTTCAGGGCGGGTGTGTAAATCCCTACAAATGATTAACTCGTTTCCTGAATCTGTAATCTAATTGTGTGTTCTGTTGTACCGCTTAATTGCAGTTCCATGATTTCGCCACCGAGGGGTTCTATGCAGGTGAGGAGCGATCGCAAATTAGGCGTACTTGCACCAGTATCTACATATAACCTGTCCGATAAACTACTAATTTTTTTCCAGGTCATATACAATTTGCCAATGGTTTGTTCAATTTGCGATGCTTGATTTACCAAGTCAGCAGCAATGCTTAAACAACCGACTCGTTGAGCTTCTTCTAATGCAGTTTCAATATCTACGTCTTCCGCTATTAACGCTTGCACTTGAGCCGCAGATTTGAGATATTTGGCTAATTGTCGGGCTTCTGAGGTAGCTTGTTTGACAGTATCAACATCAGGATTGGCGGCTATATCCCTTTGTAATGCCTTTTGGTGCAATTCGGGCAGTTTTTCCATTTCCTTGACCAGAGGGGCAATGTAGCGCGGTGGCAGACTGTTATCTGCGGCTTTTTCCCTAACTTCTTCTGGTAATAAATCGGAGGACATGGCTGTCCATTCGTCACTGAGTTGACGGACTTCTCTGCGGGTAATGCGATCGCCTTTCTCCGCAGCTTCACTGACCATCTGTTGTACTTCTGGAGACGCTTTGGCGGTTTCTACAAATGCCCGTTTACTAAAGTTATTAACCGTATCTGGGTTCAGTTTGCCATCTGATATCAAGGTATCAGCACTATTGGCTAATTGAATCCAACTATAGGCTTGAGTCTTACTGATTTCGCGTTCTTTGAGCCATTTAAGAAAACCCGCACCGCGTCCATCTCCGCCCTTTTTCTCTCGGTCACGGATAGCGCGTAAAATGCGACCACGCCAAATTTCTGTTTGTAAATCAAAGCGATCGCATACCTGCCATGCTACATCAAGTTGTTGTAAAAAGTCGGACTCAGGAATTTGTTCATCTTCTGGATCAGGTAATGCAAAGTCTAAATCTGCTGGCTGTTGGAGTGCAGCAGCAATGTCATTCATAGAGTCGGTATCTTGCACGATGGATAGCTGGTTGGGGTATGCGATTTAGCTTATATTCACGCAATTTACTATTTTGACAATTGGTGAATCAAGCAAGTAAGTATTTTACTTTAAAAATTAAATTTTAGGGGACTGGGAAAATGAGAAAATGAAGGGACGAAAGTGCAGAACAGACAAAAATAACAGGACTTACGGAAAATATCTCTGAAACCCTCATTTCTCCGTGTCCTCTGTGACTCTGTGGTATGGCTAACGCCACGCTTCGCTATCGTTATTCCGTGATTTGTGCGTAAGCACTAAATAAGAAACAATTCTCTGTCACCTGTCACCTATTCCCTTATGAAACAAACTGCGAAAATCCTTGATGGTAAAGCATTAGCCGATAAAATTCAGCAAGAACTTAGTGAGACTATTGCCAAATTACAAAGTAAAATTGGGCGATCGCCTGGATTAGCGGTATTAATGGTGGGAGATAACCCCGCATCAGCCGCTTATGTTCGCAACAAAGAAAAATCCTGTGCCAAAGTCGGAATTACCTCTTTTGGTAAACACTTTCCTCCCGAAACCAGCCAAACCGAACTAGAGGAAGTAATTGCCCAACTCAACGCAGATGATCAAGTAGATGGGATTTTAGTCCAGCTACCCCTTCCCAATCATTTAGATGCTGTCAGTCTACTACATCAAATTGCCCCGGATAAAGACGCTGACGGACTCCACCCTGTGAACTTAGGAAGACTGGTACGAGGTGAAACCGGTTTACGGAGTTGTACTCCTGCCGGTGTGATGCGATTGTTAGCAGAATATAGAATTCCTTTACAGGGCAAAAAAGCCGTAGTCGTAGGACGGAGTATTTTAGTAGGGAAACCGATGGCTTTGATGTTATTAGCAGCTAATGCCACAGTCACAATTGCCCATTCCAAAACCCAGGATTTACAAGATATTACCAAAGATGCGGATATTCTCATTGCTGCCACCGGGATTCCGGGAATGATTAATGCCCAGATGGTAAAACCGGGCGCAGTTGTGGTAGATGTGGGAATAAATCGGGTTACAGATAGCAATGGTAAAAGTCGGTTAGTTGGTGATGTTCAGTTTGAAGCGATCGCTAATGTGGCAGAATATATTACTCCTGTTCCTGGTGGTATCGGTCCAATGACAGTAGCCATGTTATTGCAAAATACTGTTTCTAGCTATTTACAAACCACAGGCAACTGAGAAATAATTTTTGTGAATATTCATGATTACTCACCAAAACCGTGAGTGTTTCCGCCCCAAAGCCCCGTAAAATTGGTAAACAGATCACAAACAGCCCAATATTTTGAACAGTCAAGAGGAATACAAAGCATGGTAGCAACGGATAAAAGATTGGAAACCCCAAAAAAATCAGAGTCGGCTAGTTTTAACCTCGCTACCTATCTCAAACAACGACAACAGCTTTGCGAACAGGCTTTGGATAATTCCATTACCGTCGTTTATCCAGAAAAGATTTATGAAGCCATGCGCTATTCTCTCTTAGCTGGAGGGAAACGAGTTCGTCCTATTCTCTGTCTTGCGACTGCTGACATGATTGGTGGCACAATAGAAATGGCTATGGCTACAGCCTGTGCAGTAGAAATGATCCACACCATGTCATTGATTCATGATGATTTACCCGCCATGGATAATGATGATTATCGTCGCGGTAAACTCACAAATCATAAAGTTTATGGTGAAGATGTGGCTATTTTGGCAGGAGATGGTTTATTGGCTTTAGCTTTTGAACACGTAGCCGCCCAAACTCCTACAAATGTACCTAGGGATAGAGTTTTACAAGTCATCATTCGCCTGGGTAAAGCCTTGGGTGCGGCTGGCTTAGTCGGTGGTCAAGTGGTAGATTTGGAATCGGAAGGTAAGTCAGATATTTCCTTAGAAACCCTGAATTTTATTCATAATCATAAAACCGCAGCTTTGTTAGAAGCTTGTGTAGTTTGTGGGGGAATTATTGCTGGTGCATCTGCCGAAGATGTGCAAAAATTAACTCGTTATTCTCAAAATATCGGTCTGGCTTTCCAAATCATTGATGATATTCTGGATATCACTGCTACCCAAGAGCAGTTAGGTAAAACCGCTGGTAAGGATCTCACAGCCCAGAAAGTCACCTATCCTAGTCTGTGGGGAATTGAAGAATCTCGCGCTAAAGCTCAACATTTAGTTGCTGAAGCTTGTGCTGAATTAGCATCCTATGGTGAAAAAGCCATTCCTTTGCAAGCGCTCGCTCACTTTATCATCAGCCGCAATAACTAAGCCCAATTGTGGATTTTAACTAAATTTTGGCTTCTACTGCCGTTTTTCCTCCATACAATCACTGCTTACACTTACTAACTTCACCAAAATACCATGCAGGACATAGGCGAAATTGTTAACAACCGGGTGCTGCTGGTTGCGCTTGTAGCTTGTTTTGTAGCTCAAGGATTAAAGCTTATCGTTGAGTTAGTCAAACATCGTAAATTAAACGTGCGTGTTTTAGTAACTACTGGAGGTATGCCCAGCGCCCATTCAGCCCTAGTAACAGCCCTAGCAGACGGTGTTGGCCAAACTTTAGGTTGGGCATCTCCAGAATTTGCTCTAGCTACAGTTTTTGCTATCATCGTTATGTATGATGCCGCTGGAGTGCGTCAAGCTGCTGGTAAGCAAGCAAAAATCCTCAATCAAATGATTGATGAATTATTCCATGAAAAACCGGACTTTTTTCAAGACCGTCTCAAGGAATTATTAGGACATACACCAGTTCAAGTTATCGCTGGTTCAGTTTTAGGTGTAGCTATTTCTTGGTTAGCACGGGCTGTTTATTAGTTATTGGTCATTGGTGAACAAACAACGAACAACTGACAACTGACAACTGACAACTGACAACTCTTAACGGACGGTTGAGCGCAGTAACACTACTTTGCGACCATCTGCTAATATGGCTACAAATCCGCTTTCGCTGAGTTTTTGTAATGTGTTATATGCTTCCTTTTGATTGGTAGTATAAACTGCCAACAGGTAAGGGCGTTGTCCATAGGAGACAAAACCCACATTACCTTCTACGGATTTTTGCAGGCTACTAACCATTTCTGGACGGTTAAAATAATCAACCAGAATTGCATAACCTTCCCCTAATATTTTGGGGTTATAGGTGATTTTTGAAGTTGGTAATTTTGGTGTTGTTTGAGGTGCTTGTTGAGGTGCTTGTTGTGTAGCGCGAGTGGTAATAATGGCAGATAAACCAACTATATTCTGAATATACCTTGCCCAGCGATTGGCATCATCAATATTTTTAAACCCACCAATTCGCGTTACTGTTTGATTATTATATTTGCAAGTAACTGTTTTTAATTCAGTCGGTAATGCACTACGCAACTGCTTTTGATTTTCAGTTGTGGGACTTACTACTAATAATAAATATTCTCCCGCATTTGGTGGTTGACAATTAGTAAGATTTTGTTGAGCAATAACAGGATTGATATTGCTAATTAAGGGAGTAACTGCTAGTAATAAGGCACTTGGTAAGATTGTTAATATTTGCATAAATTGGTAATTGGTAATTGGTAATTGGTAATTGGTAATTGGTAATTGGTAATTGGTAATTGGGGAAGAGGTGAAATTCTTATATATTCCCCGTTCCCCGTTCCCCGTTCTCTGTTCCCTATTAAGAAACCCTAATAAGGGATGCTAATGGATTTGGTATAGTGTCGCTAGGGGCGGAGAATTCTCCAGTAATCACATACTCTAACCGCAGTTTTAGCCAAGTTATAAATTGCGAATTGGTGGAAATAATGGCTGCCGCAGGTTGGGGACATTTCTTTTTAATACCTGCCATTTTTGGTGTTTCTAAAAAAGCGGGTTGCTTAACTAACCAAAAATCAATTTCTTTTTCTTGTTCATGATAGTTACGAGTCCGTTCTTTGAGAACTTCGTCTATCGGTTCTTGTTCCATAAGAAAGTGTTGACTGGCCAAAACGTAATAGTATGTTTGCATTTTCTTTGCTTGCTGACTAATCTATAGTTTTAGGTTACTGTGGTAATATGCCCGACTTCTAGTATTAATTCATCATTTATTAACATCATGAAAACAGAAGTCGGGGATCTGCTATAATTTTAGGGCGCAGTGTTGAATCTGTACCCTGAGCGATTAACTTTTCTTCAATCCCTGAAACCAAGAACCAAAAGGACAACCACCGCTCTTATTTTCACTATTTTCTAGTTTGCCACCTGCTGTCAGGCTTTCTAAAAATAGGGCATTATCAAAATAGTGTTCTAAGGAAACAATTTTTAAATCTTCGGTGACATGAGCAACACTCATACCGATAATTTCAACTGTTTTCCCTGTGGGTGCATAATCTTTATACTTACCCTGAAAATGTCCCCAGTGTCGCCATTTAAATGTAACATTGGGAGGACTAGAATAAACTGCCAATACTTCCCAGGGAAATCCTTGAGGAAAGGTACTATGAAAGATATCATGGGATGATTCAAAACTTTCCTCTGAAGCTTTGTAATGTTCAGAATCAGCCATAAATAAATTATAAGTACCTGATTTACCTAATTCGGCAGCGGTGTATTCTTGACCACCATTGCTTGTTACCCGGAATTTGTCATTGACGATAGATAACCACTGTGCGGGGTTAGTTTTCCATGACACTTCCATTTCAAAGGTTCTCACCAGATTTTCAACTATAGCTTCTAGTGTACCTTCGAGATGATGGTGGATACTCTCTTTTGCTAGGTTTTGCTGAGAACGGCTATAGTCAGGGGGTTTTTGATTGCGCCATTGAGCATCAGTGCTGGCTGCAATTACCTTGTTTCTATCTTGTACCCATAGGGGCAGGTTGTTAGACTGTTGAGAAGTCATAGTAGGTTGAAGTTTCCAAATGTGACTCTAATTTTCTGGAATTACGCAGCTACAACCCCTCTGGAAGAAATTCAAAATTGAGAATTAAAAATTAAAAAAGAAGAAACCCTTTTTAATTTTTAATTTATTAATTTTTAATTGGAACGAAGTGACATTGCTTCTTTCATTTCCCGGACTGCTCTTTCTATACCTACTAAAGCTGCCCGACTGATGATAGTATGACCAATATTGAGTTCCTCCATGCCTGGAAGGGCGGCAATGGGGTAAACATTCCAGTATGTGAGTCCATGACCGGCATTCACCCGCAACCCAGCTTTAATGGCTTGTTCACAGCCTTGGGCTAATAAAGTTAGTTCTTTTTGCCGAGTTGTTTCGTCTTTGGCTTCCGCATATTGCCCTGTATGTAGTTCAATAAATTTGGCTTTTACCTTGACAGATGCCTCAATTTGTGGTGGTTCGGCATCAATAAACAAACTAACGGGAATGCCGGCGTTTTGTAGTTTATCAACTATCTCTCCTATTCTAGCAATTTGTCCGACAATATTTAAACCACCTTCTGTTGTTACTTCTTCCCGCTTTTCTGGTACTAGGGTAACATAATCGGGTTTGATATCTAGGGCGATCGCTAACATTTCCGGGGTTGCTGCCATTTCTAAGTTTAAATGGGTTCTCACTGTTTGTCGCAATAGCCGTACGTCTCGATCTTGAATATGTCTTCTATCTTCGCGCAAATGGGCGGTAATGCCATCAGCACCTGCTAATTCTGCTAATACTGCTGCTGCTATAGGGTCTGGTTCTACTGTCCGCCGTGCTTGACGAATGGTAGCGATATGGTCAATATTAACACCGAGTGTAGGCACGCCTGGTTTCTCCTGTTTAACGGTTCTCAGATGTTAATTTTACAGGAAATACCAATTCTAGGGGTGAATGGTCATATTATAAAGAAAGATAATTCTTAAAAACTTGGATAATCTTTGAGGCGATATGCTTTTAGAACTGCAACAAATTATTGTCAATCCTGGTCAACAAATGTTACTCAAGGATATTAGTTGGCAGAAGTTGGAAAATATTTTAGAAGAAATGGGAGAAAGGCGTGCAGCGCGTATTTCTTATAGTGATGGTTGGTTAGAAATTATGGTTCCTTTACCTGAACATGAAAAAGATAAAGAGATATTTGGTGAATTAGTCAGAATTTTATTAGATAAATTAGAAATTGATTTTGAGCCTTTTGGTTCGACAACACTTAAAAATGAAAGAATGAGACAAGCTGTAGAACCAGATACCAGTTTTTATATTCAAAATCAAGCTGCTGTAATTGGCAAAAATCGCATTGATTTAAATATAGATCCACCACCAGATTTGGCTATTGAAATTGATATTACTTCTCGGACTCGATTTGATAATTATGAGATTTTGGGAGTTCCTGAACTTTGGCGATATCAACAACAAGTTTTGGAGATTTTCTTGTTACGGGAAGGGAAATATATAAAATCTCAATCTAGTCCTAATTTTCCTAATATTCCTATTATTGAATTAGTTAATGAGTATGTACGGCAGTGTTTAACTATTGGGAGAAGTCAGGCTATGCGGAATTTTAGGAATTGGGTTAAGGATAATTTGTATACTCAAAACGGCTTGATTGTTTGATTCTAAACGTAGGGGTTTAGCAGTGCTAAACCCCTACACATCTGGGTTCTTTGTCATTTGGCAAAAGTTTAAATCTCACCCGTGTTTAGTATAATCGCTATTTAGTAAAGTTGTAAAATTAAGGAATTGGCACAAACTCGTATTTATCAGTTCCAGGTTTTTGTTGAACTTTGATCAGGAAACTAGGATCATATCCAGGGGAAACGCATCTAATTTTTTTTGACAAAATGTAACTTCTATGAATAGATAAAAAGGGCAGTATTACCATGTTAATATCAAGCCAATAAATGAGTATGAAGAAAATTTGATGGTAAATTCGTTTCTATAAGAATCAATAAAATGAGTTGAAGTGGTATTCTCAATAAAACTAAAGAGACAAAATTCACAAAATGAAGCTACCACCAAAAATCACAATAGTAGATCACTTTAAAGATTTAGAAGATAAAAGAGTTGAGAGAACAAAAAGGCATAAATTAATAGATATAGTAACCATTGCGATTTGTGCAGTGATCTGTGGAGTAGATAGTTGGGTATTGATGGAGGCTTATGGAAAAAAGAAAGAAAAATGGCTAAAACAATTTTTAGAACTTCCAAACGGGATTCCATCTCATGATACATTCGCCAGAGTATTTGCGAGAATAGATCCGCAACAATTTCAGAATTGTTTTTTGAGTTGGATAAAATCTATCAATAAAATTACAGAAGGAGAAGTCATAGCAATAGATGGGAAAACATTAAGGCATTCATATGATAAAGGAAAGGATAAAGGTGCGATTCACATGGTAAGTGCATGGGCAACTAGTAATAAATTAGTATTAGGACAATGTAAAGTAGAAGAAAAGTCAAATGAAATAACAGCCATACCGGAATTAATTAAAGTATTAGATATAGCCGGATGTTTAGTAACGATTGATGCGATGGGGTGTCAAAAAGAGATAGTAAAATCAATTGCAGAAAAATCAGGCGAATATATTATCGCACTCAAAAAGAATCAAGGTAATTTATATAAGAATGTAGAAGAAATCTTCAAAGAAGCTATATCTAAAGGGTTTGAGGGATTCAAATATAGTGAATTTCATACAAAAGAAGACAAACATGGAAGAGAAGAGATTCGTCATTATCTCATGTTATCAGACATAGAAGAAAGAATAGATACTGATAAGAAATGGGTAAATCTTCAAAGTGTAGGAATGGTAGAATATATACGAAAAGTTAATGGAAAAACGAAGGTTGAGACAGGCTATTATATAAGTAGTTTGACAAATAATGCGAAATTACTAGGAGAATCAGTCCGCACTCATTGGGGTATAGAGAATTCATTACACTGGGTTTTAGATGTAGCTTTTAGAGAAGATGATTGTCGGATAAGAAAGGATAATGCACCACAAAACTTTGCAGTTATTCGTCATATAGCAGTTAATCTTTTAGGAAAAGAAAAAAGCCAAAAACTAGGAACTAAAAGTAAGCAGTTTTGTGCAGGATGGGATGATGAATATTTAGAGAAGATTTTAGAATGTATCTGATAAAAATCAGAAAATATAGACAAATATAAATATAACCAATTTATTTTTCTGTTGATTCTACAATAGAATCTATATTTTTGATGCCAAAAAATATAGATATTAATATATAGAACTGAACAAAATAAATCCATCATTAAAAATAAATAATTACTCTAAATTTATGAAATTTTTATAATTTTAATAAAGGAATTTATCAGATTTTGAATGAAGTTAGATATTTTCCCATATTGATGCACTAATATAGTATTCTGTCAAGATAATTTAGATGCGTTTCCCCTGTATGTTGAGGCGTTGCCAAGTTAAAACCGATGAAAAAACAGGGAGATTTTTAAAGAATGGGCAATCTAGAAAAAAAGGATTAAACCGTTCTATTTCTGATGCAAGTTGGAGTGATTTAATTTTAAAAATTGAGTATCTCGCTGTAAAGCAAGGAAAAGTTGTAATTAAGATTAATCCTAAATACTCCAGTCAAGAATGTAGGAATTGTGGGCATACTGATAAGTCAAACCGTGATGGTGAGAAATTCATTTGTACGGAATGCGGATATCACGAACACGCCGATATTGGTGCTGCAAAGACTATCAGAGATAGAGGTTTCAAAATAGTACGTGGGGACTCCGCGAAACTTGCTGTTTAACAGCTAAACGCCCAGAAGATGAGCCAGTGCGGTCTTGGGGTCTCCCCAAGTAGAGCAACTGGCGGTATCAGCACGCACTTTTGTGCAAACGTACTGAGTCTGGGAACCTGTGTGAACAGGATATTAGGATTGTAAAATCTTAAGAATCCCCGCGTCTTTAGACCGGGGAGTGTCAATATAGAAGTTTAGGCTTGATGAAAAAGGCGATAATCACTCATGACTACCGAAAAGAATCT
Organism: Dolichospermum flos-aquae CCAP 1403/13F; assembly: GCF_012516395.1. Lineage (GTDB taxonomy): Bacteria > Cyanobacteriota > Cyanobacteriia > Cyanobacteriales > Nostocaceae > Dolichospermum > Dolichospermum lemmermannii. Next base: position 1,275,767 of record NZ_CP051206.1, read on the forward strand.
AGCCATTGTGGACAGGGAAGTCCATGACTCATCCACTTATTATGTGTTTGACGATGGTGAAACCCATGACCCACCAACAGACTTAATATTTGATGATGGTGAACCCTTGGAATCATATAGACATCGGACTGGAATGAATGTCCTTATCCGATCATTGCAGCAGCTTTGGTGCGATCGCAATGATTATTTTACTGGGGGCAATATGTTTATTTATTACAGCAGCACCCAGGTTCGTAATCGTGATTTTCGCGGTCCCGATTTCTTTGCTGTTCTCAATATTGATGGTACTAACACTCGACAAGGTTGGGTGGTTTGGGACGAGAATGGTCGCTATCCTGATGTAATTGTGGAATTAATGTCACCTTCTACGGCAGCAATAGATAAAGGCATTAAAAAAGACCTTTATGAACAGACTTTTCGTACCTCGGATTATTTTGTCTATGATCCATTTAATCCTCGTTCTTTACAAGGATGGCATTTAGATGATAATCAAAAGTACCAGCCGTTAATTCCTAATGAACATGGTTGGCTATGGAGTAGACGTTTAGGTTTATGGTTGGGAACTTGGGAAGGAACGGTAGAAAGGGAAACTACAATTTGGGCGCGGTTTTATGATGTTGCTGGTAATCTAGTTTTATTACCAGAGGAAGCAGCTAAATCGCAAGCAAAAGCGGCTAAGGCACGAGAGGAGGAGGCTAAGGCAAAAGCAGATAGGTTGGCTGCCAGATTACGAGAATTGGGTGAAGATCCAGATATCTTGTAATCGTCAGGTTTCCCAAATCCCCGACTTCTGCTGTCATCATCTCTAGAAATTGCGATTTGTCGTTAGAAGTCGGGGATCTTAATTTTTGCCTGCTCACTCCTGCTGTATAATCAACTGGAAGCACTGGTATAAAAACGGAGAGCAAACCGCCAAAACTGAGTAGAAATAAAGAATAAGACAATTGCTAAAAATCCCGCACCTAGCCACCAGGTAAACTGAATTTGACCTAACAGAGACTGGGCTGGAACTGTAGTTAAAAAAGTTACTGGAACTATAAAGGTAAAGAAGAAGCGATAAGCCGCCGGATAGGCTGTAATTGGATATCTTCCAGCATCTAGAAACCCTCTTAATACTTCTGTGACGTTGTATATTTTAACAAACCAAATACTTGTTGCGCTGAGGATAAACCACAGGCTGTAAAGAATGACTAAACCGCAAGCCAAGGGAAAAATAGTCAGTAAGTATTTGTCAATTCCTAAGTTAAGTTTTCTACCAGCGTAGCCAATGATGAGCAAACCTAAGATTAAATCTGGTATTCCCCAGAGGGAAAGGGTATGAATAGATAACCAAAACTGACTACGAATAGGTTTTAATAATACAAAGTCTAAGGTCCCTTCTTGGACATGACGCACAATCCGATTTAAGTTGGGAGCAAGGAAGGTAGACGAAAAGCCTTGTAATAGGGTGAAAATTCCTAAGACTACTAAAGCTGCGTCCCATGACCACCCCGTAAAAGTGTAGCCTGTGCGGTAAAATAGGAACAAACCAAAGATACTACCTACTAAATTACCTAAGCTACTGAAAGCAGAAATGATAAAATTAATACGATATTCCATTTCTGCCGCAATGGCAGCATTCCAAAATAATCTCAACACTTTTAAATATCTTGCCATTTCTCGCCTTTACCCCAATATCTCTTGAATATAAAATAATTTTATCTAAACTTAATCTTATTTGGTATTTTTATAATTTATGAACGTTAAAATGTTGAATGCAACTTCTTAAGCAAATCGGATTTTATGCACTTTAATTTACCGGAATTAATTAAATCGCTGGGTTATTTTGGAGTATGGGGAATTATCTTTGCTGAATCTGGTTTATTGATTGGGTTTTTTCTCCCTGGTGATAGTTTACTATTTACGGCTGGATTTGTTGCTTCTCAAAACTTGCTAAATATTTGGGTACTGATTTTTGGTGCGTTTTTTTGTGCTGTATTAGGTGATAATGTCGGGTATTTTACAGGGCATAAATTTGGCAGAAAATTATTTGAGAAGGATGATTCTTGGTTATTTCGTAAAAAACATATTGTGAAAACTCAAGATTTTTATGAAAAGCATGGGAAAAAAACAATTGTCTTAGCTAGATTTATGCCAATTGTGAGGACTTTTGCGCCGATTGTAGCAGGTATTGGGGCTATGCACTATCGGTCTTTTATGTCTTATAACTTAATTGGTGGTTTTGTTTGGACATTTGGGATTACTTTGTTAGGATTTTTCCTGGGAAAAACTTTGCCAGCGGAACAGTTAGATAAGTATCTTTTACCAATAATTGGCTTAATTGTTGTTGTTTCTTTATTCCCATCTGTTATTCATATAATTAAAGAAAATAGAGCTAATAAATGATCAAATGCTTTGTTTTGATGACAGTTTACCCATCCCTATTCCCAAATATGACCAAAAGCTGGTAGCGTCAAACAAAGGAAAATATTTTTTGTGGATGTGACAACTTGAAAACACGTTCTAATTATTGGCAACTGTTACCATATATCCGCACCCAGTGGCAACCTATTGCTAAGGGTTTTGTAGGGATTTTGGGATATGTACTGGCAACTTTAACCCTGATTAATGTCGCGGGTAAGTTGGCTGTTCCCTTCGGGAATGGTAATGTATTAGCGATCGCTCAATTAGCCGGAATCAGTGCTGCTATATTTCTTGTGCGCGGCTTTTTTCAGTCTGTACAAGATTTATACATGGCTAAGGCAGCGTTAAGAATCGCTTTTTATCTCCGGCAACAGGTTTATACTCATTTACAAAAACTCAATCTCAGCTATTTTGAAACTGCTAAAGCTGGAGATTTATCTTATCGTCTCACGGAAGATGTTGACAGGGTGGGAGAAGTTATTAATAAACTTTTTCATGATTTTACTCCCTGTGCTTTACAATTAATTGCTATTCCCATTTACATGATTTATTTGAATTGGCAACTTACCTTAGCAACGGTAATTGTTGCCCCAATTATGGGAATTTTAATTGGTTGGTTTGGGGAACGTTTACGGAAATATTCTCTCAAAAGTCAAAGTCGTATTTCTGATTTATCAGCTATTTTAACGGAAGTTTTTAGCGGGATTCGCTTAATTCAAGCTTTTGCTGCGGAAAAATACGAAATTGATAGATTTAGTCATGAAGCAGAACGCAGTTTTAAAGCTAAATATTCAGTCGAAAGATTAAAAGCGATTCAAATTCCCATTGTGGGATTTTTAGAAGCTGTGAGTGCGTTATCTTTGTTAATGGTAGGAACTTGGCAAATATCTCAACGTAATTTAACTGTCGGTGAATTTTTTAGTTATTTAACAGCAGCAGCTTTGTTAATTGATCCTATTGGTCATACTACTAATAATTATAATGAATTTAAACAAGGTGAGGCATCGGTTGATCGAGTTTTTGAGTTATTAGCAATTCAACCAACGGTATTAGAAAAACCAGATGCTATTACCCTTCCTGCTGTTAATGGTAAGGTTGAATATTGCCATATTACTTTTGCCTATAAATCAGGAGAACCTGTATTAAATAATATTAGTTTATTAGTCATGCCAGGTCAAGCTATTGCTCTGGTTGGTGCTTCTGGGGCTGGTAAAACTACTTTTGTGAATCTATTACCTCGATTTTATGATCCTGAATTTGGGGAAATTTTCATAGATGGTGTCAATATTCGAGATGTGACTTTAAATAGTTTAAGAAAACAGATTGGCATTGTTCCTCAAGAAACAATTATGTTTTCGGGAACTATTGCCCAAAATATCGCTTTTGGACAAAATGATTTTGATATGAACGCAGTAGAAGAATCTGCAAAAATTGCCAATGCTGATCAATTTATTCAGCAATTACCAGAAGGTTATCATACTTGGGTGGGAGAGCGAGGTGTGAATTTATCAGGGGGACAAAGACAGCGAATTGCGATCGCTCGTGCAGTCCTGCTCAACCCGCAAATCTTGATCCTTGATGAAGCTACATCGGCATTAGATTCGGAATCAGAAGCTTTGGTACAAGAGGCTTTGGAGAGATTAATGGAAAACCGCACGGTGTTAATTATTGCCCATAGATTGTCAACGGTGCGGAAGTGCGATCGCATTTTGGTTTTGGAAAAAGGGCAAATTGTCGAATCGGGAAATCATGAGGAATTATTAGCTTTAGAAGGGAGATATGCCCGGTATTATGCTCAACAATAAGATCCCCGACTTCTTAGAGAAGTCGGGGATCTGAAATTCTCGCAAGGGATACGAGACGCTACTGCAAACGCTATAAACCAATAATATGCTCATAGTTTAATCCCCAGCGTTCTTTCTCAGATAGATCAGTTTTCATCGCTTTATCATAAGTTTAAATTATCCTAAACTAAGAATACTTTTGATATTTATAACTTATAGCAATTTGCCTTTATATTTCCTTAATAATTAATTGAGAATCTTTTCTATTTATCAACGAGGTTGCAATACTTTCCGCGATTTGCTATAATTTCGGAGAATTTCATAATTGGGTTTTTATTGTCAATTTTGGATCTTTAAAAAGATGTTAGTATCAAACCCTTTATTGACAGTAGTTCCAGAAATCAATCTCCCAGTCCGATACAAAACTTTACAAAATTAATAGCTGTTTCTTCAACAATTTTAGCCATGAATTTGCTCAGAAATGATCTAACTTGAGAGATAGTAAAAATTTACTATTGACAATTTGACAAAAACATGATAATTAACCTGTCAATATTATTAATTTTAGTGATATTAAATCAACATGAATTACCTTAACTTCGATATATGTAAGGGTTTAGCAGTGCTAAACCCTTACATATCGTATCAATTACAGGATGGTTTGCTGAATATCCCCTAAACAATCACAAAATTATTAACATTCAATGTTCCTGTTAATCCTGTGACTTCAATGATGGCATCATTAGCAGCATTAAACCCTGCGATTGCATCATTAATAGCCACAAAAGTTCTTTGTCCAAAACTGAATTGAGCAGCGTAATTTGAACCAAAGGCTGCTAATTTTGCCCCAATACCAGCAGCATCTAGAGTATTAACTGCTCCCACATCCACAAATCCAGCTAATGCCGTAGAAACACGGAACAAATCATTACCTGGAGTGGCGTTGAAATCAGTGATGACATCAAAGTTAGCTAGGAGAGAATCAGTAAGATTTTGGTAGACAAATTTATCGCTGCCTAAACCACCAGTCAAGGTATCTTTACCACCCGCACCAGTGAGAACATCATTATTTGTACCACCGACGAGGAACTCATTACCACTAGTACCTGTCAAAGTCAGACTAGAGGGATTGCCAATAGCACCATCACTATTTGCATCTATACCAAAGACAGTTTCTTTAGCCAAAGCATCAGCAGAATTTAATGCAAATTGTCCCTCAGAAGAAACCCAATTCCAGTTATTATCTAAATTCCAGATATGCAGGAAGTTTCCAGAAATGTTTTTCCAAAGAACTTGATTAACGCCATTGACGGTTTCCGCTGCTAGGGTTTGCCATCCTGCGTAGACATCTTGGAAGATTTGTACTCCACCATTTTTGATAGCAGTTGGGGTGCTTGTTCCTACTTGAGCAAAGTATTTGTTGGTGGCATCTTTGACTAGTTTGGTATTACCTGCTGATTCTATTGCGGTGTAACCACTGCCAATAACACCATCACCATTTGCATCTATCCCAAATTTAGTTTCTTGGGTGAAAGCATCAGCAGAATTTAATGCGTATTGTCCCTCAGAAGAAACCCAATTCCAGTTATTATCTAAACGCCAAATATGCAGATAGTTTCCGGCGGTATTCTTCCAGAGAACTTGGTTCTCATTATTCACAGTTTCCGCTGCTAGGGTTTGCCATCCCGCGTAAATATTTTGGAAGATTTGTACTCCACTATTTTTGATAGCAGTTGGGATAGTTTGCCCCACCTGAGCAAAGAACTTGTTGTCTGTATCTTTGACTAATTTAGTGTTACCTGATGATTCAATGAGAATGTAAGGATTGCCAGCAGGATTACCAATAACGCCATCACCATTGGCATCTATGCCGAAATTAGTTTCTTGAGTGAAAGCATCAGCAGAATTGAATCCAAATTGTCCTTCAGAAGAAACCCAATTCCAGTTATTATCTAAACGCCAAATATGCAGGAAGTTTCCAGAAACGTTTTTCCAAAGAACTTGATTAACGCCATTGACGGTTTCTGCTGCTAGGGTTTGCCATCCCGCGTAGATATTTTGGAAGATTTGCACTCCACCATTGTTAATAGCAGTTGGGATACCTTCTCCCACTTGGGCAAAGAACTTATTGGCGGTATCTTTGACTAATTTAGTGTTACCTGATGATTCAACTGTGGTGTAAGGACTGCCAATAATACCATCACCATTGGTATCTATGCCAAAATTAGTTTCTTGAGTGAAAGCTGCCGCAGAATTTAATGCAAATTGTCCTTCAGAAGAAACACGATTCCAGTTATTATCTAAACGCCAAATATGCAGATAGTTTCCGGCGGTATTCTTCCAGAGAACTTGGTTTTCACCATTCACAGTTTCCGCTGCTAGGGTTTGCCATCCGGGGTAAATATTTTGGAAGATTTGTTGTCCACCGTTTTTGATAGCGATTGGGGTATTTGTCCCTATTTGGGTAAAGTATTTATCTGTTATATCTTTAACTAGTTTGGTGTTGCCAGTTGATTCGATAGGGGTATAAGTGGGAGATGTAATTTCAATGATGCCTCGGAAAGAAGAAAGATCATTGGGATAATCGTTCCATTTACCAGCAGAACCGTAATTTAACACCACGTAATCTTCCCCGTTGGGACCACCATTGTCTGGTTGACCGGCATACCAGTTAGTGTAAGTAGATGTTTCACCACTTGCCCACTTAAATTGACCTTCTGTTACCTGATCTGTTAAACCAATCCACAACTGTTCACTACTACCAAAGGTACTGATTAACCAATCCTGCTCTGCTTGACTGTTAATGGTGACAAGATTTCCCCCTACACTCTGCGCTTGAGCCTGAGCTTGTTGCCATGTACCAAGATTAGTTAAGAGATATGTGCTGTTGTTGTAATTGAATGTACTGTCATCATTGATAATAGTTCCCGTGACGGCTGTAGTTGTGCCGACTGTATAACCTGTTCCTGAAGCTAAAGTTAAAGCCACAGTTTCATTATTTTCTACTGTTGTATCTGCGATAGGGTCAATAGTTAAAGTAGCTATATTTGCACCCGCAGCAAAGGTAATAGTTTTTCCTGTGCCGGGTGTTGCTCCTGTATAGTCGCCACTGTTGGCTGTGCCAGTAATACCGTAGTTAACAGTTAAGGGGTTGGTTGTCGCTCCTGTGCGGGTAAATGTGTAAATGAGGTTGGTTGTACCATCTTCTAGTACGCTATTGGGTGATACTGCTAGGGTAATGCTTGGGGAAATATTTGTAATTTCAACAATGCCTCTGCGGAATTGGTTACTCGAAGAATCATTCCACTTACCAGGAGAACCAAAATTCATTTCTACATAATCTTCTCCGTCCCAACCATTATTTGGTTCACCGGGAAGCCAGTTAGTATAAGTAGATATTTCACCACTCACCCAATTGAATGTGCCTTCTGTCACCTCATCTGTTAAACCAATCCACAGCGTTTGATTAACACCAAAGGTACTGACTAACCAATCCTGCTCTGCTTGATTGTTAATGGTGACAAGATTTCCGCCTAAACTCTGTGCCTGAGCCTGAGCTTCTTGCCATGTTCCATAACTGGTTAAAGTATATTGGCTGCCATTGTAGTTAAACATTAGATGATGTTCCTTTAATAATTTGGTAGATGAAATTATCCGATTGCTATTTCCAAGCACTGCTAGTAAAATACACTAGCTCCAGTCTAACCAACCTTATACTGACTTACGTACTGAGAAGCACTGACTTATCGTGACTTATAACTGAACTTTATTAATACATAGTCCGTAGTTAAAAATATAATTCACTATGCCACATCTTTAACCGGCATAGAGATGAGAATATACGTAAGATATAATTAGACAATCCAATATATACTGATGATGTTATAAATTAACCCAGGATAAGCAATGTCAAGATCACTATGCGTTAATAATGACCACATTGACAAAGTTAAAATAGCACTCACGCACAAAATGGCTATCCCCAGCAATTAGACTGGGAATTCATTCCCAGGCAGGCTATGGGTTTTACGTTCCCCTGCTAAACCCTTACATATCGCATCAATTACAGGATGGTTTAATGCTGATGTAGAGACATTTCATGAAACATCTCTACAATGTGTTTTGCCCAAATGATCCTAAAAACTACACTTAGACAATCACAAAATGATTGACATTCAATGTTCCTGTTAATCCTGTAACTTCAATAATGGCATCATTAGCAGCATTAAACCCTGCGGTTGCATCATTAATAGCCACAAAGGTTTTTTGTCCGAAACTGAACTGAGCAGCGTAATTTGAACCAAAGGCGGTGGCTGTTAATTTTGCTCCGATACCAGCAGCATCTAGAGTATTAACTGCTCCCACATCCACAAATCCGGCTCGCGCAGTAGAAACACGGAATAAATCATTACCAGTTGTGGCATTGAAATCAGTAATCACATCAAAATTACTCAACAGAGAATCAGTGAGATTTTGATAAACAAACTTATCGCTGCCTAAACCACCAGTTAGAGTATCTTTACCACCCCCACCAGTGAGAATATCATTATTTGCACCACCAACGAGGAAGTCATTAGCGCTAGTTCCTGTTAGAGTCAGACTAGAGGGATTGCCAATAGAACCATCACCATTTGCATCTATGCCAAAGTTAGTTTCTTGGGTGAAAGCATCAGCAGAATTTAATCCCCAATTTCCTTGAGAAGAAACCCAATTCCAGTTACTATCTAAACTCCAGATATGCAGATAGTTTCCAGAAATGTTTTTCCAAAGAACTTGATTAACGCCATTGACAGTTTCTGCGGCTATCGTTTGCCAACCAGCGTAGATATTTTGGTAGATTTGTTGTCCACCATTTTTAATAGCGGTTGGGGTATTCGTTCCGATTTGGGTAAAGTATTTGTTGGTGGCATCTTTGACTAGTTTGGTGTTACCTGCTAATTCAATTGGTGTGTAACCGATAACACCATCACCATTAGCATCTATGGCAAAGTTAGTTTCTTGAGTTAAAGCTTCTGCCGAATTTAATCCCCAATTTCCTTGAGAAGAAACCCAATTCCAGTTATTATCTAAATGCCAAATATGCAGATAGTTTCCAGAAATGTTTTTCCAGAGAACTTGGTTATCCCCATTGACAGTTTCTGCGGCTATCGTTTGCCATCCTGCGTAGATATTTTCGTAGATTTGTTGTCCACCATTTTTAATAGCGGTTGGGGTATTTGTTCCGATTTGGGTAAAGTATTTGTTGGTGGCATCTTTGACTAGTTTAGTATTACCTGCTGATTCTATTGCGGTATAAGGATTGCCAATAACACCATCACCATTAGCATCTATGCTAAAGTTAGTTTCTTGAGTTAAAGCTTCTGCCGAATTTAATCCCCAATTTCCTTCAGAAGAAACCCAATTCCAGTTATTATCTAAATGCCAAATATGCAGATAGTTTCCAGAAACGTTTTTCCAGAGAACTTGGTTATCTCCATTGACAGTTTCTGCGGCTATCGTTTGCCATCCTGAACCGTAGATATCTTGGTAGATTTGTTGTCCACCATTTTTAATAGCAATTGGGGTATTTGTTCCGACTTGGGTAAAGTATTTGTTGGCTGCATCTTTGACTAACTTAGTATTACCTGCTGATTCAATTGCAGTATAAGGATTGCCAATAACACCATCACCATTAGCATCTATGCCAAAGTTAGTTTCTTGGGTGAAAGCATCAGCAGAATTTAATCCCCAATTTCCTTCAGAAGAAACCCAATTCCAGTTATTATCTAAACTCCAGATATGCAGATAGTTTCCAGAAACGTTTTTCCAGAGAACTTGGTTATCCCCATTGACAGTTTCTGCGGCTATCGTTTGCCATCCTGAACCGTAGATATCTTGGTAGATTTGTTGTCCACCATTTTTAATAGCAATTGGGGTATTTGTTCCGACTTGGGTAAAGTATTTGTTGGTGGCATCTTTAACTAACTTGGTATTACCTGCTGATTCAATTGGGGTAAAAACATCATCATTTAACATCGAAAGATGTAGGGTGTAACTATCTCCTGTTGCTGGAGGTGTTAAAGCAGAAGACGAATAGCGATAAACACCAATCACATAATCACTTGTTGTTAGTGTTTTATAGGTGAGAAATGATGCTGTGCTGTTACCAGTATTTCCGGTTTCTATACCATCATCATTACTGCTTAATAATTGGTTATTATTGGGATTCCACAGTCGCAGTATGGTATCAAAATTATTGTTGTCAATGTCGAAAACTAACTGAGTATTTGCAAGCGCATTAAACCGATATAAATCAAATGTGCCATCTCCTGTTCCCAGAATACTAACGTGATCATAAGTGGTGGAAATATTACTGCCATTAAAATCCTGAATATCGGCGACTAGTTGACGATTAAAACTTGTATTAGCAATCACTTGAGCGGTTGCAAAAGTATTATTTCCCTCAACTTCTGGCAGGGTATTCCCAATAGAACCATCATCATTAGTAATTGTCGTTATCCCTTGATTATCAGCAATGGTGGCATTGATAGGGTTACTTAGGTTAATAAAGAAGGTTTCATCACTTTCAGCTAAAGTATCCCCAAGTATAGGAACAGTAATTTGTTTACTGGTTTCTCCAGGGTTAACATTAAAGATTAATGTTCCCGTTGTGGCTGTGTAGTCACTTCCTGCGGTTGCTGTGCCATTAGCTGTGGCATAATTGACGGTGACTGGTTGGAAGGTTTCACCAGAAAGGGTAACGGTAAAGATGGCGTTTTTTGTCCCACTGTTGCCTTCAGTTAAGGTAACGTCATTTATACTGAGATTGAGGTTAGGGGCGGGTTGAAATTCAAATGCCCCGATATCAACTGTACCACCGGAAATTCGTGTATATCCACTGCCTCGGTTATCAAAGGGAATGGGTTCTGTTCTATTTCCATCGCCATCAAGGTCTTCTGTATCAGCAGGGATTAAGCTGTTGTTACCAGCGTTAATCGCTGGGCTACCAGAAAGGAGAGCATGGGTGAGGGTGAGTCCACCGTTGTTTTGTAAGGGGCCGAGTCCGGGGTTGGGGTTAACAATATCTGTACCAGTGCCTACAGTGCCTTTAGCGCCAGCCAGAGAGCCAATTAAGTTGTTATTGTTACCATTAAATAGCGCTGAACTCAAAAAAGAAGAGAGAAGATCAGGAGCATTACTATTTATATTCCCAGCCACAATCGTGTTTTTGAGGTTAACCGTGGCACTAAGACTATAAATACCGCCACCGCCATCGCCGTATTCGGTGCTGATAGCAGTATTCTTGGTAACAGTGCTGTTGATCAAATTGAATACTCCATTAGTAGAAGCATATATACCGCCCCCATTTCTCGCACTATTACCACTGATTGTAGTATTGAGTAAAGTAACTGAAGTGCCATTACTGTCTATGCCGCCCCCATTTCCCGCACTATTACCTCTAACGGTAGTATTGATCAGAGTCACCGATCCAGATACAGTAGAGATGCCGCCACCGTAAACTCCCCCTTCGTTGTTACTAATTGTCGAGTTAGTTGCAATTAGTGTACCGCCGGAATTGTATATGCCGCCGCCTTCTTGAGAAGAGTCACCAGCAGCGATATTATTACTAACTATGCTGCCGTTGCGTAGGTAGACGAAACCACTGTTGTAGATGCCGCCTCCGCTATTAGAAAAACCGGACGCTTTGTTGCCTGTAACTGTCGAATTATACAAATCGAGAGCGGCATTAGAATCAACTCTAATACCTCCACCATCACTAGATATATTGCCGCCCGTAACCATTACATTCTGTAAGCTTAGTTGACCACCATCGAGTACCTGAAAAACGCGATCGCTATTTAATAAACCTGACGCATTAATAGTTGCTTGTCCACCAACTGCCACAATATAAAGCACATTACTGCGACTTTTAATATCTAAATCTCCTGTCAAGGCTGCATTTTCATTAATCCCATTTGATGTCAGGTTGTAAGTTGTTCCTCCAGTTAACTGGATTTCATAATCAGTAGTCGGATTCGCATTGGCGATTATAATCGCATCCCGCAACGATAAACCACCAGTAGCACTACCATCATTTTGATCTGCGGTTGTTGTCACTGTTAAAACAACTGGTGTATTTTGCTCTACAGCAACTTGTTCACCTCCTACAGTAATATTTGCCGAATCATTTTCTGTGTTAATTCTGTCTAATTCCTGAGTTGTTAAATTCTGTCCGCGCACCAATGCTGAGAATTTTTCTCCTTCATCTCCGGGGGTGTCTATTTGATTAATTTGAGCATCAATAAAATGCCCAATTTCTTCTAATAGAACCGCGCTAATGGCTTCTGCTGTGGAAGTTGCGATAAAATTAGCTGATAAATAAATCTTATTGGTGCTGGTGGCATAAGCGCCATTAGCACCGCCAAGAATGTTACTATCAAGAATTTCAACTTGCGGAAGTTGACTAAAATCACCAGATAGCCATTGTAAACGCAGAATTTCGGCTGCACTACGATTGTATTGTGTACCAAATGTAGTATCGAATAGATTCCAGAAGTTGTCTGAACCAGCAAAGGTGCTGAGTTGGTTGTAAGTCAGGGTGAGAACGGTATTCATGGTTTTGATTAATTATTAGTATTAAAATGATGTCTGGGGATGACAATCTATATCACAAGTGTGACACAAATACTTAGAGATGTCAACCTGTACATCCGCACTGCAAATTAGGATATTTTTTTAATTGGTAGTCACCAGTGTCAATACTACTATCAATTTTTAACAGCTTATATTCCCATCAAATATGCAATTGAAAGGTTAGAGTATGTTTAAAAATTCTAATTTATGACTAAAATGGACGATTAAAAGGTTTAGTGCTGCTCATTGGTGTCAACTTAGGCTAGGGATACTCCAGCAAGTGTTACAGTGAGCTTGCGATGCCCTGAGCTTGTCGAAGGGTCGAACTGCTCAGTACAAGAACAAACCTGCCCGGAACTTAAGTTCCGGTCTAAAAGCTAAAGTGCGTTAAAACGCACTCTAGTTAACTCAAAATCAAAAATTATCCTATTTTTGCTAAAATAGTCGGTTTTAACCGACTTTAGCTATGAGACAGGGAATTTATTCCCTGGATTTTATCTTTTTTATAGAATCTATCGAATCTATCGAATCAACCGATTTAATTAAAATTACTACCCATGACCAAAAAAATATTAACTGGACTTACTTCACAAACTTACGAACACCCATTTGATCGAAAAGCCTTAGCTTCTTTGCAAAATATGCCTGGTCTTTCTCCTTTGCTCAAAAAAGTCAACGAATATGGTATTGATCGTTTACTGAGATTGCAAAGTATTGCTAGTGAAATCAGAGTCACACCCCGGAATTTTCCCCAATTGTATCAACCATTGTTAGAAGCTTGCCAAATTCTTGATGTGACAACTATTCCTGAATTGTATTTATTTCGAGGGACAGGACATATTAGAACCTATATTATTGGGGTAGAAAAACCCATTGTTGGTATTAATATAGAAGCAATGGAATGGTTAAATTATGATGAATTGCTGTTTATTTTTGGATACGAAATTGCTCGCATTAAAAGTCAGCACATGATTTATCATCAAATGTCAATTGTGATGCCAGTATTAAAGATATGGATCAGCAGTACCACATTAGGGTTAGGAGGATTGATAGCTAGTGGTGTAGAATTAGCATTATATAATTGGGTAATGATGGCAAAGTTCACTGCTGACCGGGCTGGTTTATTAGCTTGTCAGGATATTGATGTGGCAACGACCGCACTGATGAAACTTGCAGGTTTACCAGAAGAGTATTTAACTCCTCATGTGATCGAAGATTTCCTCATTCAATCCCGCGAATTTGCTGCTAATAGTGTTGATGGTTTAGATCAAGTTACGAAAATATTAAGTTATTCAGATTCTAATCTTTCTTGGTTAGTGATGCGGACAGGGGAATTATTAAAATGGGTTGATTCAGGAGAATACAATCATGTACTTCAAGGAGAAAATGTCAACACTTCAAAAGGAGAAGAGGAAGGAGACGAAAAAGAAGGATGGAATTTTTTGACTTCTTGGTAATGGATATATGTATGATTAACGATTGCCTTGAATAATCTCTTATGCGTGGCTAAATTAGATTCCACAGGAGATGATTGACACTCCCCGGTCTAAAGACACGGGGATTCTTAAGATTTCACAATCTTAATATCTTGTTTGCACAAGTTCCCAGACTCAGTACGTTTGCACAAAAGTGCGTGCTGATACCGCCAGTTGCTCTACTTGGGGAAACCCCAAGACCGCACTGGCTCATCTTCTGGGCGTTTAGCTGTTAAACAGCAAGTTTCGCGGAGTCCCCACGTACTATTTTGAAACCTCTATCTCTGATAGTCTTTGCAGCACCAATATCGGCGTGTTCGTGATATCCGCATTCCGTACAAATGAATTTCTCACCATCACGGTTTGACTTATCAGTATGCCCACAATTCCTACATTCTTGACTGGAGTATTTAGGATTAATCTTAATTACAACTTTTCCTTGCTTCACAGCGAGATACTCAATTTTTAAAATCAAATCACTCCAACTTGCATCAGAAATAGAACGGTTTAATCCTTTTTTTCTAGACTGGCCATTCTTTAAAAATCTCCCTGTTTTTTCATCGGTTTTAACTTGGCAACGCCTCAACATACCGGAGATGTTTAAATCTTCTAAGGCAATAGCATCAACCTTTCTAGAAACTATTGTATTAGCAACACTCCATTGATAAGCAGTCCGTTTATCTGTAATCTTTTTGTGAAACCGTCCTACTTTATTAGCTGCTTTTTTACGATTCTTACTACCCTTGACTTTCCGATTAACCCGTCGCTGTCTAATTTTTAAAGTGCGTCTAGCTTTTTTATTGGTTGAGAATTTAGGATTATCAATTTGATATCTGTCGGAGAAATGGACAAGTTTAGTTATTCCTAAGTCACAACCAAGAATAGAATTAACTTCGTTTAGCGGTTTTTTTACATAGTCTGGTATGGTTTTATCTTCAATCCTAATCGAAATATACCAGCCATCTTGCCGCTTTCTTAATGTAGCAGCTTTGATAGTAAAACCTGTTGGTATTAAGCGAGAATTGAAAAACCGCATCCATCCCAACTTGGGGAGATAGATTTTATTACCTTGAACTTTTACGCCCATCTGGTAAGTAAAAGAGGTAAAATTACTACGGTTTTTAAAATTAGGAAACCCTCTCCCTTCAAAAAAGTTTTTGTAGGCAGTATCAAGGCGTTTGACGTTTTGCTGTAGAACTGTAGAATCAATTTCAGCAAACCAAGGTCTAGCTTTCTTTAGATATGGTAATGCCGTTATTTGAATATCACCAGCACTGCGTCGAGGGTTTTTGAGGTTGCCATTCTTGTCGGTTTTAGCATCCTTCCACGGCTCTCCACTTGCTCCATTTTTACTGACAAAACCAGTTAATGGACAAGCTTCTGCTTTAGTCCTAATATCACAATAGTCACCTTGAATAAATTGCTGATTGTATTGAGCTATTCTGTCAGCCAAACTCCAATTGTAAGTAGACCGGAGCATATCTAGCCAACTATCCATTTTATTGGACTGTCTAATATTAGGACGTAGCTTATATACATAATTTGTTAGCAAATATAAGTCTCTCCCATTGTTGTTTCTTTTATTTGATTATACAATAGCTATATACAAATAGCAAGTAAATATTTTAGGTTATGGCTAAGTTTTCTCTTCTACGAGTACAGGCACGAAAGCAACGCAGTCTCACTGCTGAATTATCACTTTGTCTTTATTCCTAAACGTCGGAAAAAAGTGCTGGTAGGTTCTATCGCACCAGAGGTTACAGCAAATTATTTGCGAGTTGGTTATAGAAAATAGGTGGAAAATTATTGCTATGGAGATTATGCCGGATCATGTCCATCTGTTTTTAAATGTGAAGCCAACCGATGATCCATCTAGCATCATGAGGAAAATCAAGGGGAGAGCATCTCATCATCTTAGGAAAGAATTTCCCGAACTTTTAAAAATACCTACGCTGTGGACACCAAGCTATTTTGTTAGTACCGCTGGGAATATCTGCACAGAAACGGTTAAGAAATATATTGAACAGCAACGCGATTAACGTCAATGCAGGATAAAGGAAAGCAACTAGCCTTCATCCCTTGTCTAAAGCACAGATGTAGCTTCCTAAGTCAGCTACATCTTCAAGGGTTTTCGGCATTTCCCTTATAAAAAAGTTTTCATAATAATGCTGCTTGAAAACCCGTAGGAGCGCAGCCCCTGCGCCCTTGCCTCATCTAATAACGGCTATATATCTTTTTCCCAACCATAACTAATTGAACACCAGATTGGTTTAAATTTGCTAACCTAGAAATGGTGTAAATATTGCTGATGGTAGCGTGGTTCTCTATTAAAACTATTATTTGAGCAACAATTATGACAGCATTTAACTCTGACAGCCTGCGTTCCTACAGTCAAGATGATGTCCAGCAAATTCTGCAATTAGCGATCGCCCGTCAAGTAGACGATAATGATCAGGAATTTTCCTATCAGCAGATAGTGGAAATTGCCACAGAGTTACAAATATCACCTGATACATTGCAACAAGCGGAACGGGATTGGTTAGTCAAACAAAGCGAAGTTGAACAACGTAAAACTTTTAATCTTTATCGTCAAAGTAAATTTAAAAAACGGTTAGGAAATTACGCAATTATTAATATTTTTTTCCTGGGTATGGATGCCATTAGTGGCGGTATTTCTTGGTCACTTTATATCTTACTAGGTTGCGGATTAGCCATATCCTTAGATATTTGGAATACTTTTCAAACCCAAGGTGAAGATTACGAAATCGCCTTTCAAAGATGGAATCGCAACCATCAAATTAAACAAACAATCAATACAGTTCTAAATAGATGGTTTAAGATATTTAGTCCTTAAACTTTAGATACAGTTAAAAAACTCAATATCGTCTATTTTCTATGCTCATCAGAAAACCGCCTGTGGGTGCAAAAATAACAACAAGCGGTTTTCTAAGATATTTATGAGGTAAATTAGCTACTAGAACCAGAGGAGGCTAATTCTGCTAACCGTTCTTGTTGATCTTGCGATATACAAGATTGAATTACCGTCTCTATATCACCTTCCAAAATAGGGTTAAGGGTAAAATTTTGACCTAAACGATGGTCAGTCACCCGGCTATCTTTATAATTGTAAGTGCGAATTTTTTCCGAACGAGAACCCGTACCCACTTGTAAGCGCCGCATGGAAGTCACAGCATCCTGTTGTTCTCGCAATTTCAACTCATACAACTTAGCCCGGAGAATTTGCATCGCCCGTTCCTTATTCTGTAACTGACTCCGTTCTTCCGTACAGAAAATCCGAATCCCAGTCGGTTTGTGGAACAAATCAGCGGCTGTTTCCACCTTGTTCACGTTTTGTCCACCCGCACCACCAGAACGCGCCGTACTCATTTCAATATCTTTCGGGTCAATATGAATTTCCACCTCATCCACTTCTGGCATAATTGCTATAGTAGCAGTAGAAGTGTGAACCCTTCCCCCAGATTCCGTTGCTGGTACGCGCTGTACACGATGTACACCAGATTCAAACTTCAGCTTACTGTAAACACTATCACCTTGAATTTCTAGAATTACTTCCTTATACCCGCCCATTTCCCCCGAAGATTCGCTGACTAGCTTCACCTTCCAACCTTGGACATCAGAATAGCGAGAATACATCCGCAATAAATCTCCCGCCCAAATACTCGCTTCATCACCACCAGTCCCAGCGCGAATTTCCAACATGATATTTTTATCATCGTTGGGGTCACGGGGTATCAGCAACACTTTTAAGCGATTTTCCAGATATTCCAGCTTTTCCTCTAGTTCGCTGACTTCCAATGCTGCCATTTGTTGCAACTCTAGATCGCTATTTGACTCTTTGAGGATCTGACGCGCTCCTACTAATTCATCTTGGGTTGTTTTCCAAGTTTCATAGGTATCAACTACCTCTTCCAAGGAAGAACGAGACTTGGCAATTTTTTGATACTCATCAGGATTACTAGCGGTATCAGGATCGGCTAAACGGCGTGTTAATTCATTAAATGTTTGTTCAACAGATTTAAGTTTATCCAGTAAATATATTTCTGCCATGATGACTACATAAGCTCCTAAAAAATAACAAGTGGGCTACTGCATTAAATGACAAGCGACCCAGCACTATGCAGGGTCGTCTATGGCTTCCGCCATGCTATCAATAGTTACAGCCAACCAGCTACTTTTGATTATCGTCGCCAGTTTGAGTTTCAGTTTCAGTTTGAGTGCTGGACATACCATATTTACGGAGGAAGCGTTCTACACGGCCTTCAGTATCAATCATTTTCTGAGTACCAGTGTAAAAGGGGTGATTTCCAGACCAAACATCTACGTGTAATTCGGGTTTGGTAGCACCAATGGTCATAACTACTTGACCATTACAGTAGACTTTAGCATCTGGATACCATTTGGGATGAATATCAGGTTTAGCCATTGTTTTTTTGTTGCGAATCTATATAAATTGTGACTGGGGATTGGGGACTGGGGACTGGGGACTGGGTAAAAGTTTTTCCTTCTGAACTCCTGACTCCTGACTCCTGACTCCTATCTTAACGTTTGGAGTATTGAGGTGCTTTGCGGGCTTTGTGTAAACCGTATTTCTTCCGTTCTTTAGCTCGTGGGTCACGAGTTAAATAGCCTTCAGTTTTCAGCGGTGAACGGTTATCTGGGTCAAGTTGACACAAAGCGCGGGCAACTCCTAGACGAATAGAATCAGCCTGTCCAGTTAAGCCACCACCTTCGGCTTTCACCAAAATGTCGTATTCGCTTTCTAATCCCAAGGTTTCCAAAGGTGCTTTAATAGCTCCTAAGTAGTTGGGATTGAATTGGAAATACAAATCTCCATCTTTGCCATTAACAGTCATTTTCCCTTCACCGGGAACTAGACGGACACTAGCAACTGAACATTTACGGCGACCAGTACCCCAGTAAACGGCACGACCGCTAGTAGTTTCTGCTACTTGCATTAATTTTCTCCAGGAATTGTACTAATTGTGATTTCTTTGGGTAGTTGTGCTGCATGAGGATGAGTTGGGCCTGCATACACTTTCAGCTTGGTAAATAATTGCTTACCCAAACTATTTTTAGGTAACATACCTTTAATAGCGTGTTCAAGGATTCTTTCGGGTAAGCGCTGTTGCAACTTAGCGAAAGTTTCTGTTTTCATTCCACCAGGACGGCCGGAATGACGACGGTAAACTTTTTGGGTGCGCTTTTTACCTGTAACTGCCACTTTCTCAGCATTGATAATAATGACAAAATCCCCTGTATCCATATGGGGTGTAAATTCAGGTTTCTTTTTGCCTCTGAGGATCATTGCAACTTCGGTAGCAAGACGACCCAGACGTTTATCTGTAGCGTCTACTAAGTACCAATCGCGCTCAATAGATGCTTGAGGGGGAAGGTAGGTTTTAGTCATTTTTTTTGTCAGTTGTCAGTTGTCAGTTGTCAGTTGTCAATTGTCAGTTGTCAGTTGTCAATTGTCAGTTGTCAGTTGTTAGTTGTCAATTGTCAATTGTCATGACCCATGACTAGGTATGGTTGGGTGTCATACCAAATTTTTGGCGGAAAGGGAAAATCGGGATAACCGACTCTCAACAAGCATAACCCGTGAGCAGGTGCAGAATATTTCACTTCTTCCCGGCGTTCTTGTTGCCAGATGTCGGTGAAGTTATCTAGAGTCCGCTGACCAGAACCTACTTGTACTACCATTCCGATTAATAGCCGCACCATGCCATATAAAAATCCATTAGCCTGAATTTCAATATGGATAAATGCTCCACTACGACGGCATTCTACTGCTTGCACTTCTACCCAGGAATGCGATCGCGCTGACCCAGCCCGTTCAAAAGCAGATAAATGGTGTTTTCCCAGTAGCGGTTTCAGGGCAGATGTAATTAAGTCTGCATCCAAGGGGGCATAATAATAATGCCAACTGAAAGGTTGCGCGAATAAATTCGGTAAATTTTCAGTATAGATAGTGTAGCGATATCGTCGGTAAACTGCGCTAAAACGAGCGTGCCAACTTTCACTTACACCTGCTGATGCCCTGATCAATATCCCTGGGGGCAAATAGCCATTGAGAACCTTTGCCCACCTGTGAGCAGGAATTGAACCTGTAGCTTGAAAATGGGCTACTTGAGCGGCAGCATGGACTCCAGAATCAGTTCTACCTGCTCCGTGGAGTGTCACATGATACCCTAGAACAGTGGCTATAGCTGTTTCTATCTCTTCCTGGACAGTGCGCTGTCCTTTTTGTCTTTGCCAGCCGTGAAAATGAGTACCTATGTACTGAATAACCAAGGCTACTCGCTGAGTAGAATTATGCTGGCTGCTTTCTAACATAGTTGTTTGTCAGTTGTCAGTCGTCAGTTGTCAGTTGTTTTTTATTTGCTACTGACCAATGACTAATGACTAATAACTTTAAACTAGTTCAATAATCGCCATTTCAGCATGATCACCGCGACGGGGGACGGTATGCAGAATGCGAGTATAACCACCTTGACGGCCAGCATACCGAGTTGGGGCTTGCTCGAATAGTGCATGAACCAGGGCTGTGTCGTAGATATAACCTAACGCCTTGCGACGTGATGCTAAAGAGCCATCTTTAGCTAGGGTAATCATTTTATCTACTTCACTACGAACAACTTTAGCTCTGATTAAAGTTGTAGTAATTCGACCATGACGTACCAACTCTGTTGTCAAAGCTCTGAGAAGAGCGCGACGTTGATCCGCTGGTTTACTAAGTTTTTTGACTCGGCAACGATGGCGCATAATAATGCAAAGAGTGAATTATTAATGGTTTTGATTTAGCTAGGCTTAGAGCTTCTTTCTTGAGGTAAAGTAATACCTAAGCGACGCTGTAAAGCTTCCACTACTTCTTCCGCTGACTTTTGACCAAAGTTTTTGATTTCTAAAAGGTCTTCTTGGGTGTAATCCAATAAGTCGGCTACGGAATTTACTTGAGCGCGTTTGAGACAGTTATAAGCTCTGACAGATAACTGTAATTCTTCAATCGGAATTTGCGCGGTGGGATCATCTGGGATATCTGAACCTGTATCCGTTGGTTCTAAGGAGATATCTTTCAGTGGGTTGAATAAATCTACCAAAATTCCAGCGGCAGATGATAGTGCTTCTTGAGGAGAAATACTACCATTAGTCCATACTTCCAACAGTAGTCGGTCTTTCAAAGAACCATCGTCACGGGTTTCTTCAACACTATAGTTGACTTTCCGTACGGGCATAAACACTGAGTCAATTTGGAGAAAATCCAAAGATGTGGCTTCTTCTCTGCCTCGTTCTACAGTCCTGTAGCCTTTGCCTTTCTCAATCCGAAATTCCATTTCCAGTTTTCCACCTTCAGCAATGGTGGCGATATACTGGGTCGGGTCAATCACTTCTACTTCACTAGGTAAGTCGAAATGCGCTACAGTAACTGTTGCTGGGCCGTTCACGAGTAAGCGACCAATTTGGGGTTGAGAAGAATAACTCTTGAGAATGACATCCTTCATTCGCATGAGGATTTCTAGTACGTCTTCTCTTACCCCTGGAACTGTCGCAAACTCATGGCTAACACCAGCAATTCTCACCGCTGTTACTGATGTCCCTTCTAAGTTAGAAAGTAAAACCCGCCGCAACGCGTTACCAACAGTTGTCCCTTGACTGCGCTCTAGGGGTTCTAGAACGAACTTACTGTAATAGCTCCGACTTTCCTCAGCATTAGACTCTACACATTCAATTTGAAACTGAGCCACGGAGTAGCCTCCCTTGTTAAGGTGCTGCTAGAAGACAAATTAATTGCTTCTCAAATTTTCTTGAAAGCGAACTTATTTACCCCACGCGTCTAAATTCAACAAGTATTCGCTTGGGGAAAATAGTTCAAAATTACCAGCCACAGAGGGCATTGTTGATGATTTCCCAAGGGTTCTAGCTTTTGGCTTGATTACCCAATAGGTTCTGTTTAAACTCGACGGCGCTTGGGTGGACGGCAACCGTTGTGGGGAATTGGGGTAATATCTCGAATGAGTGTAATTTCCAATCCTGCACCTTGAAGCGCCCGAATAGCGGTTTCTCTACCTGCACCGGGACCACTCACCATGACTTCGATTTGCCGCATTCCTTGGTCTGTGGCTCGTCTAGCTGCGCTTTCAGCAGCGGTTTGTGCAGCAAAGGGAGTTCCCTTTTTTGCCCCTTTAAATCCACTAGAACCAGCACTTGCCCAGGAGATAACATCTCCATTTTGATCGGTAATCGTGACAATGCTATTGTTGAAGGTAGACTGAATGTAGGCAACCCCATTGGGTACGTTCCGTTTCTGCTTTTTGCTCCCGGATTTTTTCGTTGGTTGTCTGGCCATATTTCTTTAGTGAATTTAAGGTACAACTTGCTAATTGCAGCAAGTTTAGAAAAATTATTTGCCAGGGGCTTTCTTCTTACCAGCCACTGTCTGTCTTCTACCGCGTCTGGTTCTTGCGTTGGTCCGGGTTCTTTGTCCACGCACTGGTAAGCCCATGCGGTGTCTACGACCTCTGTAACAGCCAATGTCAACTAAACGTTTAATATTTAGTCCTTCTAGACGACGTAAATCTCCTTCAACTTGATAGTTGCTTTCGATTTCTCCTCTGAGGGCAGCTACATCAGCATCAGATAGGTCTTTTACGCGGGTATCTGGGTTAACGCCAGTAGCTGCGAGAATTTGATGTGATCTAGTTAAGCCAATTCCGTAAATGTATGTTAGACCAATTTCTACACGCTTATCGCGGGGAAGGTCTACGCCGGAAATCCGTGCCACAATGAATCTCTCCCTATTGTTTTCGTAGTTGCAGTTAGCAAAGTGCGATTTTGTGGCTTTAGCCATTTCATGGTCGCGGGTTTAACTTTGCTTTGATAGATAGTTTCTATCCTTGGCGTTGTTTGTGTTTGGGATTTTCACAAATCACCATCACGCGACCACGACGCTTGATCACGCTGCACTTTTCACAAATTTTCTTAACTGAGGCTCTGACTTTCATGCCTTTAAAATTGACTCCAAATAGTAAATTATAGCATTTCTAGAAGAAATATTTCAGTTATGTAACTAGAAAAAGACCAGTTGATTTATGTATGGTAAGATTCTCTGTTATTGATTTTATTTCTTCCGCAGGCGATAGGTGATTCTACCTTTGGTTAAGTCGTAGGGTGTTAATTCAACTTTGACGCGATCGCCAGGTAAAATCTTGATGTAATTACGGCGAATTTTCCCAGAAATGTGTGCCAGGACATTAAAGCCGTTATCTAAGTCAACACGAAACATTGCATTAGGCAACGATTCGGTGACAGTCCCTTCCATTTCGATTAGATCTTGCTTAGACAAGTTTTTTCCTCAACTCAACAATCTCCTATTGTCCTTGTACACTTTTATGGGCATAAAGAGCATAATTGGAGAAATATATCAACAGTTATTAATACATCTTAGGTGACATACTCCACACACTCCCTTATGCCTTGGGGCACGCTTGCGCGAACAGGTGAGTATGGGTTTCTCAGCGACTCCTCTACGAGGACATTAACTGAGCTTTAAAGCCCTATGCCCTAGGGACTTTTGAAGATAATTTTTAACTTTTTTGATCGGCTGCTTTTGGTGCATTTAATTTGTGTTACACCTATCAGTCAAATTTTATCACTTGTGAGAAGAACAAGATTTGACTCGCGTCTGGCTTGGAAGATAGGGGCGAGGTAATAAGGCAATGGAAAAATTTTTTCTCTCTACCGACATAGACCGCTGCCCCTGAGTTTCTTTAAGCAGCTATGATATTTTTCAAATCAGTAAAAACTTCTTCTTGGGACTGATTACCGTTGACTGTGAGGAGTTTTTGGCGATCGCTGTAAAAGTTAATCAAGGGTGCAGTATCATCACGGTAGACTTCCAAGCGCCGACGAATCACTTCTTCAGTATCATCTTTTCGTCCGCGTCCTAGTAGCCGAGTAATGACAGTTTCATCTGGTGCATCCAGATTAACTACCTTTTCACCACCCTGTCCTAGACTTTTCAGTAATTCTGCCAGAAATTCTGCCTGTGTAACTTTACGAGGAAAGCCGTCCAAAATCCAACCTGTTTTAGTATCTGATTGTTGCAGGCGTTCCTTTACCATATCTTCTACTAATTTATCGGGGACTAATTCGCCTTTATCCATGAAACTTTGGGCTTGCATTCCCAAAGTTGTTTTCTCTTGAATAGCTTGACGTAAAATGTCACCTGTAGAAATATGGGGAATCTGCAAAAATGCAGCCAAGGTTTGAGCTTGAGTTCCTTTACCAGCACCCGGTGGTCCCAAGAAGATTAATCGCGTCACTATTGTTTCACCATTCCTTCATAACGCTGAGAGATAACGTAAGTTTGGATTTGTTTAGCCGTATCAATTGCCACACCAACCAAAATTAACAAAGATGTTGCCCCCAGTCCTTTAAAGGTGGGAACTTTTAAGGCACTTTCTACGGCTGTGGGAATAATTGCCACTAAACCTAGAAAGATAGCTCCTAAAAAAGTAAGTCGGTTTGTCACCCGTTCAATATACTCACTAGTAGCTTTTCCGGGACGAATACCGGGAATACTAGAACCCATTTTTTTTAAATTCTGAGCTACATCTACTGGGTTGAGAATCAACGAAGAATAGAAATAGCTGAAGAAAACAATGGAAGTTAAGTAAACGAGAGCATATACCCAAGGTGCAGAACCACCAGGACTTAAATAGGTATTAACAATGTTTGCTAATTCGGGATTCTTAGTGAAATTGGCGACTAAAAGTGGCAAACTCAGGATTGCGGCTGCGAAAATAATCGGCATTACCCCACCAGAGTTGAGACGTAGGGGTAAATAACTCCGCTGTTCTGCTAAAACTCTTCTACCTACTTGACGACGGGCAGAAATAATGGGGATGCGGCGCATTCCTTCTTGTACGAACACAATACCCACGATTGTGAACATAAAAACCACTACAAGAACGATGACGCGCCCGACTATTTCCCGTCCACCAACTTGTACCAAGTCAATGGTATCGCCGAGAGACTTGGGTAAAGATGCCACAATGTTGACAAAAATCAACAAAGATGCCCCATTACCAATACCCCGTTCTGTAATCAGTTCCGATGCCCACATGACGAACATTGAACCAGCAGTGAGAGCGATCGCCGTTTCTGCTACGAATATCGGACCTGGTGTTTTGGCAAATTGTTGGAGAAATAATGCCGAAAAAGCCACACTTTGAATAATTGCCCAAATTACAGTCACATAGCGGGTAATTTGTGATATTTTCCGCCGACCTGCTTCGCCTTCATTTTTCTGGAGATTTTCTAAAGATGGCAGAGCAGAAGTGAGTAATTGGATAATAATGGACGCATTAATAAAGGGCAAAATCCCTAAAGCAAAGACACCTAAAGTAGAGAGTCCCCGCCCAGAGAATATATCCAATAAACCAAAGATGGAATTGTTGCCCGATATAGCTTCAGCAAACTTAGGTCTATCAATTCCTGGGACAGGCAAAAAGATACCCAGGCGAACCAAAATTAAAATACCGACAGTGACAAGCAGCCTACCTCTCAGTCCGGCTGCTTGCGCCATCTGCATAAAAGTTTCTTGAGCTGTTGGGGCTTTGTCTCGACTGATCATAGAGTTTTACCTTTGAAGTCCTAACTATGATTTACGTGATTCATTATGATGAAGATGATTAAGCCGTCTGAACTGTGATTTTTGTGATTTATTTGATGAAGATGATTATCCTAATCACATTCATCATCCTAATCATATAAATCATCTTAATCATAAAAATCATAGTTCAGACTTTTATGCAGCTTCACAACTTCCACCAGCAGCCTCGATTTTGATTCGAGCTTGGCCTGTGAAAGCAGCAGCTTTTACCTGAAGAGGAACATTCAATTCCCCATTCCCCAAAATTTTCAATGGACCTTTAACAGTGGTTAAGATACCTGCCGCTTTTAAGGATTCCAAAGTTACTTCTGAGTTAGCAGGTAAATCATTTAATTTCTCTACATTAATCGTAGTGTAGATTCTCCGGTTCATCAGGGGGAAACCCTTGAGTTTAGGTATCCGGCGGTACAATGGCTGTTGACCACCTTCAAAACCTGGTCTTGTCCCACTACCAGAACGGGATTTTTGACCACGCATCCCTAAACCAGCACTAGCACCTTGTCCAGCAGAAATACCTCTACCTACACGCTTACGGCGTTTTTTAGAGCCTTTTTGGGGCTTAACATCATTAAGTCTCATTTTGGTTTGTGATTTTAGATTTTAGATTTTGGATTTTAGATTGAGAATCTGATACAAAGACTGACTAAATATAGAGTTTCTCAATGGCGATACCGCGATCTTCAGCAACTTCACTTAATGTTCGCAGGGTAGATAGAGCGTTGACTGCTGCTCTGGCGTTGTTCAAAGGGTTGTTTGAACCTAGTTGTTTAGCGAGAATATTACGTATTCCTGCTAACTCTAATACAGTCCGTACAGCACCCCCGGCAATTACCCCTGTACCTGGTGCGGCTGGGCGCATCATGACTTTAGCACCGCCACCAACACCATCAATGGGGTGAGGAATAGAATTGGATTTGGTGATCGGGATGTCAATTAGATGTTTTTTACCATCAGCGACACCTTTTTTAACTGCACCAATTACATCTGATGCCTTACCAACTCCGACTCCAACTTGTCCACGTTCATTACCGACGACGACAATGGCACGGAAGCTGAGTTTTTTACCACCTTTGACGACTTTACTCACCCGGCGGATTTGGATAACTCGCTCTTGCCAGGTGGTTTCTTCTTTTTTTGTACGGCTTGCTTTACGACGACCGGTTACCATAATCAATGCTCTCTTTTAGTTGTCAGTTGTCAGTTGTCAGTTGTCAGTTGTCAGTTGCTACTGACTATTGACTACTGACGGACTTAGAAATCTAAACCAGCCTCGCGTGCCGCCTCGGCTAAGGCTTTGACGCGACCATGATAGAGGTTGCCACCACGGTCAAAAACGACTTTAGTGATGCCTTTTTCTAGGGCGCGGACAGCTACCAGTTTACCAACTTGCACTGATGCGTCACAGTTGGCACCGGAAGCGATGCTAGATTTCAATTCTGGTTCTACGGTTGATGCCGCTACTATAGTTTCCTGCTTGGCATCATCAATCAATTGAGCATAAATATGCTCATTGGATCGAAATATGGACAAACGTGGACGTTCTGGGGAACCGTTGACTTTGCTACGAACGCGCCGATGACGACGTTGTTTTGATTCTTTGCGTGTAAGTTTCATATTTACTTCTTACCACCCTTACCAGTCTTACCAGCTTTGCGTCTGACCACTTCACCTGCATAGCGAATACCTTTACCTTTGTAGGGTTCAGGTGGACGAACGGCACGAATTTTAGCTGCTGTGTTGCCGACAATTTCTTTGTCATAACCGCTGACTATGACATTAGTTGTCCCTTCTACCGCAAATTGAATTCCTGCTGGAGGTTCAATTTGGACTTGATGGCTATAACCCATATTTAAAACTAGGTTACTGCCTTGAAGTTGGGCGCGATAACCAACCCCTTGGATTTCCAAGCGACGTTGAAAACCCTGGGATACTCCCTCCACCATGTTGGCCACTAGGGTGCGGCTCAAACCGTGCATTTGTCTGGAGGTACGGGTTTCATCCCGACGAGTAACTATCAATGTTTCTCCTTCTTGGGAGACTATGACATTTCTAGGTAGTTGACGGGAAAGTTCGCCTTTAGGACCTTTCACTACTACTTTGACACCATCAATCGCCACTTGCACTTTGGCGGGAATGGTAATTGGACGTTTACCAATACGAGACATGATTTTTTGTTCTTTGTCAGTTGTTTTTTGTCAGTTGTCAGTTGTTCGTTGTTTTGCCACTGACCAATGACCAATGACCAATGACGACTACCAAACGTGGCAAAGCACTTCACCGCCTAGATTTTGGCGGCGTGCTTCGCGGTCAGTCATAATCCCACTGGATGTAGAAATAATGGCAATACCGATACCGCCTAGCACTCTTGGTAATTCTTTTCTATTGGAATAAACACGCAAACCTGGTTTACTCACTCGTTTTAGGGCAGTGATTAGGGGTTGGCGATTTTTACCTTTGTATTTCAGGGAAATAACTAGGTTCCGCTTAATTCCTTCTCCTGCTTCTTCAACTTCCGCAATGAAGCCTTCTTCTCGCAGTACCTTGGCAATATTACGAGTCATCTTTGTAGCTGGTACTTGCGTAGTTTGATGCCTTGCCATATTGGCATTGCGGATGCGCGTCAGCATATCTGCAATTGTGTCGTTAGCCGCCATCGTTCCCTCTTTAGATGAACTTATTGATCGCGAAAGGGCATTCCCATTTCCTTAAGTAAGGCGCGGCCCTCTTCGTCGGTTTTTGCCGTAGTAATGATAGAAATATCTAAACCCCGGACTTGATCGATTCTGTCATATTCCACTTCTGGAAAAATTAGCTGTTCCCGCACACCTAGAGTGTAGTTGCCACGGCCGTCAAAGCTTTTGGGGCTGATCCCACGAAAGTCTCTGATTCTGGGCAGTGTGAGGTTAATCAGACGATCTAAGAAAGCGTACATCCGTTCGCCTCTTAGTGTCACCATAATCCCTACAGGCATGCCTTGACGAATTTTAAAGCCGGCGATCGCTTTCTTTGCCCGTGTTACCACAGGTTTTTGTCCAGTAATCAGGGCAATTTCGCTGATAGATGCCTCTAGTGATTTAGCGTTTTGAGCAGATTCTCCCAAACCTCTGTTGATAGTTATCTTAATCACCTTAGGCACTTGATGCACGTTGGTGTATTCAAACTGAGTAATCAATTTGGGAGTAATTGTCTCTTGATATACGGTTTTAAGTCGTGTTTTCGCCATAGTGTTTGTCCTTATATCCCCTGGGCTTGGTCAGGGTCGCTTTGCTCCAATTAAAAATGCCAAATTAAAAATTAAAAATTGAAATTGCGAATTTTTTAATTTTTAATTCTTAATTTTTAATTGGTGAGAATTTCGCCTGTTTTTTTGAGCATTCTCACTTTCTTGCCTTCGGCGGTGAAAGTGTAGCAAACGCGACTAGCGACGTTTTGCTTGGTGGAATAGAGCATCACATTGGAGCTATGAATGGGGTACTCCTGGGTGACTATTTGCCCTGATTCACCTTCTTGTTGAGGTTTCACGTGCTTGGTTTTAAAGTTGACACCTTTGACAAGGACTTTGCTCAATTGTGGTAGTGCTTTAATCACTTCCCCAACTTTACCCTTATCTTTGCCAGCGATGACTTGGACAGTATCACCGGTTTTGACGTGCATTTTATGAAAAACTTTGGGTTGTGGGCGCTTTGCCATTACAGCACCTCCGGAGCCAGAGAAACAATTTTAGTAAAGTTTTTGTCGCGCAGTTCACGAGCTACCGGACCAAATACCCTTGTACCTCTAGGATTACCTTCTTTATTGATAATCACTGCGGCGTTATCGTCAAAACGGATAGCCATGCCACTGTCACGACTAATAGCTTTACGAGTACGCACAATTACTGCTTCTACAACATCTGACTTTTTTACAGCCATGTTGGGTGAAGACTCTTTGACAACAGCGATAATTCTATCGCCTACGCCACCATAACGGCGGTTACCTGCACCTAATACGCGGATGCACATTAGTTTTTTAGCACCGCTATTATCTGCGACATTCAGATAAGATTGGGGTTGAATCACAACTGGTCTCTCTTCTAGGGTCGTTGTAGCTGATGGTACAACTGTTTACTAAGTAGCTTTAATGTTCAGGATTTCTTTGACTTGCCAACGCTTGGTTTTGCTCAGGGGTCTAGTTTCCTGAATCCGCACCCGGTCGCCTATTTTGCAAGTATTCTCTTCGTCGTGAACTTTATAGCGGCGGGTTTGAACTACGATTTTGCCGTACTTGGGGTGAGGAGCGCGGTTTTCTATGGCTACTACCACAGTTTTTTGCATTTTATCGCTCACTACCAAGCCAACTCGTTCTTTGACTGCCATAATCTCCTACTTTTGTTCTTGATCTGAAAGACTCGCTGCCCGTTTCCGTTCTCCTTCTACTGTCAGTAATTGGGAGAGCCGATGGCGTGCGTGTTTGAACTGGTGAGGCTTTTCTAATTGTCTAGTGGCTTTTTGTAAGCGCAACTGGAATAGTTGTCTTTTCACAGCGACAATTTCTTCAGCCAACCGTTCGTCATTTAATTCTCTAGCTTCTGAAATCTTGGGAAGAGGCATAAACTACTCCTGCTCCTGTGGTTGAGAGCGGGTAATAAACTTGGTCTTAATTGGTAACTTACTGTCAGCTAATCGCATGGATTCGCGGGCAATTTCTTCAGTAACGCCGCCAATTTCAAACATGATCCGGCCTGGTTTGACTACAGCTACCCAAAACTCTGGGTTACCTTTACCAGAACCCATCCGGGTTTCAGCAGGACGCATGGTGATTGGTTTGTCAGGGAAAATCCGAATCCAGATTTTGCCACCCCGGCGAATATACCGAGTCATTGCCCGACGGGAAGCCTCGATTTGCCGTGAGGTAATCCAAGATGGTTCTTGGGCTTGGAGTCCAAAGTCCCCAAAGTTGAGGGTACTGCCTCGGCTGGCAAGACCTTCCATGCGTCCGCGTTGTTGTTTGCGGAATTTAGTTCTTCTAGGACTTAACATGATTTGTCAGTTGTCGGTTGTCAGTTGTCAGTTGTCAGTTGTCAGTTTTTTTACTACTGACTATGAGCATTGACTAGGCTTCATTGGAGCGGTCTTCAAACTGTTGACGACGACGTTGTTGTTGTCGGCGACGGGGTTCGCGTTCACGGTCACGATCTCCACGTTCACGGTCTCTAGCTGGTTGAGCGGGAGCTTGTTCCTGTCCAGGAATAATTTCGCCTTTAAAGACCCAAACTTTAATTCCGAGAATTCCGTAAACTGTCTTAGCGGTGCAGCCAGAATAGTCAATGTCAGCGCGTAAGGTGTGGAGAGGAACTCTACCTTCACGAGTCCACTCTGAGCGGGCAATTTCTGCACCGTTGAGCCGACCACCGACTTGAACTTTGATTCCTTGGACACCTGCTCTTTGAGCGCGTTGAATTGCTTGACGCACAACTCGGCGGAAGGAAACCCGACGTTCTAATTGTTGAGCAATGTATTCAGCAATCAGGTAAGCATCAGCATCAACTCGTTGGACTTCAACAACGTTAATGCGAATTTGGCGATTACCACCCAAAGCTCCTTGTAGTCCAAGACGCAATGATTCAATACCTTGACCACCACGACCTACAACCACACCTGGCCTAGCTGTGCGGACTTCTAGGTCAATTTGATCAGCTTTGCGCTCAATTCTCACTTCGGAAATACCGGCGTTATTTTGAGCGTATCTACCTAGTTTTTGCTCAATGTATTGACGGAGTTTGTAGTCTTCTTGGAGAAGTTCTGGATAACGGTCAGGTTCTGCAAACCAACGGGATTGGTGTTCTTGAGTTATACCCAGTCGAAAGCCGACTGGATGAATTTTCTGTCCCACAAAAGCTTCCTCTAAAATTTCTTACTGTACGCAATTTTCTTGTGCCTGGTGGCTGTTTACTCAGCAGTAGCAACCGCGGAAACAGCAACAGTGATATGACACGTTGGTTTGCGAATTTGGTAAGCTCGACCTTGCGCTCTGGGTTGAAACCGTTTTAGCACTGGTCCTTGGTCGGCATAGGCTTGACTGATCACCAAACTGGATCTGTCTAAACCAGCATTATGCTCGGCATTAGCTGCGGCACTTCTGAGAACCTTTAAGATGGGGTCACAAGCGCCATAGGGCATAAATTCGAGCAATATTAGTGCTTCTCTGTATGAACGGCCGCGAATTTGATCAAGTACACGGCGCACTTTATAGGGAGAAATGCGTATATAGCGGGCGATTGCCTTAACTTCAGTAGTGTCAGTTGCCATTTTCATAACTTACTCTATGTTTATCAATTAAAAATTTGGAATTAAAAATTAAAAATTCTCATGTTTTAATTTTTAATTTTCAATTTTTAATTGATCTATCTCCCTGATTTTTTGTCACTTTTACCATGACCTCTGTAGGTACGGGTAGGAGCAAATTCTCCTAACTTATGACCGACCATTTGTTCATTGACAAATACGGGAATGTGCTGCCGTCCATTGTGAACAGCGATAGTATGACCTACCATCAAGGGCAAAATTGTCGAAGCTCTCGACCAAGTTTTGACCACTTGTTTTTCATCTTTTGCGTTTAACTTCTCAATTTTCTTGAGCAGATGGTCAGCAACAAAAGGACCTTTTTTTAAAGAACGACCCATAGTTCAATTTTTGATTTGGGATTATTGTCAATTGATAATTGATAATGCTTAATTGTCAATTGTCAAATTTGATGTTAGGACTGACGACCACCACGACCACGTTTAGATGATTTGCGGCGACGACGGATAATCAATTTAGTGCTGGCTTTCTTGCGATTCCGTGTCTTAGCCCCTAAAGTGGGTTTACCCCAAGGTGTGACAGGACCGGATCTACCGATAGGCGCTCTACCTTCACCACCACCATGTGGGTGATCCACTGGGTTCATGGCACTACCTCTCACCTTGGGACGACGGCCTTTCCAGCGATTTCGTCCAGCTTTTCCACCACTGAGGTTTCTGGCGTCTGTATTACCGACTTGTCCAATGGTGGCGTAGCAATCACGCCGAATCAACCGGACTTCACCTGAAGGTAACTTTAAGGTTACATAGTTGCCTTCTTTAGCGACAACTTGAGCTACTGCACCAGCGGCCCGCACGATTTGACCACCTTTACCTGGTGTCATTTCGACGTTGTGAACACTAGTACCCAAGGGCATATTCGATAGAGGTAAGGCATTACCATCTTCGATAGGAGACTCAGGTCCAGCAATTATCTTTGTGCCTACAGTCATGCCATTTGTTTGCAATATGTAGCGTTTTTCGCCATCTTCGTACAACACTAAAGCGATCCGCGCATTGCGGTTAGGATCGTATTCAATGGCTGTAACTGTAGCGGGGATATTCCGCTTATCTCGCTTAAAGTCGATAATGCGGTATAGTTGCTTGTGTCCGCCACCCCGACGACGGCTGGTTATCCGCCCTTGATTGTTCCGACCTTTAGGACGATGAACTGATTCAGTTAATGATTTTTCTGGCTCAGTTTTCGTAATTTCGGCAAAATCGGAGATGATAACTTGGCGAGTACTGGAGGTATAAGGGCGATAAGAACGAGTACCCATAAGTGATTTTGGAGTTTTGAATTTTTAATTCAGAATTTTTTTGATTTCGATTTTCGATTTTTAATTGTTTTTTGGCAATTATTTATTAGCCCAATTGCAAATCTCTAATCTAAAATTCTTAAACTTCTGGGAAGAGAACTTTTCTGATTTTTTCTTCGTCCCCAGGAGCAACGGTGACAATAGCTCGCTTGTATTGGGGTTTATAACCAATAAATCTACCTACGCGTTTTTGTTTGCGTGGAGGGTTGGCGGTATTGACTTTGACGACCTTAACTGCAAATAGGTCTTCAATGGCGGCTCTAATTTGTGGCTTAGTGGCTTTAGGAATGACTTCAAACACGTATTTGTTTTGTTCCATGAGCATGGTCGCTTTTTCGGTGAGAATGGGGCGACGCACTAAATCCGGTAGATCACGGGTGGCAACTACTTTAGGCACTGTAGACCTCCTGGATCTTATCTAGGGTTGATGATGTGACGATAATTTTGTCAGCGTGGAGCAAGTCGTAAACGTTTAACTGGTCAGCGGGAATCAGTTTTAAGTTTTCGATGTTACGGGCTGATAAAAGCACGTTTTCTGCTATTTCAGACAAAATCAACAGTGTCTTTTGTTCTGGTGCAGCACCCCATCTAGCTAATGCTGCTACGAGATCCTTGGTTTTAGGACGCTGTAACTCGTTGCTAAATTCTTCAACAACTATTAAATCTTCAGCACGGCCAACAAATGCTGTCCGCAATGCCAAACGGCGTTCTTTACGGTTCATTTTTAGGTCGAAATCTCTGGGTTTTGGTCCAAAGATCACACCACCACCACGCCATAATGGTGAACGGATAGAACCAGCACGGGCGCGACCTGTGCCTTTTTGCCGCCAAGGTTTACGACCACCACCACGAACTTCTGCACGAGTTTTAGTGCTGGCAGTTCCCTGGCGAGAATTGGTCATTTGTCTGACTAGGGCGCGGTGCACGATATGCGCCGCTGTTGTTTCTTTGGCAACCCGGAGGTCGAAGCTTGTCTCTCCGACTTGCTCTCCTTGCCAATTTTTAATTACACTCTCTACCATCTTTGTGTCCTTTGTCAGTTGTCAGTTGTCAGTTGTTAGTTGTCTTTTTTTGCCCCTAACCAATGACTAAATGACTATTTTTTGCCAACTATAGTTGCAGGAACGACGCTCACTAAAGCTCCTGGTTTGCCAGGAATAGCTCCTTTAATGATGATTAAGTTGCGTTCTGCATCTACTCGTATTACTGTCAGTTTGCGAATTGTGACACGAGTACCGCCCAAACGTCCTGCCATCCTTTTACCGGGATAAACACGACCTGGGGTTGTCCCAGCACCGATAGAACCTGGCGCTCTATGGTTTTTGGAACCGTGTGACATGGGACCGCGAGCAAAGTTGTTACGCTTCTGGTTACCGGCAAAACCGCGACCAATACTTGTACCAACTACATCTACAATTTCACCAGCACTAAAAATATCTGCTTTAATTTCTTGACCTAAAGCATAATCACCAGTGCTATCGGTGCGATATTCATTCAGATGACGGACTGGTGGGGCGGAGGATTTAGCCAAATGTCCCAACAATGGTCTGTTCAGTGACTTGGGTTTAACTTCGCCATAACCAACCTGAATGGCAGAGTAACCGTCGGTCTGTTTCGTTTTAACTTGTGTAACGGTGCATGGACCGGCTTTGATGACGGTAACAGGAATGGAGACTCCTGCTTCATCAAATATTTGGGTCATGCCCAGCTTGGTGCCGAGAATACCTACAGACACAGTTACTGGTTCTCCTTTCGTTCTATTTTTTTGGAAGTCGAATGGGGACAGCTTTTGTCACTGTCGCTTGAGTGTAAACTTTACCTCTGAAATTTGGACTGGCGTTAAACAGTGCAAATTCTCGGCGACGCAACAATTTTTGTCCCTTTTGCTTTAGTGAATTTGTTTATTTTCACTTACTCAATCACAATAACAGGAATAAGTGCCTACTCTATGGAGAAGGTATTACTTCTGGAATCCAATGCGAGGCTTAATGGCTTTGCGCTGTGTGCAGCAATGCTTTTGTCCAAGCAGTTGCTTTGGCACTCTACCGTGGTAGCAGGACTTAAGTGGTTATTGACCCTCAGTATCCTTTTCCTTAGTCTTAACATAATGCCATGAAACCAACATTATTGCTAAGGAACTACTTATTTTCATACCCTAAACTATTGTTTAAGATTTTGCCTAATTTTTTTAGGATTTACGGGAGTGATTTGGTGTGAGAGCTTAAATATGAATTTGGCTCTTGATTTGACCTGAAAGCTTTTTTAGTTTAGCAGTCTCTTGTGGAGTCAGCCAGTTTTATTCTTTTAGGGAAACCAACTAGAAACTCAGATGCTAGGACTAACTAGAAACTCTAAATAAGAAAGATGCCTAGCTAATTATACTATTCGGTCACAATCTAATAATATAAACTATTCATGACTTTTTGTCTAGTATTTTTTTGCTTTGTGATGGGATGCTGAGGCGGAGGTAGAAAAAATTACCCATATTCCGGTTTTGAATTTTCAAGATTGGGAAAAATATCCTGCTTCATTTAACTTAATCTACCACTAGAGAGTGAATAATAGAGATATCTAAGTGGGATAGGAGAAAAATCTATGGCACTAATTACCACTGGCAACGGTTTCATCCGCAATTTGGAGAAATTTGGGGCGTTGGGTGTTTATGTTCCTCTGGAGGGGGGCTATGAAGGTCGCTATCTGCGCCGATTACGGGCGACTGGCTATGTTGCATTGCATATTACTGCGAGGGGACTGGGTGATGTGGCTGCGTATCTGATGCAAGTTCATGGTGTCAGACCACCACATTTAGGCAAAAGAAGCAATAGTAGTGGTGCGGCGGTGGGTGATGTATATTATTTACCACCAATGATCAGTTCTCATTTGGCACAATTACCTCCTAAGTCTAAGGGGTTGGTGTTGTGGATTATTGAGGGAAATATTCTTTCTGATCAGGAAGTTGAGTATTTGATGAATTTGCCTAAGTTAGAACCACGGGTTAAGGTGGTAATTGAGAGAGGTGGCGATCGCATTTTCCGCTGGACACCTTTGGAAAAGACACTGTTAGCTAGTTAAGCAAATTGTCAGAGGGTGTTTGAAAAGTTATGGTTGATGTATCAACTATTTTTTACCCCACCCTAACCCTCCCCTTGTAAAGGGGAGGGAACTGGATTTTTATTGTTTCCCCCCTTTACAAGGGGAAAGGGGGGTAGCAATGTAATGAAAATTACGGAATACCACTTTTCAAACATCCTCTCAGGGTGGGGAAAACCCCGCCCCTACAGTTTATTTTGGGATGTCTTAATTCTGTATTTCCTGTTGTACCCAAGTACGGAAAGATTTACTAGCTTGCACTTCATCTATTTGGCAATCTTGCAAAAATTGATAAAGTTTTTCTTTGGTGATTATAGAAAATGTGGGACTTTTTTCTCCTTCAACATATTGATGATTTTGAAGTTGATAAAATAGCACTATTTCACCGTTATAACGCCAAAATTCTGGTACTCCCATGCTGGCATAAAAAGCAAGTTTATTGATGTCAGTATGAGTAATATCTACTTCCACAATTAAGTCTGGTGGTGGATCTTGGTTTAAATCAACTTTTTTCCCAACTACTTGAGGTTGATTTTGAATGTAATAACAGTTATCCGGTTCAGCGCTTCTTTGTAAATCATCACGATTTAAGGTAGTTGAACCCATTGTTTTAATTTTTAAACCCATTTCTTCTACCAAAATGCGGATGAATAGTTCAATTAATCTGGTAGCACTTTCATGTTCTTCTAATGGCATGGTGATTTCTAATGTCCCTTGATCATAGATAAGTCGAGAGGAACGACTTTGCCCTAATGCTGCTAAAATTTGCTGATAATTTTGCCAACTGATATCGTGAAAAACTACTCGCTGTTCTGCGGGGGTAGTTTCTGGGGTAATATTGTTTGGTTTAGTGATTGTACTAACCATAGTTGCCCTTAAATTTAGCTTAATAGTTATTATAATATATTACGCAAAAGCGAGAATCGAGTGAATTTAAATTTGTCTACTCCCTTACAATTAATTGGACGTTCTGTAGAGTTTCAGCGGATTATTGAAATACTGGCAAAGGATGGTGATTTGTTAATTACTGGAGTCCCTGGTAGTGGGAGACGCACTTTAGTGAGAGGTG
Organism: Dolichospermum flos-aquae CCAP 1403/13F; assembly: GCF_012516395.1. GTDB lineage: Bacteria > Cyanobacteriota > Cyanobacteriia > Cyanobacteriales > Nostocaceae > Dolichospermum > Dolichospermum lemmermannii. The sequence goes on from NZ_CP051206.1 coordinate 1,313,531, forward strand.
CAGCACAGGAGGTGAATACAGTTATCTTGGAAATAGACTGCATTCGCGCTACAGAAGCAGAGAGATTTGTGCAACTATTAGCGGAAGCGATTAGTCAAAATTGGGAAGCGGAAAAAATTCAAATCTGGTTAAATGAAAATACTTCGGAATTTTTTACTTTTAATTCTGAAAGTCAACTAAAACTAATTCGTTCTTTGGAACAGGAACAACTATGGCAAGCTTTCGCCAGTTTGTTAGACTTATTGGAAATAATGGCGGTTGATTTAAATCACCGCATATTGCTGATTTTAGAAAGTTTTCCCCATATTCGTTCTTGGGATCGTCATGGTTTATGGGAAACTACATTTAGGAAAGAAGTTAAGGCTTATCCTCATGTTAGCTATGTACTAATAGCCACCATTGCTGAGTCTAGCCAACATTCAGATGATACTAATTATCCCCTAGAAACTATCCAATTAGCCCCTTTAGCTAAGGATATTTTAGCCTTGTGGGCGAGGGAAATTTTACATACGCAAGGTTTCACCTTTGACTGTCATAGTCAAGCCTTACAGCTATTTCTAGAGGCGGTACAGGGACATATTGGCGATGGGATGGCGATTATTCGGCGGTTATCTGCGTCCCGTTGTGCAGATGGTTTAATTCGGGAGGAAGATGTTCAAAAGGCTATTGCAGGATTATTGAGAGATTTATCTATGACTTATGAATCTTTGCTGATGTTGTTACCTGCAAATCAGGTACATTTATTGGAATCTTTGGCTATTGATCCTACTGATAAACCCCAGAGTAAGGAGTATATTCAAAAGCATGGACTTTCACGGGGTGGGAGTCTGCAAGGTGCGTTAACTGGGTTACAGCATAAGGGTTTGATTTATGATGCTGAACATGGTTATCGTTTAGCTATGCCTTTGTTGGCTTTATGGTTGCGGGAACGGTTGAGTTAATTTTGTTTCGCGCAAAGACGCTAAGGTGCAAAGGCGCGAAGGAAGAAGGTTAGAAGGTTACAATTCTGGTAAGAATTCAGGTTCTAATATTTGTGTGATTTCATAATGACAATTTTCTGGAAAGGTTTCATAGGGGAGGTTTGTTTCTTTGACTGCTAAGTTAATTCCATCTTGATAACTTAATAAAAAGGCTTCTTCTAAATAGGATTTTAAGCTGGGACTATCTGCTAATATTCGGTTGATTTACTATATATGATTTAATTGTATGAATCAGGATTTCCAGGATGTTTTATGAAAATGGATTCACAATTTGTCAGGTACTATTAATATCTTGCTTTTATTCTACAATAACAATCCCAAATTAGTTATGAACAACTAGAATAACTAGATACCCGACTTCTTTAAGAAGTCGGGTATCTGAATCTTGCGTATTCTTTAATTCTGTAAATCCTTAAATCCTGGAAATCCTGATTCAGACAAAATGGAAAATGTGTGCTATACTGAACCCAGACACCAAAAGCCAGCTTTTTACAGAAAAATATTTTCCGCCTCACGGCGGTGGGTTAAGAAGGGAAAAGAAAAAAGAGAAGAGGGCAAAAGAGCAAGAGTGTAAAGGGCTACTAAGTCCTCGCCGCACCACTACACATAAATCTTTCAGCCATGCTATTGCTGTAGTTTGGTTAATGGGACGCAACCCATTTTTTTGCATATACTTTTGTAACCCACATTCCGCACCCTCAAGTGTCACACCCCAAGGAAACCGATGTATTTAGTACATAAGAACTAATGCTTGTGAGGGTTGACTAAAATTTATTGAAGCTAAATAGAAATAACTACTATTAAAGCAGATATACAGTCAACAAAAACGACTAAGTACAAAATTTTGATTCTGAGGTGATTGTAATGGAAAACTTAGTCCACAATCATTGAAAGCTTTATCCTCAATGACTATAAAAAAAACTAAAAAAACGTTTTAAATCAACAGAAAAATGAGAACATGGTAACAGATACTTATATGGAGTTTCTGTTACCATGTTTAGTACAAAAGACCTGGAATTGAAGAAGATAGACCATTTAGGGATACAGGGGAAACGCATCTAATTTTTTTTGACAAAATGTAACTTCTATGAATAGATAAAAAGGGCAGTATTACCATGTTAATATCAAGCCAATAAATGAGTATGAAGAAAATTTGATGGTAAATTCGTTTCTATAAGAATCAATAAAATGAGTTGAAGTGGTATTCTCAATAAAACTAAAGAGACAAAATTCACAAAATGAAGCTACCACCAAAAATCACAATAGTAGATCACTTTAAAGATTTAGAAGATAAAAGAGTTGAGAGAACAAAAAGGCATAAATTAATAGATATAGTAACCATTGCGATTTGTGCAGTGATCTGTGGAGTAGATAGTTGGGTATTGATGGAGGCTTATGGAAAAAAGAAAGAAAAATGGCTAAAACAATTTTTAGAACTTCCAAACGGGATTCCATCTCATGATACATTCGCCAGAGTATTTGCGAGAATAGATCCGCAACAATTTCAGAATTGTTTTTTGAGTTGGATAAAATCTATCAATAAAATTACAGAAGGAGAAGTCATAGCAATAGATGGGAAAACATTAAGGCATTCATATGATAAAGGAAAGGATAAAGGTGCGATTCACATGGTAAGTGCATGGGCAACTAGTAATAAATTAGTATTAGGACAATGTAAAGTAGAAGAAAAGTCAAATGAAATAACAGCCATACCGGAATTAATTAAAGTATTAGATATAGCCGGATGTTTAGTAACGATTGATGCGATGGGGTGTCAAAAAGAGATAGTAAAATCAATTGCAGAAAAATCAGGCGAATATATTATCGCACTCAAAAAGAATCAAGGTAATTTATATAAGAATGTAGAAGAAATCTTCAAAGAAGCTATATCTAAAGGGTTTGAGGGATTCAAATATAGTGAATTTCATACAAAAGAAGACAAACATGGAAGAGAAGAGATTCGTCATTATCTCATGTTATCAGACATAGAAGAAAGAATAGATACTGATAAGAAATGGGTAAATCTTCAAAGTGTAGGAATGGTAGAATATATACGAAAAGTTAATGGAAAAACGAAGGTTGAGACAGGCTATTATATAAGTAGTTTGACAAATAATGCGAAATTACTAGGAGAATCAGTCCGCACTCATTGGGGTATAGAGAATTCATTACACTGGGTTTTAGATGTAGCTTTTAGAGAAGATGATTGTCGGATAAGAAAGGATAATGCACCACAAAACTTTGCAGTTATTCGTCATATAGCAGTTAATCTTTTAGGAAAAGAAAAAAGCCAAAAACTAGGAACTAAAAGTAAGCAGTTTTGTGCAGGATGGGATGATGAATATTTAGAGAAGATTTTAGAATGTATCTGATAAAAATCAGAAAATATAGACAAATATAAATATAACCAATTTATTTTTCTGTTGATTCTACAATAGAATCTATATTTTTGATGCCAAAAAATATAGATATTAATATATAGAACTGAACAAAATAAATCCATCATTAAAAATAAATACTTACTCTAAATTTATGAAATTTTTATAATTTTAATAAAGGAATTTATCAGATTTTGAATGAAGTTAGATATTTTCCCATATTGATGCACTAATATAGTATTCTGTCAAGATAATTTAGATGCGTTTCCCCTGTTTAGGGATAGTAGCAGGAATAGTATATTCAATAGGGATTGTAGAAATAAATTAATAATTTAGTAGGTTCAGAGCCAGGAGAAAAAGTCAGTGCAGGTCAGGTGGTAAAAGCGATGATTTTGAACTGCTTAAGTATGATGTCACAGCCGTTATATATGTTTCCAAAATTCTTTGAATTAATTGCTTGTGAACATTTAATTGGTGTAGGAGTAAAAGCAGAATATCTCAATGATGGTAAGGATTCAGGTGGGGGTATTGACAAGAGTGACAATGGAGGGGGAATATCACAGGTATGGAAAAAAACCTGCCCCCAAAACCAGACAGAGAAACCTTGAGACAGTTGGCAACAGAGCAACTGATAGAGATGGTCATGGAGCAGGCGCTCGCTATAGAAGCACTAAAAACCAAAGTAATAGAACTAGAAATTGTCATAGAGAAACTCAAAGTAAGTAGAGATTTAGACAGCACAACATCGTCAAAACCACCATCGGCAGACATCCTCAAAGAGTGGATTAAACTTACCCAGCCAAATATCCATGCAGATGAAACACCTTGGGTAGTCAAAGGGGTAAAAGAATGGTTATGGATTTTTGCCAATACCGACTTCGCTTTATTTCATGCGGCTGATACTCGTTCTCGTGCTGAATTAGAGGCGATTCTGGGTTCAAGCTATGAGGGTGTACTCAGTTCTGATGATTTTAGTGCCTATAACGGTTATCCAGTTAAGGCTCAACAGAAATGTCAGGCACATTTACGCCGTCACTTCAAGAAACTGATTAAGCTTCCTGGTTTAAATAATAAAGAAATTGGGTCAACATTCCTCAACCTGATAGATGAAGGTTTTAAAAACTACGCTCTCTTCCAAAAAACTCACAACATTGATGAGTTCTCAAGTTGGGCTTCTGAGTTCAAATTAAAAGTTGAATTTGCTATTCATTCATGGATTGATAAAGCTGGAGGGGAAGCCGGTAAACTTTTACGCTCCTTACGCAATAAAGCTCATCAATGGTGGTATTTTTTAGACCACCCGCACATACCCCCTGATAATAATTTAGCCGAACGAACGTTACGTTTAGCAGTGACAAAACGAAAAGTCAGTGGTGGTTCTCGTACTAGGTCGCGGTTTCAAGATACTGCCAATTTATTGACGGTTATACAAACTTGTCGCCGTCAAGGACGTTCTGTGATTGAGTTTTTTACCCAAGCCATTAAAGCTATGGTTAATCCTAATGTGCAGACCCCAGATTTAATCCCTCAAATTTAGACCTGAATCCTTACTAGTTGTCAGGTTACAGATAACGGTGATTTGAGTTACAACGATGACAATAATCTTGGTAGGAATACCATTGACGAAGCTGACAGGGAATTTTTAGACAGGGTAAGAAATCTTGTGCTTAATATTCTGTTGTCTTTGGAGTATTCCCAGGGCAAACGCACCTAAATTCTGTAATCCATGCCCAGCAAGGGTTTTAACTTTTAGTTACAAAACTTAACAATCGTCAAAACCTTTGTCCAGTAAGCATTCTAAAAATAAGATGCGCTTGCCCTGGGGTTTTGGAAAGAGGATAAATTCATGTTACCCCACGAAATCAAAAGCTTAAAACTATAATTACTGTTTTCTTTCAATGGGTATGAAGTGTTCTAAGTTCAATAATCTCACACCCAAATCTATAACAAAGATTCCTGTCATTTGGAGGATAATAAACACTATTAGCCAAGATTTTAACCCACCAGGGATGCTAGTAATAATCTCCATAATTTTAGATAAATCATTGATTTTATTTCTGCTTTCTGCAAGTTGTTCCCAGTTTTCATCATCGTTTTGTTGATAAACCTCTAATGCTTTGACTCTGCTCATCAATGAAGAATCATCCCAAAAAAGCATTTTTTCGACTTGTTGCATTTTGGCAGAATTTTCCCTAACTTGAACTTCTAATCTAATTAATGTTTCAATTGATTGTCGGTCAACAATGGGATTTTCAGTTAAAGATTTAACAAGAAATTCTAACTCATCAGTAGAATGTCTTCCCGCCCCTGACTTAATAGCTTCAGGAATAGCCCTGAGTAATATTCCATTTCTCTCATTAGATGCTTTAAGTTTTTCCTCTAGATTTTTTCTTTCAGTAATATCAACAGCTTGATTGACAATAAAAAACTCATGTCGTTTAGAGGAAACAGCTAAACAAGTACCTTCAAAATAATACTCCCAAGTTATTTCAGTTCCCACTGGAGAGTCAAGTAATTGCTGCATTTGCACACTTTGCTTTTTGCAACTTCCACCAGCCAGCATTCCCTTAATATTCTCTTTCTCTAAGTTAAACAAAGCAGATAGTTTGTTATTAACCGTAAGATACGTCAGATTTAAGTCAACAATTGAAATAAACCCCGGTATGGCTTCTATAAATTCATTTTGATATGCCTCTAGTTCTGGATTCATAATTTTAATTGAAAAACTTAATTTCTACTTTATTCCTAATATTTTAAATTGACATAAATTTGGGCATAAATTTGATTTTGAATATGTTATCAAAACCAGCGATTATACCCTATGAAAATATTGATTTGTGCCAAGTTAAAATCTAATCAATCCACAACGACACAAACCGGAATTCTTTACCACTAAATAACCCCCGGTCACTCAGTTTTAAGTCTGGGATCACCGGCAATGCCATAAATGAAAGTGTCATGAATGGTGCAGTCAGTTTTGACCCTAATTGTTTTGCCCAATTATCAAGTTCTGCATACTGTTTTGCTACCTCATAACCATCGCTATCACTCATCAACCCAGCCACAGGTAAAGGTAATACATGAACTACATTGTCTTCTGCTATTGATAGGTTTGACAGGAACAAATGGTAACAAAGTTGACCCGGTTTTTGCTGTTAAAACACCTTGACAATAAGTAGCCAACACCGTGAAATCTTGTAAATTATCAACAACAATCAAATCTGCACTGTCCCCAACTTGTAGTAATCCCACATCCAAATTGTAATGTTTGACAGGGTTCACACAGGCAATTTGCAGGACATTCATCACATCGTGACCTAATGCCACAGCCCGTTTTACCAGTAGATTTATATCCCACATTCCGCACCCCAAACTGTCACAGATCAAAAAAGCCCTTAAAGTAGTACATAATAACTAAAGTCAATTCAAAAATTAAGATGCTTAATAATAATAAATAGCATTAAAAGCGAAATGGTGTGAGAAAGTGAAACTTGGTAACAAAAGAAAAAAATGAATTGATAACCAAATAAGAAATAATTGATAACAACAGAAGTATGAGAGGAAACTGTTGTGAAATTAAAACCTCAAGAAATGGAAATTCAGAACATAGACCATCTAGGGATAGTAGCAGGAATCATAGATTCAATCGGAATAGTAGAAATAATAAATGAATTAATAGGAGTCGAAAAAGACGAAAAAGTAAATGCAGGTCAAGTGGTAAAAGCCATGATAATAAACGGGTTAGGATTTGTCTCCAAACCGTTATATATGTTTCCCAAATATTTTGAAACAATAGCCTGTGAGCATTTAATAGGAGCAGGAGTAAAACCAGAATATCTCAACGACGATAAATTGGGGAGAGTCATGGATAAACTGTTTATAAAAGGCTTAGATACAATCTTTTTTATCATAGCCTTAAAAGCTGCTCAAAAATTTGGAGTATCACTATCAACATCACATCTAGACTCATCATCAATGCACGTGCATGGGCAGTATAACACTAGCTTACCATTCGTAATATTTGAGAGTCAAAAAGTAGGAAATAACCAAGAATTAGAAGAATTAGCAGTAAAATCACCAAAAGAAATAACCATCACCTACGGTTATTCTCGTGACCATCGTCCAGACTTAAAACAGTTTATCATAGAAATGATATGTTCAGGAGATGGAGACATACCAATATTTTTAAAACTAGCATCGGGAAACCAAGCTGACTCATCATGTTTTGGTAAAATAGCAGTAGAATATCAAAAACAATTAGAAGTTAATAGTCTCATGGTTGCTGACGCTGCTTTATATACAGAATCAAACCTGAAAATGATGTCAGAATTACGTTGGTTATGTCGAGTACCATTAAGCATAAAAGCAGCAAAATCATTAATATCAACATTAGCAGAATCAGAATTTATTGATAGTACAATACCAGGATATAAATTAGCATCAAAAATCCAAAATTATGCAGGGATAGAACAAAGATGGTTAGTAGTGCAAAGTCAAGAAAGAAAAGAATCAGACCTGCATAAGCTCACACAAAAAATTACCAAAGCAGAATCAAAAGCTGTGCAAGATTTGAAAAAGTTATCACAAGAGAGATTTGCATGTGTTGCAGATGCTATCAAGGCATTATCAAAATTATCAAAACAATTCAAATATCATCAAATTCACGAAAGTACGGTGACTCAAGTAAAATCTAATAAAAAAGATACTTCAGGAGAAATATCCTATCAAATATCAGCTACAGTCTCCCAGGATGAAAGTAAAATTAATACAGAATTGCTGAGTGCGGGACGTTTTATTATTGCGACAAATGTTTTAGATTCAAAGGAACTAAGCAATGATTCTATGCTCAGGGAATATAAAGCTCAACAATCATGTGAAAGAGGGTTTGGTTTTCTCAAAGACCCATTATTTTTTGCCGACAGTATTTTCCTCAAAAGTCCTGAGAGAATAGAGTCTTTGGGAATGATTATGGGTTTATGTCTACTGGTTTATACTTTGGCTCAACGTCATATTAGAAATGCTCTTTTGGAGTCTAAATCAACAATTAAAAATCAATTAGGCAAAGCAACTAATCGTCCTACTTTACGCTGGATTTTTCAATGCTTTCAGTGTATTCATTTGGTTACACTCAATCAGGAGAAACATATTTCTAATTGGAATAAGGACAGAGATTTTATCTTGAGTCTTTTACCAGATGATTGTTTACGTTACTATCAATTAGTCAGCTAATTATCATCTCTATCAATTTAATTTCTATGAGTAAAGATGAGCTAATCTCTTTGATTTATAGCTCCATTTTACTATGTCTATAATTTCGTTTTTTACTTTAATTGATTAGTCTAACTTATAATTATTTCTTGAATATCTCCTTTCGCTTATTCATTGACCTCTCCAGGTGGTGTGCATTCTTATTGCTTCTTATTGAGAATAGATTTTGATGACATTTTTGGTGATTTACTGTTTCTCAAATGCCTTTTTTCACTTTATCTGTTTGTTTTGATGCTCCCTTTGATTTTCATCTCCGTAATTTCCCTCTGTAACATTTTGGGGTGCGGAATGTGGGTTGTAAGTCTTCTCCCTCAATTTTTTCCATTACTAAACAATGAATTAGGGTGTTGTGGTTGTGGGGATAATATTCAAAATAAGCGTCTAGTTCTACTTTAGGAATACCAGGATGATGGAGTTGACTTAAAACATCGGCTTCTTGTTTAAATAATTCTATGGCTTTTTGCCGATTATCGGTCAAGATTTTGATAACTTTGGTTTTGTTGGTTCTGACTTCGTTGATTTCAAATGTATCACCAAAGCCACCTCCTCCCAGCCTAACTATTACCCGATAGCGGTCTTGTAGTAACAAGCCTGAACTACAGGTTTCACAAAATAGGATATTGTTGGGATTTTGCGGCTTTGGGCAGTTAGGATTGATGCACAGGCTCATGATCTTGGTAGGTAGCACATTTATCTGATATTCTACCTTGATTTACGGAAAATAAATATGTCTGAATCAGGATATCCAGGATTTTAGGATTTTCAGGATGTGAATTTGTCTGAATCAGGATTTCCAGGATTTAAGGATTTTCAGGATGTGAATTTGTCTGAATCAGGATTTCCAGGATTTAAGGATTTTCAGGATGTGAATTTGTCTGAATCAGGATTTCCAGGATTTAAGGATTTTCAGGATGTGAATTTGTCTGAATCAGGATTTCCAAGATTTAAGGATTTTCAGGATGTGAATTTGTCTGAATCAGGATACTCAGGATTTGAGGATTTTCAGGATGTGAATTTGTCTGAATCAGGATACTCAGGATTTGAGGATTTTCAGGATATTAAGAATATGAAGAAGATGAAAATAATGAAATCCTGTTCATCCTTAAATCCTGGATATCCTGATTCAGACATTCTCCCTAAAACCGTCCATTTCCCTGAACAATATGCTTCACGGTTGTCAATGTTTCCAAACTAATAAATCCCCTGCGATGTCCTTTTTGATTGGACATTCCTAAAAATACAGCCTCTCCTCGTGAGGAGTGACGGGAAAAACGCGGGGAAGCATTTATGTAGGTAGAGGCGCTATTTACTCCTAATGCAAATTGGCGACTTTCTTGGTAGGATTCGGTGACAATACTATCAGCATGACTGCTACTATATTGATTAATCCAAGCGATCGCACTTTCTAAACTATCTACTAACTTAAAAGCTACTGTTTTGGTTAAATACGGTGTTCCCCATTCTTCATCTTTGGCTAATTGCAATTGGGGAAATGCTGCAACTAGTTCTGCATCTCCTTTGAGTTGAAAACCTTTTTCTTTTAAACTACTCCACAGCACTGATAAGGAAGATGGTAAGGCTTGACGATGCACTAAAACTTTTTCAATGGCATTGACTTGATCTGGTTCGCTTTCATGGCTATCCATAATCATCCAGCGAATCATTTCTAAGCTACTGTTGATTGACCAATACAGATAACAATTACCCATTGCTGATTTTAACACTGGGCAGGTTGCTTGTCTGACCACCTGTTGAATTAAACTGGAACGTCCGTAGGGAATAACTAAACTTAAATACTGATCTTGGGTAACTAAGTCTCGCACTGAAGCACCATGTTCAGCGGTGATTAATTCTACACAACCTGCGGGTAATCCGACTTTTGTAATGGCTGTTTGCAGGGCGTTAGCGATCGCTGTATTGGAGTTACTAGCTTCCGTACTACCTTTAAGAATAATACTATTGCCAGTTTTTATGCAAAAACCAGCAGCGATCGCCCCTAAATCGGGGAAAGCCTCATAAATAAAGGCAATCACCCCTAAAGGCATTAATTGAGTATAGCTTTGAGAGTCTTCCTGTTGATAATCAGCAGTTCTCACCCGTCGTAAAGGATCAGATAATTCTCCCAATCGTTGCAGAATCTTAATAGTATTCTCCAACCGAGAGGGAGTTAGCTTCAACCAGTCCAAAATTAATTCGGTAACTGCCATTTCTCGACTTGCTTCTAAATCCAGAGTATTAGCTTCGAGAATTTCATCAAAATCACTTTCTATCGCTTGTGCCATTGCTAACACAGCACGACTCCTATCTATCCCCTTAGTCGTTCCCAATTTCAGGGAAGCCTGAAAGGCGCGGTTAGCACTTGTCATAGGTTCGGGGTAATCATCAATCACTTCACCTGTCATGGAGTTAACGTCTGTAAGTAAGCCAGACCATTAGTGCTGGCAGAATTACCAATAGCACTGCTACAATTGTCCAAGCTATGATATTGGAACTATTAGCCAATCGTAGAGCTAATGGTAGCCATATAATCACTAACACAAAAATAATGCTGAGTGCTACTGGCAAATAGTTTTGTCCTAATCGGGGTTGAACAATTTGCCAATTATTGCCTTTCCAGCGCCAAGCACGTTTATATGGATAGGTAGTAGAAAGTTGCTCTAATACATATCCATTGTCTTCGACAACAAAAATCTGCTGACAGCGATCGCATCCGAAAGCTTCTGTTAGCGTGATAGGAATCAAATGTCCCTTGCGACGACAAGGACAAGCGTATTCCGTATTTAAGTCAATTTTATCTGGTTTTTGAGGTTGCACAAGCGAGATAAATAACTTGGGCGGTTTTTTTACATTATTCCCCAATTTTCCTGAAAATCAGTATGGGAAACTCTAAAATTACGTCTAATGATATAGCTGGGAAAGTCTAATAACAAACTATCCCAACTTAAAAATCCATCATCTACCAATTTAGTAGAGATGGAAAATCTTTTAGTGTTACTTTAATATATCAACTTTAAGTGAACTACCTACACTTCCCTTGCGGGTAAGTATAGGCTTCCTACCCAGTTAACAGCTTTTTGCTCTTCGAGAACAACAAGACTGATGTTAAGGCGATAGGCTGACCCCTCGTTCCAAAGGCAAAATCAAGGTTAATCAACAAAAATGATCATGTATCTAGCTTGGTTATCGCTATTCTCTTGCCTTGCCGAGATATTCAATTCATAACACAAATTTTGGGAATTGTCTCCATGTTTTCCTTCCTTGCTGTCGCGTTGGTCGGAAAACCGTCGTCAATTCACGCGCCATTCATGCCCCGCTGCCCTATCGGGTCAGACGTGGGGCTTCTGTCGGTTAAGCTAAAAAGCGGGTGATGGGATTCGAACCCACGACATCAACCTTGGCAAGGTTGCGCTCTACCACTGAGCTACACCCGCGAACTTACCAATAGACTTATTATTCCAGATATATTCAGGTTTGTCAACCCCTAAATTAAATTATTTTTTTGTCAGTAGGGGCGAAGCATTTGGAAGATAAATTATCGGTCATTGCCAAAAATAGTTCTCCAAATGCTTCGCCCGTACAGTTGTCCGTTGTCATTACCAATTACCAATTACCAATTACCAATTACCAATTACCCATTACCTATCACCCATTACCCAATTAACCTGCTAAATTCGGGCGTAATTGCCGCATGAGAGTCGCCATTTCTATGGCGTTCATGGCATATTCCCAACCATGATTACTCTTGATGCCGGCTCGTTCTAGGGCTTGCTGCATGGTATCTGTGGTCAAAATCCCGAAAATTACCGGCACACCTGTTTGGAAACTGGCCGCCGCAATGCCTTTAGAAACTTCCGATGATACATAATCAAAATGCGGTGTTTGTCCTTTGATGACTGCACCCAGGCAAATTATGGCATCATAACGGCCAGACATTGCTAATTGACGGGCTACATTGGCAACTTCAAAACTACCGGGAACCCAAACATAGTCTACTTGCTGTCCTTCTGGATCAGGATCTATACCATGACGTTTTAAGCAATCTTTACATCCTTCTACGAGTTTCATGGTGACAAGATCATTAAAGCGAGCAATGATCAATGCAAAGCGCAAAGACTCGGTGTGCTGAAAATTTCCTTCAAAAACTGCCATAACTGCCTCTAATTGACACTCCCCGGTCTAAAGACGCGGAGATTCTATAGAGAGTTTCAGTCTATATCTCTCAGTTATCCCAGCTTCAGGCATTGCCTTAAATATTTGGGTTCTTGCCCTGATTCTGTTTGCCATTACTGGCAGAATCATCTCTGACAAGCGTAACTTTCCGAGAGTCCCCCGGTAGGTTTTTAATGTCTTTGCCGACAATTTAATTGTCTCACGAATATGGATTAAAATTTGAAATTATTTCAAATTTTTAAATTAATGTCAATGCAGGATAAAGGAAAGCCTCTAGCCTTCATCCCGTCAGCTAAAGCACAGATGTAGCTTCCTAAGTCAGCTACATCTTCAAGGGTTTTCGGCATTTCCCTTATAAATTTACAATAACTGCTTTACCAATATACTTTTCTGCCATCAAAATAGAAGAGCAGAAAAGCACAATCAGGAAAAGGTCGTTTAGAAAAAGAAAGTTTTTTCTGTTTAACTCCTTACCTAAGCTTTTCTGCTCTTAATAGAGTGTATGGTATGCGTTAGTGAATGATTAAAGCATTCAACTAAACCACAAAAAAGTTTAATATACCAACTAACACGACTAAAGCCGCCCAAATACCCGAACCAACCCAGAGTAGTTTTTTAGATTCTACCCAGTTTTGAGGAGTGGCGTAAACAACAGGTACACCAATCACAAGCACGAAGGAGAACAAGACTAATGATATTAAAGCGATTTGAAATACTATGGTCATTTTGTTTTTCCCAACATAACTAAATCTTAGTTTTCCCAGAACTGCTGCTGTATAAACAGTCTAGGGTTTTCAGTGAACCTTATGAACTCATAAGGCATCACCTGATCAATTAATATTTTACGTCTGGTTGTAACAGTTGCTCACTTCTGATCCGCCAATCTGTTTTTTCTTTAGGTGATTGGTGATTGGTAATTGGTGATTGGGAAATTGATTAAGATAAAAATTATATTCTCTGACTTCTACTTCCTTCTTCCTTCTTCCTTCTTTCTCCTGACTCGGTGACTCCTGACTCGGTGACTCCTGACTCCTTCTTTCTCCTGACTCGGTGACTCCTGACTCGGTGACTCCTGACTCGGTGACTCCTTCTTTCTCCTGACTCCTATCTTAAAAATATATGGATTTAATTCTTTGTCACACAACTGCGGATTTTGACGCTTTGGGGGCAGCGGTGGGGTTAACTTGTCTCAAACCAGGGAGCAAAATTGTCTTGACTGGGGGCGCACATCCTCCTGTACGGGACTTTTTAGCGTTACATCGTGACGAGTATCCGCTAATTGAAAGACGTTCGGTAAATCCTGAAAAAATTCGCTCTTTAATGGTTGTGGATACTCAAAAGCGCGATCGCTTGGGTAAAGCTGCTATCTGGTTCGATTTACCCAATGTCCAAGAAATCATTGTTTACGATCATCATTTTGGACAGGAAAGAGACATTCCCAGCACTCAATTATATATTGACGAAGTGGGGGCGACAACTACCTTAATGGTAGAAGAATTGCAAAAAAATAATATTTCTTTAAATTCTGCCCAAGCAACTGTAATGGCTTTGGGTATTCATGTGGATACAGGTTCATTAACCTATAAACAATCTACAGCCAGAGATGCTTTAGCGTTGGCTTGGCTAATGCAGCAAGGGGCAAATTTATCAGTTATTTCTACTTATCGTGATCCTGGTTTATCACCACAATTACAACAATTGTTAAGTGCAGCTTTAGAGAATTTACAATATCTTTGTTTGCGGGGATATACCATAGCTTGGGTGACACTAAAAACCGATGGTTTTGTCCCCGGTTTATCAGGTTTAGCTTCGGAAATTATTGATTTAACAGAATCTGATGCTGTACTGTTAGCAAATGAATATCCTTTGAGTGAAAATGATTGGCGCTTAACAGTAATTGGCAGAACGCAAATTCCCCAAACAAATCTTAATTCCTTATTTCAACCTCATGGTGGTGGTGGACATTCTCAAGCCGCATCTTTTAATCTTCGCACTACAGATTCCCAACCAATTTTACAACAATTATTAGATGGTTTAAAAGCCCAAATTCCCCATCCTCCCACAGCTAGAGATTTGATGTCTTCTCCAGTGCGGACAATTCGCCCTGATACTACTATAGCCGAAGCCCAGCGGATTTTATTACGTTATGGACATTCAGGTTTATCTGTAGTGAATAATCAAGATTTATTAATCGGAATTATTTCCCGACGGGATTTAGATATTGCTTTACATCATGGGTTTAGTCATGCACCAGTTAAAGGTTATATGACAAGTAATTTAAAGACAATTACCCCTGATACTTCTTTACCAGAAATTGAGTCTTTAATGGTGACTTATGATATTGGCAGATTACCAGTATTAGATCATGGGCAATTAGTTGGTATTGTCACCCGCACCGATATTTTAAGAGAATTACATCAATTAACAATTAAAAATTTAGAATTAAAAATTAAAAATTATTCTCAGGATTTAGGACTAAGTACGGAATTAGAAAAACGTCTGACACCGCAACTTTGGGAATTACTGACTACAGCATCGCAAGAAGCAGAAAAACGAGGTTGGCATCTTTATTTAGTTGGTGGTGCAGTGCGAGATTTGCTATTATCAAAAGCGGAAAATCGCAGTTTGATAATTAATGATATTGATTTAGTCGTTGATGGTTTTCATAAAACCGCAGACGTTGGTGCAGGGGTAGAATTAGCTAAAGCCTTACAGCAAATTTATCAAAATGCCAGATTAGAAATTCATGGTGCTTTTCAAACTGCGGCTTTATTATGGCATAAAGATTTAGTATTAGATTCCTTATGGGTGGATATTGCCACAGCTAGAACTGAATTTTATCCTTACCCAGCAGCTAATCCAGAGGTTGAAGCTAGTTCTATTCGGCAAGATTTATATCGGCGAGATTTTACGATTAATGCCATGGCTTTAAGGTTAACTTCTCCTCGTGCTGGTGAATTATTAGATTTCTTTGGTGGTTTTATAGACTTGCAAAATCAGCAAGTTAGAATTTTACACGCTAATAGTTTTATTGAAGATCCAACTCGGATTTATCGCGGTGTGCGGTTTGCGGTGCGGTTTGGATTTTCTCTAGAACCACAAACAGAAACTTATATTCGTTATGCTATAAATAGTGGAGTTTATGATAGAACAAGTCAGGAAAATAGTAAAACTCCGGCTTTGCAAACTCGACTAAAAACTGAATTAAAATATATATTAGCAGCAGATTATTGGCAATCAGCTTTAGAATTATTGGATAATTTGGGGGCTTTACAATGTATTCATCCTACTTTAAAATTAGATGTGGAACTTTCTCGACAATTAAATTTATTAAAACACTGTTTAAGGAAATTTGATAAAAAACAAACTTTAATAAATTGGCAAATGCGTCTAGAAGTATTAATTGCCTATTTACAACCAGAATATCGGGGGAAAGTAGCTAAAAATCTGCAATTAGTTGATGATAGTATTGTCAGATTAGAGAAATTATCTCAAATTCAAGCTGAGGTAATTACGTTATTACCAACTTTTGAAAAACCTAGTCAAACTATTTATTTACTCAAAAGATATGATTTGCAGACTTTAATTTTAATTGCTTTACAAAGTCCCCGCAAAATCAGAAGACGGATTTGGCAATATTTAACAAACTGGGGAAATATTCAACCGCTATTAAATGGGAATGATTTAAAACAATTGGGTTATAAACCTAGTCCCCAATATAAGCAAATGCTTGATGATTTATTAACTGCTACTGTAGATGGTATAATTAAAGATAAAGCGGAAGCACAAGAATTTTTAGCCAAGCATTATCCTGGGTAATGGAAATTAAAAATATGAGGTTGATATGCAAATTCAAACATCCAGCAAATACTATACTCCAGAAGAATATTTAGAACTAGAAGAAAAATCAGAAGTTAAAAACGAATATATACACGGAGAGATTATACCTATGAGTGGTGGAACTACGAATCATAATGAAATCGCAGGTAATTTTTATCTACATTTTAAATTAAAAATGCGGAATCAAAATTACAAGATTTATATGGGTGATGTTAAATTATGGCTACAACGTTATCAAATCTATACTTATCCAGATATTATGGTAATTCAAGGAGAACCAATATATCAAGGAACTGGAACTACTCAAGTCACAAATCCGTTAATGATTGTCGAAGTGTTATCTAAATCAACTATAAATTATGATAAAACCGACAAATTTAGATTTTATCGTTCTCTTCCTGAATTAAAGGAATATATTATGATTAATCAATATGAATATTTTATTGAACAATTTGCTAAAAATGCCGAAGGACAATGGGTATTAACTGAATATGAATCAGTAAATGATATATTGTCTTTAAAATCCATAGATTTTCAAATTCCCTTCAATGATATTTATGAAGGTGTAAATTTCCAGTAGGTTGGGTTGACGTATCTTAGAGGTTGTTTGAAAACTTTTTCGTGTGGGATCTGACACCCGCAGATCCCCCTAAATCCCCCTTACAAAGGGGGACTTTGAGGAATTTAGCCCCCCTTTGTAAGGGGGGTTGGGGGGATCTCGATTAATTCTGATACTTTTCAAACATCCTCTTACCCAACATCATATTATTGTCTGATAGCGTAGCTATATCAGGATTTACAGAATTTAAAAACAATATTAATTTACTGATAACATCCACGTTAGAAATGCTAAAATTGGCTCAACTGGTGGCAATGGATATTCAGTAATATCAATAGTGACTGAATTACCCTCCAGTTTTAAAAATTTCCAAGTAGTTCCACTAGTGACAGAACCGAAAATTATGGGAATGTTGACATTATTAGCAGCATTAAATTTTTGGGCAGCTACCATTTCTGCAATACACTGACCTAAACCACCATTAAGATTTTCTTTTTTTGCTTCTATAATTATAACTACTGGAGCTTGAATTTCTAATTGGCTTAGTGATTTACTAATCAGAAAGTCACAAATACCATTGAGTCCAATACTAGAATCAACGGTAAAATCTTCTCCAGAAAAAAGGCTAATTTGACGATCTAATAATCGTCGAACTGCTGTTAATACAGGGCTAATAATCCATTCAGAACGGGCTTTTTCACTACCCCTTGCAAGTACCAATGGTAAACCTTCTTCTAGTTCTTGACGTAGCAAATCATCAGGTTTTACAGGAGGTACATCTGGAAAAAACCGTCCTCCTTCATGGATGGCGATCGCTAAATCCTGACGGACTTTTTTTAGTGTAAAATCACTGTAGGGCATAGTTATAATTAATTTTTGCTACAAAAACAGAGTTTAGTTCCGTAGGTTGGGTTGTGGAACGTAAACGTATCCCTGCGGGACACTGCGTGAACGCGGAGCAATCGGAACGAAACCCAACATCATATTATTAAAACATATTATTAAAACTTTTGTTGGGTTGCGCGATTCCTGCGGAGCGCTTCGCTATCGCTTAACCCAACCTACATTTGATTGTAGATTAAATTGTATCAGGATCTATATTTAACTCCCGCAATTTTGCTGCTAAACGTTCTGCGGTTTCTTCAGGGCTAAAAACTAGCTTTCCTTCTGGTGTGAAATACCGCAATAATCCCTCATGAATTCCCAAATATAAATCTAATTGTTCACTCCATAAATGTCCTTTTTCATTTGCTTCTAGAGGTTGATATTTTCCATCTAATAAATGAAAACCTGCAAATTCTAGTGTATAAGGATCAAACCAAAAATAATCCGGTGTGCGGAAAGTATTTTGATAAAGTTCTTTTTTGTATTCTCTATCTGTATTCGCTGTAGTTGGTGAGAGAATTTCTAAAATTACATTGGGATATTTACCGTCTTCATTCCAAACTACCCAACTTTTCCGAGTTTTGCGTTCTGTTCCTAGCACAACAAAGAAATCAGGACCTCGGAAATATTCTGATTTTTTCTGATTAGGACTATAATAAATGGTGAGATTTCCCGCAGCATAGAAATCATATCTATCTTTCCACAACCATTCTAGACATTTGAAAAGGAGAATTATTTGTCTTAAATGTAGTTCTGTTTCCACGGGAGGTTCATCACTATATAAATCACTGGGGGGAAAAATCACATCTTGAGAGATGTTTTCTCTACATTCTAATTCTTGAGTAATCATCATAATATGACACCAAGTCGTTATTTGTTGATTATAGCATCGAATTACAAGATCCCCGACTTCTTAAAGAAGTCGGGGATCTGACTGAAACCCAACCTACCAGAATACATGATTATTCCATTTCTCTAATTATATTCATTGTTTCTACACTCACGGTACAGACTCTCATTAATAAATCTATTACCTGTTCTTTGTAATCTGCGAAACGATAGGTATTGAATTTTTCCGCAATTGTTGGATCTTTTGGTTTCTTTTCTTTATATTGATCTAATATCCATTCTAACGCACAACGATTACCCAGCATATATTCCCAAGCTATTTTCGGAATATTTTCTAATGTGGTGACATCATCTAGGATAATACTGTTTTTGGTTTTATCGGCTTTTAGTTTTGCTTTGGGTGTTTTTTGATTACTGAGCGAAGTCGAAGTATGATCTTTTAAGGGAATATCAAGACGGGTTAGGTGATAAGGTGTGACTGTTTCATAATTAATATGTAATTCCATGAGTTGTTTACCCCAATTAACCCATTTTTGGAAGTTTTCATAATATGGTAAACGGGGAAATTCGCGTTTGAGGTTGAGTTCGTATTTGCTGCGATAAGCTGGGTTATGTAAGACTGCGTAGGTATAATGAAAGATGTCTATTTTGGTAATTGTTGGATCTTGATAATGGGTTTGAATTTGTTTTAGTCCCCAGTCAGTTATGTTATCAATACGTTTTCCTTCTTTGTCGTAACGGTAGAGGGGGAGACATTGAGAATCACCGGTTAAATGTAAATCAATAATTGTGTTACTACCTAAACAATGAAAGGGTTTTGTATTTCCTGACGCTGAAAAAGCTATATATTTGTTTTCTGTATCGTTTTCATTTAAAATATCAAACCATTGATAAGTCATTCCATTAAAATGCTTATCAAAGTAAAAATACTGATTATAGAAAGGACGGTATGAACTTTTTATAATTTGTTCAGGTTGAAAAGTTTTATTGATTCTTCTATCTAAATATTTATTTAATTCTCTATCCCATTTAATTGTATCCTTTTCCGGGTAATTTGAATCTTTTAACGTCTTCTGATAAACTTCAATTAAAAATTTTACTTTTTCTTCTAACACAGTTTCAGATAAATCATAAACCCATTCATCTCTTTGTGTTGCTACACCTCTAGAAAATAACTTAAATACAGCTTCTTCTCCTTTACCTGCTTTGACATCTTTATCAACCAAAGGTAAAAGATTTTCAAAATCATTATCAGATTGATTTATCCAATTATAGTTTTTATCTGGTCTAATATGTTCAAAAGGAATTTGATTAAATTTAGTTTGAGACAAAAACTTTAATTTCTCATTTGCTGTATCAAAGTCAGGACGACGAATATAAAATATTTGGCAATTATTAAAATCACTATTTTCTTTCTTTACCAAAAACATAATAGCTACACCAGTTTGAATCCCAAAAACATTATGTGTTGTTCCTGAAAGTTTAGGATTTTTCCTGACATCACCATGTAAATCTATAATGTAAATATAACTAAAATCATCACTTACAGCTTTTCTAAAACCATCAAATGTTCTTCCGTCAATAAAAGATGAATTAGTGATAAACGCAATAATCCCATTTTTACCTAGTCTATCAGAAGCCCATCTAATAAACCGAGTATACATATCATAAACAACAATATTATTTTGAGCTTTACTATATTTAATATAACTTTCCTTAATTAACTTATCTATAGCTGTATAATAACGATTAGCATTGTTATCATTAAAGTTTTCCTGTTTTGCATTATAAGGAGGATTACCAATAATCACCGAAATAGTTCTATCATTCTGTCTTTTGATTCTTGCAGTATTCTCCACACTCATAGCAAACAAATCTAATTGCTTACCCGCAAAAGATGTATTATCCAAAGTATCCACAAAACAAATATTTTCAAACTCCTCATACACACCCATTTTCTGTTTATAGGTGTATTCAATATTCAAATTTGCAATATAATAAGGCAAAATTGCCACCTCATTACAATGAATTTCATGTTTATATTTGTGTTCTAAACTCTGCTTTGGTAAATAATCAATCAACTCAGTAATAAAAGTCCCCGTTCCCGTCGCAGGATCTAAAATTTCGACATCTTTATCTGCTAACAACTTCCCAAAATGTTTATGTACTAAAAAATCTGTACTTTCTATCATAAACCTAACAATTTCATTGGGAGTATAAACAATACCTAATCTATCCGCAGCTTTAGGATTATATGCTTTGTAGAAATTCTCATATAAGGCTTTGAGAAACTTCTGTTTTTCTTGATGATTATAAATATTAGCCGCAGTGCGTCTAATCACTGCATAATATCTTTCAATCGTTCCCAAAGTGTTTTTCTTAACGCTTCCCGTGAAAAAGGTAGAAATTACCCTTTGTAATTCTCCCGCAATATTATTTTCTCTGTGAAATTGCGATTCATTAAAAATATTGATAAAAATATCTTCTGTCAAAATATGCTGAATCATCATTTCCCGAATATCAAATAAACTGATTTCTGGGTTAATTGATTCTTTGCAAATTCCCCAAAACTTATCCCGCGCAGTTTGAAAAGATCTGTTATTTTCCCCTTGGCAATCTATCAAATCTCTGAGAGAATTTAGTACAGTGGGTAAATCTTGCTTAAAAATTTCTATCGCTTCCCGAAAATCCTTAACTTCAGGACGCACATAATTAATAAAACTGGTAATAATTCCATCTACTGCGTCAGCATCGCGCATAGATACACGCATGGTTTCTGTGCTAGATTGAATTAAAACCGCAGTTTGGGAATCTTCAAATAAAATATTACTATCGGGATAACCTTTATTTAATTTCTTTTCTATTTCTTCATCTAATTTATCATATTGATCTTTGCTTTCCCAATAACCCCAATCTAACCGCAAAGCATCTTTAATTGTGCCATCGGGATAAACAAGTTTACCATTTGGTAATCTATAATCTAATTCAGGAATCAGTAAAAAATCTCTCGGTTTGCAATATTCATTTAGCAGATTTTGAAAAGCCACACGAATAGAAGTTTCTTTGCGAGAACCACCATATTGAATGATTTTTTCGACTTCGGCTTGATATTGTGTCACCAGGAGTCTAGACATAATTAAAAAATCGATTATTAAAAGTTTTGTTGGGTTGTGCGATCACTTCACCCAACTTATATTACTATATTATTACATTGTCTACGTAGATTTAGTTGTGCGATCGCTAATGTAAAGACAGTTAATGCCATGTTTTCACAGTGACTGTATTCCCCTCAAAAAACTTTCAGATAGAAGCATTACGGGCTATATACAGGTTATAATTCTTTTTGCGGAGCAACTTTACAAAAATTTATGAGTAATCCCCTTGTGCAAGCCTTTTTCGTAGGCAGAGCAGTAGCTGAAGTGATTAATGAGCGTGTAGAAGTCGCCTTGACTGATGCTTTGAGTGAACTAGGCAAATTTGATGCTGAAACTAAAGAGCAACTACGCCAGTTTACAGAAGAAGTGATGGCACGAGCTAATCGAGCAGCGGAATCGTCTGCAACTGGTACAACCACAGGTAATAGTTCATCTGGGGGAGATTCAGTAGACTTACAGACCGAAATTGACGAATTAAGGGCAGAAATCGCTCTATTAAGAAGTGAATTGCAGAAGCATCGTAATGCTGCAAAATAGGTAATAGGTGATGGGTAATGGGTAATAGGTAATAGGTAATAGGTAATTGGTAATTGGTAATTGGTAATGTGAAAAAATATTCTCCCCTACCTCCCCTACCTCCCCTACCTCCCCTACTTCCTCTACCTCCCCTACCTCCCCTACCTCCCTTACTCCCTGCCTCCGCAACAACCCGACGGTATAAGAAAAATATGGAACAAGGTTACTCAGACAAAGCATACCGTTGGAATCGGGAAGAATACTCTAGCAAACGCCGCTTTGTGGATATTTGGTCTTTTGTCTTGACCTTGATGTTCAAAATTTGGCGCTATAACAAAGATTGGAGTTACTCCGGTGGTGTAACAGAATCTAAGCAAGCAGCTAGACGCAAAGCCCAAGCAATCTGGATTAGAACCACGTTTTTAGATTTGGGTCCGACTTTTATTAAGATTGGACAATTGTTTTCAACTCGTGCGGATATTTTCTCTGCTGAATATGTGGAGGAGTTATCTAAGTTACAAGATAGAGTCCCAGCATTTAGTTATGAACAGGTAGAAGGAATTATTGAGCAGGAATTAGGTAAGACTGTTCCCACACTTTTCCAAGATTTTGAACCTGTTCCCCTCGCTGCTGCTAGTTTGGGTCAAGTCCACAAGGCCACCTTGTATACTGGTGAGTCCGTAGTTGTCAAAGTCCAACGGCCTGGACTCAAAAAGCTGTTTGAAATTGATTTAGGCATTCTTAAAGGTATTGCCCGCTATTTTCAAGATCATCCTAAATGGGGACGCGGCAGAGATTGGATGGGTATATATGAAGAATGTTGTCGCATTCTCTGGGAAGAAATTGATTATCTGAATGAAGGACGCAATGCCGATACTTTTCGCCGGAATTTCCGCCCTTATGATTGGGTGAAAGTACCGAGGGTTTATTGGCGTTATGCTACTTCTAGAGTAATTACTTTGGAGTATGTGCCAGGGATTAAAGTTAGTCAGTATGATGCTTTAGATGCTGCGGGTGTAGATAGAAAAGCGATCGCTCGCTATGGCGCACAAGCCTATCTTCATCAACTTCTCAACAATGGTTTCTTCCACGCTGACCCCCACCCCGGTAATCTGGCAGTTAGTCCCGACGGGGCTTTGATTTTCTACGACTTCGGGATGATGGGAACAATTAAATCCAATGTCCGCGAAGGATTAATGGAAACGTTATTTGGTATCGCCCAAAAAGACGGCGATCGGGTGGTAAAATCTCTAGTTGATTTAGGAGCGCTTGCCCCAGTTGATGACATGGGACCAGTCCGTCGTTCAGTCCAGTTTATGCTGGATCACTTCATGGATAAGCCCTTTGAAAATCAATCAGTGGCAGCCATCAGTGAAGACTTGTATGAACTCGCTTATGATCAACCATTTAGATTTCCAGCCACTTTTACCTTCGTCATGCGTGCCTTTTCTACCCTCGAAGGCGTTGGTAAAGGTCTAGATCCAGAATTTAACTTTATGGAAGTTGCCCAGCCTTATGCAATGCAGCTTATGACAGATAACAGTAGTTCTGAGGGGAATAGTTTCTTGAATGAATTAAGTCGTCAAGCAGTCCAAGTCAGTAGCACTGCTTTAGGATTACCACGAAGATTAGAAGATACCCTAGATAAAATAGAACGTGGTGATATCCGTCTGCGAGTTCGCTCCGTCGAAACTGAACGCCTGATCCGGCGACAGAGTAATATACAACTGGCAATAAGTTATGCTCTTATTATCAGTGGTTTTACAATTGCTGGTACAATTCTCCTAGTTAGCCATTATGTCTGGTTAGCAAGCTTTATTGGTTTAATTGCCGCATCAGTTTCATTCATGCTGATTCGGTTGCTTTTACGCCTCGACCGTTATGATCGGATGTATTAATTAATTGTTCACGAAAAATCTATGAAACTTGAATCTACCGGTTGTACAGATCCGGGGCTTATTCGTGCTTATAATCAAGATTCGTACTATATTGATCCCACAGGGCGATTCTTTATAGTTGCTGACGGTATGGGTGGTCATGCAGGAGGAGAAGAGGCTAGTCGCATCGCTACTGCCGAAATTTGTGCATATCTAGAGCAAAATTGGCAATCCCCCGAATCTTCCTCAAAACTCCTAGAACAAGCTTTATCCACTGCAAATAAAGCCATAGTTCAAGATCAGCACAATCATCCTGAACGTGCTGATATGGGAACTACAGCCGTAGTAGTAGTTATCCGTCCAGATGAATTACCTGTATGCGGTCATGTTGGTGATTCCCGTCTCTACCGTCTGCGAGAATCACAATTAGAACAAATTACAGAAGACCATACATGGATTGCCAAAGCCATGAAAATCGGTGATATTACTCTTGATGAAGCTAGGGTTCATCCCTATCGTCATGTTTTATCCAGTTGTTTAGGTAGGGAAGACCTCAACCACATTGATATTCAGCAACTAACTCTGGAAAATGGCGATCGCTTACTGCTCTGTAGTGATGGACTTACAGAAGAACTTATAAATCCACAAATCCTTGGATACATCAGGGACACACCTTCTTTAGAACAAGCTGCTCATGACCTAGTTGAAGCCGCCAAAGAACAAGGTGGACACGATAATATTACCGTCGTCCTTGTATCCGTAGAAGCCTGATTATTCTCGTTCCTCGTTTCCTCGTTCCCATACTCTGTATTCCTCGTTCCTCGTTCGTTCCTCGTTCCCATACTCTGTATGGGAATGAGTCCTAGAAGGCTCTGCCTTCAATAATAGTAGAGGCAGAGCCTCTATAATGCATTCTCAGTCAAAGACTGAGAACGAGGGAAACCTTTCTTGCCTCTTGCCTAACTAAAAAAGTAAATATACTTAACGATTTGTTCAAATTGAGCATTTTTTATATTAACAATTTGATAAAAATATTTTTAATCTCCAGAAATTACCACAGGAGCTTAAATTTCTATAATTTCCACAATTGACATATCCTACCTTGTAATGTGTCTTAAATAAACAGCAAATAAAGGGTTAATCAATCAGAGAATCTAGATAAAAACTAAGTATCAAACTGGTCTTCCTCTCGTGCTACTTAAAGAATCTTCACCAAAATTAAACTATGCCAATTTGGACAACCCCGCTTGCAGTGGAGTTGATTCCTATACCAGTAGATTCATTACCAATTCATACCTCAGAAAAAATAAATTCAAAAAGATGGGCAAATTGTCAAACACTTGTTATCTTTCTTAATATAGAGAAATAAATGTCAGGCAAAATCTAGCCCAGGAATTGCTTATTAGGAATTTTACGTAATTAAGCAGATTGCAATCAAAGGAAGTAAAGAATTTAAGTAATCAGCAAAAGCCGATTTTACTTTTAACCGCTAACTTCCAAGTTTTCAATTCTGTGATCAATTTCGATTTTACACGTTGTTTGTTTTGGAGTTGATTATGAATCAAGGAACTGAACTATCTTTGGAACAGCAATTTAGCATTCGCTCCTTTGCCACACAAGTCCAACACATGAGCCACGAACAAGCTCAAGATTTTTTAGTCAAGCTTTATGAGCAGATGGTTGTGCGTGAAGCAACTTATCAAGAAATGCTTAAACATAGCTGGGGTCTAGACTCAGGTGCGAATATGGCATAGAGTTATTTACTATTAACTCTGCTTTTGGGACTCATTTCTAAATAGGAAAAAAGCTGGGGATGTTGGTTTTCTTCTAACTTCCTTCTAACTTCCCCACTCTTGCCTCTTGCCTCTTGCCTCTTGCCTCTTGCCTCTTGCCTCTTGCCTAGTGCCATAACGACGATTTTCAATGCTAACCTACTTATTTTAAGAGGAAGTGTGGCAAATTTAGGGTTAATTAGCTATATTTACCGTGAATTTCCCCTAAAAGCATCTCTTGAGATGCTCCTGTAACGGCGGGTAAATTACCAGGAATACCGATGTTCCGCCAGTATGCTAAAATGGCAAAGGCGATCGCTTCTTTAAAAGCCGCACTTAAGCCAAACTCATCTGTAGTTGAAACTGGAACATTCCCTAACAGTAACTCTAGCCGATTTTTTAAGTAAATATTGCGACTACCACCACCACATAATAATACCCGATGTGGTCTTCTGGGGAGAAAAGTGTCATAACTATAAACAATAGAAGCTGCTGTCAATTCTGTAATGGTTGCTAAAAAGTCTGCGGAATTGAGTTGGTAGGCTTGGGCATTCTCTAAACAATCATACAAGTAAGTGACACCAAACAACTCCCGTCCAGTAGATTTAGGCGGTGGTAAATGGAAATATTCGTGACTGAGCCATTGTTCTACTAAGGGGTAACAGGGTGTACCACTAGCTGCCCAATCACCATTTTCATCATAGCTTTTAGCCCCATTTGTAAAATGTTGCACAGCTAAATCCAATAGGCTATTACCTGGGCCTGTATCCCAACCGCGAATTTGCGACAACCAATCATCATTACGGGCGGGGAGATAAGTGACATTACCAATACCACCAATATTTTGGATACAACGTTCTTCCTGGGGATGACTGAGTAAATAGGCATCTATTTTCGGAACAAGGGGCGCACCATGACCATAAGCAGCTATATCTGCCGTTCGGAAATTACTGATAGTAGTAATACCAGTGAGATGGGCTATCAACGCCCCCCGACCTAGTTGGCAACTATAACCTAGTTCTCCTAATCCCTGGGGTGGACGATGATAAACAGTTTGACCATGAGAACCAATCAAGGTAGCTCCTTGATGACCAATTTGAATATGTTGAGCAGCTTCAGCAAAATTCCGAGCGATGGCATCATCTATTGCTGCTAATTCGGCTATGGATACAGCAGTACCAGCCCCAAGCTCTAAAATATGTTCTCTGAGTTGCGGGGGGTAGGGATATGTTTCCCCTGCGAGTAATTTCACCTTCAGATCCAACTCTCTGCCAGAAATTTCGACTAAAGCGGTATCTATCCCATCTACAGACGTACCACTCATTAAACCAATTACGCGAGTCCCTTGCATTGACTCAAATACTCTTATGGATTTGCGATCGTAGTGTAATTGATCCCATTACCCATGTCAAAACAAAAAGGGGCATATGGATCTAAAAACGCAAGTTATGACCTTATAAAGTATAACTAACTAATTTTGCTGACGATTCATATCTTGCAAATCCAGAGCATAATTTAAGCGTAAAATATTTACCCCTGGTTCCCCAAAAACGCCTAAAAATCTCCCATCAATATACTTACTAATTAACGGAATGATGTCATCCTCCCTAATCCCCCGCGCTTGTGCTACCCTTTCTATCTGTTGTCGTGCTGCTTTCAAAGAAATATGGGGATCTAAACCAGAACCTGATGTATAAATCAAATCGGCCACAGGTTGTTTATTCTCATTCTGAAATTCTTCTGCTTGCTTGAGAATGCGTTCCTTGAGTGCTGGATTAGTCGGAGCAAGATTACTGCCTCCAGAGATACCAGTCGGTTGAGCTTTTCTACCTTGGCTATATTTAACAGCACTCGGACGACCATGAAAATAACGGTCTGATGTAAATCCTTGACTAATCAAACTTGAACCAATAGGTTGATCTCTGACATTTAACATCATGCTACCATTAGCTGAAACTGGGAAAATTGACTGACCTACTAACAACACAAAAAGAGGATATATAATTGCGGTTAATAACCACATTACTAAAGTTATTCTCACTGCTTTGATAATTTCTCGAATAATAGACATAATTTAATCTTGAAGTTTATTTTAATTTGTGAATTATGGCTCTACCGTTCCCTTTATGTAAAACAACATTTAAGTAGGTTGGCGTTAAAAATTGTCGTTATAGCAAGGCAAAAGGCAAAAGGCAAGAATTACCAAAATTACCTATTGATTTAATTGTTTACGCTAAACCCACAAACGTAATCATCATATCTATGAATTTAATCGCAATAAATGGAGCAATTACCCCACCTAAGCCATAAATTAAAATATTCCGTTGCAGAAGTTGATTAGCAGTCAAAGGTCGAAACTGAATACCTTTTAATGCTAGAGGAATCAAAGCCGGAATAATTAAAGCATTGTAAATCAATGCCGAAAGAATAGCCGAATTAACGCTACTCAACTTCATAATATTCAAGCTTTCTAAATTAGCAGCAGTGAAAAGTACCGGAATAATCGCAAAATATTTAGCAATATCATTAGCAATAGAAAACGTTGTCAATGCCCCACGAGTAATTAACAATTGCTTACCAATACTCACAATATCAATTAATTTGGTGGGATCAGAATCTAAATCCACCATATTAGCCGCTTCCTTAGCTGCTTGCGTTCCCGTATTCATTGCCACACCTACATTAGCCTGTGCCAAAGCTGGAGCATCATTAGTTCCATCCCCCGTCATCGCTACAATTTTACCCTCAGCCTGTTCCCGTTGAATCACACTGATTTTATCTTCTGGTGTCGCTTCAGCAATAAATTCATCTACTCCAGCTTCCTTAGCAATCACAGAAGCAGTAATTCGGTTATCTCCCGTGAGCATGATTGTCCTGACTCCCATGCGTCGGAGTTGGTCAAATCGTTCGCGGATACCAGGTTTCACAATATCCTTGAGATAGATAACACCGTAAATTTCATTATCGAGACATACGGCTAAAGGTGTACCGCCTTGATGAGAAACTTGTTCATAAGCAACATCTAATTCCGGGGTATCCTGTCCATGACGAGAGAGGACAAAGCCTTTAATTGCTCCTACTGCGCCCTTCCGCACTTCCCTACCACCAGGTAAATTAGTGCCACTCATGCGGGTTTTTGCCGAAAATTCTATCCCCTGGGCTTGTTTGCGGTCTAAATCAAAATTTGCACCTAACTTTTCTGCCAGTCGGACAATAGATTTACCTTCGGGAGTATCGTCAAAGATACTAGCTGCCAAAGCCACATTCGCAATTTCCGCCATTGAATAGCCATTGATAGGGATAAACTCTTCTGCTAAACGATTGCCAAGGGTGATTGTCCCGGTTTTGTCAAGAACGAGAGTATTGATGTCTCCACAGGCTTCTATTGCCCTGCCAGAAGTGGCAATGACGTTAAACTGTGCCACTCTATCCATGCCGGCAATGCCGATGGTACTCAGCAAACCGCCGATAGTTGTGGGTATAAGTGCTACCAAGAGAGCAATGAGAACCGGCACACTAACAGGACTATTCACATAGTAGGCAAAGGCGGGCAGGGTTGCTACTACGAATAAAAATACTAAACTCAGAACCGCTAATAATACTGTTAAAGCAATTTCATTGGGTGTTTTAGTGCGTTCTGCTCCTTCCACTAAGGCAATCATCCGGTCAATAAAGCCTTTACCTGGTTCAGCCGTGACGCGAATAATCAACTCATCGGAAAGGATGCGTGTACCACCTGTAACTGAACTAGCAACATCTGAACCAAATTCTTTGAGAACTGGGGCAGATTCGCCTGTAATCGCTGATTCATCCACAGACGCGACACCCATGATTACTTCACCGTCTGCGGGAATAATATCACCGGAAACGACGTATATAGTATCGCCCTGTTTCAAACTGCCAGAGGGAACTTCTGTAATTGTGCCGTTAACGCTGATAGTTTTGGCGCTGGTGGCTGACTGGGTGGAACGTAAAGTGTCAGCTTGGGCTTTACCTCGTCCCTCCGCTACGGCTTCAGCAAAGTTGCTAAATAGAACTGTGAAAAATAAAATTCCTGTTAACAGCCCATTAAACAGATAGGGATTTTTTTGATTTGTTGGTCCAAATAATTCGGGATAAATGGTTAGGAAGAGAGTAATAATTGTTCCTATCCATACCAAAAACATTACCGGATTTTTAATGGCATATTGGGGATACAGTTTCCTAAAAGCATCGCCTATTGCCCGAAAATACAGTCCTTTGTTAGTTACTCGCGTTTTCCTAAGTTTCTTACGGCGATAACGAGGACGGGGTGTTTTAGAATTAGAGTTATTTCCGTTTGAGTTCATATATTGATAATTGATATAGCAGGAGTCACCGAGTCACGAGTCACCGAGTCAGGATAAAGAAAGAAGAAGAAGAAAATTCCTCTCCTCCTTTCCTACTGCTAACTACCAGCAGCGAGTTTAAAACCTTCGGCGATTGGTCCTAAAGCTAAAACTGGGAAAAATGTCAGGATTCCTAAAATTAGGGTGACACCTGCGGTAATCCCAGTGAATAGCAAAGAATCAGTTTTCAAAGTTCCCCGGCTTTCACAGACTACTTGTTTTTCAGACATACTATCAGCTAAAAGGAGCAGGGCAATAATTGGTAGATAACGTCCTGCAAAAATACTGACAGTTGTACTTAAATTCCACCATAACGTCCCGTCATTTAATCCTTCCAAGCCAGAACCATTATTAGCTGCGGCTGAGGCGTATTCATAAACTACTTGGGAAATACCATGAAAACCTGGGTTACTAATTCCTGACAAAGATATAGGATAAGCTAAAGCTACAGCACTGGGAATTAAAACCATCATCGGGTGAATTAACAACACTACACTAGCCAGGACAATTTCTCGTTTTTCAATTTTGCGGCCAAAAATTTCCGGGGTGCGCCCTACCATTAACCCAGTGATAAAGACGGTGAGAATCAGGTAAATGAAGAGATAAGCCGTTCCTATTCCCTGTCCTCCCCAAATTATTTGTAAAAATAGGTTGAATAAGCTGGAAAATGTGCCATTAGGCATGAGGGAATCGTGCATTCCGTTGACAGCACCGCACATGGTGGCGGTAGTTGTAATTGCCCATAATGCGGTTTGCGCCCAGTCAAATCGGACTTCTTTGCCTTCTAGATTGGGTAATTCTAATCTCAAAGCATTATTAATCAGAGGATTTCCTTCTAATTCTCCTGTGGCTGTAACGCCAATGAGAACTACAAAGATGATAAACACCATCCAATATAGTAGCCAGGCTTGTTTGAGGTTGTTGGCAAATATTCCGTAGGTGTAAATTAAGGATGTGGGAATGGCCAACATGGCGATGATTTCGATTAAGTTGGAAGCGCCATTGGGATTTTCAAACGGGTGCGCGGAGTTAGCTGCAAAAAATCCACCACCATTTTCCCCTAACATCTTTATAATCTCCCAGGATGCTACTGGACCTCTAGCTATATACTGAATTCTGCCTTCTAAGGTTTCTACTACTAGGGTTTTGGCTAAGGTTTGGGGTACACCGCAGATAATTAGAGCGATCGCCCCCACAATAGATAAAGGTAATAATATCCTAGTGATAGCCTGGGTAAAATCTACATAAAAATTCCCCAGTTTTCTCCCTGTTAATCCTCGGATAAAGGCAATTCCCACTACTAAACCACTAGCCGCTGAGGTAAACATCAAAAAACCTAAAGCCGATGTTTGGCTAAAATAACTAAAGGTATTTTCTGTGGCGTAATGTTGTTGGTCTGTATTGGTCAGGAAGGAAATTGTGGTATGTAGTAATAAATCCCATCTCATTCGTCCCAGTTCATTGGGATTCCAGGGCAGAAATTTCTGATAATAGAGAAGGGCATAAACTATCACACCCATTACTAAATTGCTACATAGTAAGGCGCGGATATACTGCCAACCCGTCATATCATTTTTTTTACCCACACCCCCTAAAATATAAATTATTGCCTCTATTGGCTTCATAACAGGATCAAGGATTGTCCTTTCTCCCAAGAAAACGCGGGCTATGTATTTTCCTAGTATGGGCGTAATGAATACGACAATACACAGCGTTAAAGCAATTTGTAAAAAACCTTGACTCATGTAGTTTGCACTCTATTCAACTCAAGTTATAGCCAGTTAATACTCAACAATAATGCCTAAATTAGTATTAAATTGAATTTTTAGTGATTAGATAATTTTCATCCATCAGGTATTGTTTTATCTGATTCTAGTTAAATATTCTAGACAATATATTTTTAATTTATTTAACTGCACATCAGATTATAGTTTACTATTCTCTAAAAATATGCTTTTAATTCTAGTCCAGTATACGTAAGTATATATCATCATCTAGTGACTGGTATATTTTAGATATAAATTTAGTCAGGGTAAATATATGATTTTGATTATAAGCTAATTAGCCCAACTGACGATGGACTTCAAATAAACAATCATTATATTGCTTGTCAACTTCAAGATTTGTAAATGCCCAAGCTACTTTATATGGCTTTTGGTATTCTCCTAAAATATTGATACGGTGACAAATATCAGGAATTTTGGTCAAATATTTGGGAGTTAAGGGGATATCACCAGCAAATATACCTTTAACTCGTTGTGTTGCCCCTGTAGTATATTTAATCATGATTGCTACACAGTAGGTATCCTCTGATGTATGCAGGACTTGAACTAACCCATCATGACTGATATTTACTAGATGATCAGGTAATTTCAAGACTTCGCTAGTATCTAAGGGGAGATTTTGAGTTTTAACATAGTCGAGAATTTCCTGATATTTTGCCAGTGCTACACGTTTTTGGTAAAAGTATTTAATATCAAGAATTGAATTAATTATCCCAGATACTATTTGTACCGATAATAATATAAATCCGCTGAATATTCTTTGTAGTTTATACATTTTGGTTATGATTCAGATGATTACACAATATAGAATATATTGATTAATGGCAAGATTCAAATTTTTCACTACGTAACTAAACCGCCTACGATTAAAATCGCAGGCTAACAGCCAAAGTCCACTTTAGTGGACTGAAAATAAATCTTTAGTCTACTTTAGTAGACTTTAGCTATTAGACAGGGAATTAATTCCCTGGCAGAATAATTTTAGAATATAACAAACATAAATTTATTTTTTTCACAAAAATGATATTAACGAATAACTAATATAAGTTATACTAGCAATAATTAAATAAAATTTTCCTTAAATAGTATATTATGTCAGTGATCAATCATCCCACTATTTTCTCCTTCTTCTCCGGCTCAGGATTTCTCGATTTAGGCTTTGAAACCACAGGTTATAACATCACTTATATCAACGAAATCTTCCCTCCATTCATGTCCGCATATCGCTATTCAAGGGAAAAACTCAACCTCCCCCAACCTGAATATGGATATCATGAAGGAGAAGCCGCAGACGTAAGCAAATTAATAGCAGGAACACCAGCACAACGATTAAATGAATTAGTCAAAGATTCACGAAAATCAAATAATATAATCGGCTTTATTGGTGGTCCACCCTGTCCTGATTTTTCGGTTGGTGGCAAAAACAAAGGATATTTGGGCGATAATGGTAAACTCTCATCTGCTTATGTTGAATTAATTTATCAAAACTTACCCGATTTCTTTTTATTTGAAAATGTCAAAGGTTTATGGAGAACCACAAAACACCGTTTATTTTTTGAAGAACTAAAAATCAAATTACAACAAGCAGGTTATATTCTAACAGAACGGTTAATTAACTCTATTGAATATGGTGTACCCCAAGATAGAGAGAGAATTATTTTAATAGGCCTTAAAGATAATTCTCTCAAAGACATAAAAATCAAAGATGAATTTATCTTTCCTTGGGAAAAATATATTTTATATCCTCAAGATCAAGTATTTGCTTATCCTTGGAATAAGTCTGAACCATTTCAAGAAGATTCCATAATTCCTTGTCCTGAAAATATTCCTCAACAACTCACTGTTGAATATTGGTTTAGAAAAAATAACGTTCTTAATCATCCTAATACTAAACATCATTTTCAACCAAGAGCAGCTAAAATTAAATTTGCTACTATTGAAGAAGGAGATGATTCCAAAAAATCTTTTAAACGTCTGCACAGGTGGCGTTATTCTCCCACAGCTTGTTATGGTAATAATGAAGTCCATTTACATCCTTACAAAATTAGACGTATTTCTGTAGCCGAAGCTTTAGCAATTCAATCCTTACCTGAAGATTTTTCACTTCCAGAAAATATGTCACTTACGAATATGTTTAAAACCGTTGGAAATGGTGTTCCATACTTAGCAGCAAAAGCCTTAGCGCAAACTATTCTTGACTTTTTAAACACTGGTTCGCAAAATTAAGATCCCCGACTTCTTTGAGAAGTCGGGGATCTGGGGGTAGGGGATCTGGGGGTATTGTGGTTTAATATATAAGAAATACTTTAATTTTCATCAAGTTTAATAAACTCTACACTAAAAGCAAAAACGATGGCAGCAGACTATCCCAACATTGATATTGCGCCATTTATTGACCACTCTCTGCTATTACCAATTGCCACCCCAGAGCAGATTAGTCAATGGTGCGACGAAGCATATAAATATAACTTTGCAGCGGTATGTGTAAATCCCTGTTATGTCAAGCAAGTAGCAGAACTACTGTATAAAAAAAATCCTCAAGTTTGTACAGTCATTGGTTTTCCCAATGGTGCAAATACTTCAGCCGTGAAGTTATATGAAGCCAAAGAAGCAGTAGACAATGGCGCTACTGAGTTAGATGTAGTCATTAACATAGGCTGGTTAAAAGCCGGAAAAACCGAGGAAGTTCACTGGGAAATTGCCACAATTTGCGAAGAAGCTGGACAGCCTGTGAAGGTAATTTTAGAAACTAGCCTCCTGACGGATACAGAGAAACAAATCGCTGCGGAACTAGCTATGGATGCTGGTGCTGCATTCTTAAAAACCAGTACAGGTTGGAATGGTGGCGCAACTGTAGCAGATATTAAGCTTTTGAAAGAAATAGCAAAAGATAGGGTAGGCATCAAAGCATCAGGAGGCATTCGCACTCACAACGATGCCTTAGATTTAATTATGGCTGGTGCGACTAGATTAGGTACATCTCGCGGTGTGGATTTACTTCGTCAACGCCATAACCCAGAAAAAGAAAAGAGTGAGTAGTCAGTTGTTCTTTGTCAGTTTAGACACCTGTTGGAAAAGAATGTAGAGACGTTCCATGGAACGTCTCTACTCTACAAGGGTTCTGAGAAACGTATATTTAATTTTCAGATCTGTCTATTTTGCCACTGACAACTGACCACTAACAACTGACAACGGATTAAAAATGAGTAAAACCTATAAAGCAACTGGTATTAATCTCAAAGCGCAACCACTGGGGGAATCAGATAAAATAGTCACAATTCTAACTCAAGAATTTGGGTTAATTCGGGCAGTTGCTACGGGAGCGCGGAAACAAAACTCCAGCTTGGGTGGGAGAATGGGGATGTTTGTCATCAATGAATTACTAATTTCCCAAGGTAGAAATCTCGATAGAATTACTCAAGCTGAAACTATAAAAACTTATCCCGGTTTATCTAAAGATTTAGGTAAATTAGCTGCTAGTCAATATTTAGCGGAAATAGTTTTGTGTCAAGCGTTAAGCGAACTACCCCAAACAGAACTTTATGAGTTATTTAATGAACATCTTCAACGCCTAAATGATATACCCAAAACTGAAATAAAATGTGTAGTTGCGAATTTAGTCCAAGGTGTATTTCAGCTTTTAGCCTTAGCAGGACTGACACCACAAGTAGAATCCTGTTGCTTAACCCAACGGCTTTTAACTCCAGACTGGACAAATCCCCATTGGCAAGTGGGATTTAGTATTCCTTCTGGTGGGATAATTTGTTTAGATGCTTGGAAAAGCTTGCGAAAAGAAATAGAGCAGGGGAAATGGGAAAATGGGGAAATAGCCCAATCCTGTGCCTCTAACCCTAGCTATGAAACAGTTTTTCATCAGCAGGAGTTACCAATTATTTCTCGTCGGTTAAATGGGAAACAACTGGTTATGCTTCAATATCTGTCGGAAACAGAGATAATACAAATAGATGCAGCTTCAGATTCTGGATGGTTAGCTGTTGAGCAAATTTTGCGCCAGTATGTCCAGTATCATTTAGGACAACCTATTCGCTCTGCCACTTTGATTGACTCCTATTTTGCCACCAACCATGATGCAATCGTCTGATTTAGATAAAAAAGGCCGAACTCACTCACCTAGCGACGCTAAAAAAAAGCATAAAGCATCAGATCATAATGTTGCTTCTTCCCCTAAAGTTAGTCATATTCATAGTCCAGAAATGTCACTCAAGGATGTTTCTGAAAATGGGAATTGCACATCAGAAATTCCCTTGACTGATATCCCCAAACCATCAAAAATTCCGCAGACAAATGGCAAAATTAATGGTGTTCCAGAAAATGTCCCAACTACAACGGAATTAACACCGGAAACACTACCATTAATAGATACTGGTTCGGGAGGTGCAGATTCGGAAAATAATCAACAGGTGGGTTTTTTACCTGTATTGAAAAATCCGAATTTTCTCGCTCTTTGGGCAGGTCAAGTTTTCTGTCAATTAGCTGATAAGGTTTATTTAGTATTGATGATTGCTTTGATTAATAGTCAGTTTCAAGCTAGTGATCAAAGTATTAGTGGTTGGGTTTCCGCTTTAATGATGGCGTTTACAATTCCCGCCGTATTATTTGGTTCTGTAGCTGGAGTTTTTGTAGATCGTTGGTCAAAAAAAGTTGTCTTGGTAGCATCAAATATTTGGCGCGGGATTCTGGTATTGCTCATTCCTTCCCTGTTATGGTTAACCCATGATTGGCAGCCTGTGGGAGTTTTACCCGTGGGTTTTTTGATTATTTTAGGTGTGACTTTTTTGGTTTCTACCTTAACACAATTTTTCGCACCGGCAGAACAATCGGCTATTCCTTTAATAGTGAAAGAACAGGATTTGCTTTCGGCTAATTCTCTCTACACTACGACAATGATGGCTTCGGTAATTGTCGGTTTTGCCGTAGGAGAACCAGTTTTAGCCTTAGCAGATGGACTGTGGACGCAATTAGGTGGTAGTGGGGGATTGGGTAAGGAAATTCTGGTGGGTGGCAGTTATGCGATCGCTGGGTTAATATTATTCTTACTCCAAACTAACGAAAAACCCCATCCTCCTGAAACAGAATTTCCCCATGTTTTCTCGGACTTGCGCGACGGGTTACGTTATCTCCAAGAAAATCATCGTATCCGCAATGCTTTATTACAACTAATTATCTTATTTTCTGTCTTTGCAGCCCTGACTGTGCTTGCAGTTCGCATGGCAGAAATTATTCCGAATATGAAAGCCTCTCAATTCGGCTTTTTATTAGCATCTGCTGGTGTGGGTGTGGCGCTTGGGGCGACAATTCTCGGACAATTTGGACAACGCTTTTCCTATAAACAACTCAGTTTTTGGGGTTGTCTAGGTATGGCAGCATCTTTAATTGGTTTATCATTGTTTACAACCCAACTCTTGCCTGTGCTGCTCTTCATTGCCTTAGTGGGAGTATTTGGGGCTTTGGTGGGTATCCCCATGCAAACTGCAATCCAAACCGAAACACCCCCAGATATGCGAGGTAAGGTATTTGGGCTGCAAAATAATGTGATTAATATTGCCCTTTCTCTACCTCTGGCTTTAGCTGGTGTGGCAGAAACTTTTATCGGCTTAAAAGCAGTATTTTTTACCTTAGCTGCCATTGTCTTAATTGGCGGTCTGTTTACCTGGTATAATTCTGGTGAATCCTCAAATGGCAAATAGCCAAAAACTGCATCAAACTGTTGGGTTTTGTGCTAAACTTAATCCAGCAAGATCCAAAATACTTGCTGGGAATCAACTAAATAATCAGCATATTAATTTGTAATCAAGTTAAAAGATTTATAAATTATGAGCATCATCAATAAAGCCATTTATTGACTTTTTAATTACCAAGATTATTTAGGGTTAAAAGTTAGAGATATCTGAGTTTTTGTGAATATCAAAAATTCAGCTATAACAACTTCATAATAAAAACAGTATATTTTACCCTCGCTTTTTTATAGATAACCTAAGAATGCGTATAGCTTGGATTGGAAAAAAAACACCCTTTTGCGGTAACGTCACCTACAGTCGAGAAATTACCAACGGACTCCTAGACAGGGGACATGAGGTTAGTTTTCTACACTTTGCCCAAGAAGAAGCGACAACTGACAATTGGCCTAATTTTCAGGAAGTTCCTTTGCCATTTATTTACAAGTCCCAGGTTTATACAATTCCCTCTTTCAAAGCAACTAAGGTTTTGAAAGATTCTTTGCGGGAAATTAAGCCGGATATAGTTCACGCTTCTCTGACTTTATCAACTTTAGATTTTGTTCTACCAGAAATTTGCGAAGAATTAAATTTGCCCCTAATTGCCACTTTCCACACTCCATTTGCAGGTAAGGGGGCAAAATTATTATCCAGTACCCAACTGTTAGCTTATCAACTTTACGCTCCTTTTTTGGATCATTATGATCGGGTAATTATCTTTTCCCAAATTCAGCGGGAATTGTTATCAGGTATGGGTGTGAGGGAAAAAAAGATTGCTGTTATACCTAATGGTGTAGATCCTGTTAAGTATTCTCCCGGTGTTTCTCATGTGAAAGCTGAATTTGGCGCTGAACGTTTGTTTGTTTATCAAGGGAGAATCGCTCAAGAGAAAAACGTTGAATCTCTCTTACGTGCTTGGAAACAATCACATATGGGCGTTAATACCAAATTATTGATTGTGGGTGATGGTCCATTAAAGCCTTCTCTAGAATCATTTTATGGACGAGAATATGGCATCATCTGGTTAGGTTTCATCGCTGATGAAGATCGCCGCATCGAAATTTTACGGGGTTCTGATGTATTTATTTTACCTTCTTTGGTAGAGGGTTTATCCTTGTCTCTATTAGAGGCAATGTCCTGTGGTTTAGCTTGTTTGGCTACTGATGTTGGTGCAGATGGAGAAGTTTTAGAAAAGGGTGCTGGTGTGGCAATTAATACAAGCAGTGTGCGATCGCAGTTAAAAACCCTCTTACCACTATTTCAAGATCATCCAGAGTTAACCACATTGTTGGGAGAAAAAGCCAGAAAGCGAGTATTAGAACGCTATACCCTGAATGATAACATCACCCAATTAGAAGAGCTTTATAGCCAAGTTCTTGCACAACGTCCTTTAACACTGAGTTGGGGTATTTAGCGTATTTTCAACAGCTATAACCAATAAATCTTTCTCTCTATTTCTGGATGAGGAAGATTTTTATTGTCTATTTATTCAGAATTGAATAAGTAGGTGAACACAATAAAACCAAACTGTGTAAAGAAATGTAAAATCGCTGAAAACTTCTTTACTCTTGCCTCTGGTTACTGAGCGAAGTTGAAGTATTGCCTCTTGCCTAGTGCTATGACGACAATTTTCAACGCCAACCTATCTACCATATTTAATCCATTTTGTCAATTCGCAATTTCTATTCTTTACAAAAATTAAGATTTTTATTACATTATTTTACATAAGACATAAGTTCATCATAAACATTTTTAGCTTAAGTCTTCACAGCGACTAATTAACACATAATCTTGGAGATTCCGATTGTGGCTTTAACTATCCAGTCCGCTCAAACTATTTTTTCTAATACTCAACTTCCTAGCCCTATTCCCGCAACTATAGCATTGTTCGATCAACTTAACGTTGATGATCAATTAGCATATCTTTGGTATGCTTACACCGAAATGGGTAAAACCATTACTCCTGCCGCACCTGGAGTAGCACGCTTGCAACTAGCTGAAAGTTTGCTGACCCAAATTAAGCAAATGTCTCGTGAAGAGCAAACAAAAGTCATGCGGGATTTAGCCAGCCGTGCTGATACTCCTATTAGCCGTTCCTATGGTTTCTTTAGCGTTAATACCAAACTCGCTTTCTGGTTCGAGTTAGGAGAATTGATGAAACAGGGAATCATCACTCCTGTCCCCGTTGGTTATCAAATGTCTCCTGGTGTAAAATTTGTATTAGAAGCCACACAAAAACTTGATCAAGGTCAGCAAATCACCGTATTGCGGAATACTGTAGTAGATATGGGGTTTGATACTTCTGACCTTGGTCCTAGTAGTTATCCTAAAGCAGGTGCAGAACCTGCTTTCCAACGCACAACCCCTGTTATATCTTCAGTGAAAATTGACGGGATTACAGAACCCGCTGTCTTAGGCTACATTGAAGCCATGAATGCAGATAAATTTGATACTGCTATTGCGCTATTCACTACTGACGGTGCGCTACAACCACCGTTCCAAAAGCCCATTGTTGGACGGGAAGCGATCGCTAAATATATGCGCGAAGAAGCACAAGGACTTAACATGATGCCACAACAAGGTATCTGCGAAGTTCAACCAGACGGTTCTAAGCAACTGAAAATCACAGGAGTAGTGCAAACTCCTTGGTTTGGTGTCACAGTTGGTATGAATATTTCTTGGCGGTTTTTAATCAATCCCGAAGGACAAATCTTCTTCGTAGCGATTGATATGCTTGCTTCTCCTCAAGAGCTCATGAATCTGCGTCGAGTTTAATTAAATCATGAGGCTGTCGAAAATCAAATTTATTTGTTATTTTCACAGCCTCGCAATAATAGAGTGAAAGCTATTGACACCGACCAGAAAATTTGTTATCATAGAAACGACGAGGAAGAACTATCTTTATCGCATAATCACAACTAATCAAGCTAAGTCAGCAAATAATGAAAAAAGCTATTTAATGTGTAAGTTATAGACATTTAGGGCTTTACTACCTCTAATGCCTTTTGGATATTTTGATTTTAAAACTGTTGCTATATGATGATTTAAAGTCCCAGCATCATTAAACTCTTTTGATTCCTGTAGTGCCTCATATAATGAACGGATCTCTTGTGGTGACAGATTCGTGAATGTGCGTAATTCGGTAATGTCTAATCTATGGTTGAACTCATTCACAGTATGCCGCCATTGATGTAGAAGCGAAAACAACTCACTATCTTTGCGTTCTGCAAAAACACCAGATGC
Organism: Dolichospermum flos-aquae CCAP 1403/13F; assembly: GCF_012516395.1. GTDB lineage: Bacteria > Cyanobacteriota > Cyanobacteriia > Cyanobacteriales > Nostocaceae > Dolichospermum > Dolichospermum lemmermannii. The sequence continues at coordinate 1,354,909 of NZ_CP051206.1, forward strand.
GATCGCTGTTTCATTGACTGATATAATTAGTCGTGGAAAGACTAGAGGTTGCCCCAAAATATGTGAATTTGATGTGAATCGCGCATCAGATAAAATTACCTCATTTGCTATGCACTCATTCAGTAAGGCTTGCAGCAATGCAGTCTTCTTTTCGTAAGCTGATACCCACCGTTCGCCAAAAATACCTGTAATTGTTGCCAATGCTCCGAGAGCCGATAGTAGTGCATCAAAGTCTGGTTTTTTAGTCAACCAGACAATAGCTAAAATAAATCCAAGAAACAGAGGGAAAAAAGTGGCAAATGTGACTAAGTTTTTCATACTGACATCATCTGTTATTCGTCTAAATGCTTCTAGCGTTTTGGTGTCCATACAGTCACCAGTGGAGTTCCTGAAATGCCAGGGGTAACTCCCGATGACTCAGGAGCAAGCAGAATTAAATCTATACCAAATCTACTCTGAGAACGTGCTTCAAAAGGTGTGTGTAGTCTATCAACAATTATTAGGTTGCTATCTGATATGCTTTTCTTGATACCATCTGAGGTATACTTCCTAGTCAGCAATAAACGAATAGTATCTTGAGGTTCAAAATTCATAACTGAGCGGTCAGGTAACATCACGTCAATTTTTTTGCCAGTTGAATTTGGATACAGGACTTTTATCAGAATTGCTTTATTTGTTTCAATAGAACCTTGAAATAAAATACTATTCAAGTCAATGTTTAAATCAGTGTTTTGAAACAAAGCACTTGTAACAAACTCTTTGAATAACCTAGTTGTTGCATATTCTTTCGCTGCTGTTTGTGCCGCTTCCTCGTTTAAGTCTTCAGTGGTTGCTACTTCTATAAGCAGTCTATCTTTAGGTCGCATTAGTTTGGAAAGAAGTTGCAGTAATTCTGTGTCTTGTTGGAAATTAGCTAATGTATTTCCAAGTAGAGAAAACAGAACAGGATTATCATTGGGAATTTGGTCAAACAGTTCGCGTAAATGTCCAATATTTCTCTCAATTGAGAAGTCAATTTGAATTGTTATGACATCATTCTTCAATTGCAATCTTTCTGTTGCCTTTTGAACACCGAATCTTAACATCTCCGAACTCATATCAATTGGAAAATAGAGTAGGTCAGGATTTGTGTTGAGTAAAATACTCAAAATATGCTGGTCTTTTTCTCCTGTACCTACACCTAAACTAACGTAATGATATTTTTTATCTTTTATGTTGTTAGCATGAATTTGTTGCCATTGAGAGTTAAAAAATTTTATGCTCTCTTTCATGACAAAATAGAAATTATCTTTACAAGCATGATCCCAAGCAATAGCTGAACCTACACTCCAATAAGCAAAACCAGATAATATCTTTTTACCATCACCTGTAGTCGAAAATTCCCCTCTCAATCCCTGGGTGAGTTCTGCCAGTTTATTAGATTGATCTTCTCCTATCAAGCAGAGAGTCCATCCTTTTCCTGAAGTCTCTAATGCAAAATTTATACCCATTTCGAGCCTCGCTTGTTAAGCAATTTATCTGAATTAATCCTCTACTTATGTATACAAATACCACATGGTATTTGTTATTGTCAATCAAATATTATGCCTGCCGTACTATAGAGTAGTTTAAGTAGGTGAACACAATAAAACCAAACTGTGTAAAGAAATGTAAAATCGCTGAAAACTTCTTTACTCTTGCCTCTTGCCTCTTGCCTCTTGCCTAGTGCTATGACGACAATTTTCAACGCCAACCTACTTAATTTGCTTATTCAGTGTTCAGTTTCTGTTTGACATTCTTGTTTTCAGGAAATCAATCCTTCCCCAAAACAGACCACCCCAAACTTGTAGACTGTTCATAAACCTTCTTCAAAGTATTCACATCTCTAATCGAAATAAACGGCGGTTTGCGAACTTGAGAAAAATACATAATATCAGTTTGCAGAAGACTATGACCCCAAATTCCCAAAGCATGGCCAAGTTCATGACGGGCTGCTGATAAGACATAATCACCAGTTTGACTAGGACTCAACAGAATTGTAAACCGGTGAGATAAAATATTATTTTCAGTATATAAATCATAACTAGTTAAAGCCGAACGCGCCCGCAATATTTTACCATTAGGTTCACGTTGCAAAGGCGGTGCTTTTCGGGAGATTGTAATATCAGCAATAGCCGATTTTTCCACTACCTGTAAAGGTAAATAGATATTCCATTCTTGAACAGCTTGGAAAACACTATTAACCCATATTTGTGACTGCTTTTCATTAATATCTGTTGGTGTTTCTATCTTCACCTTTACCGGAAAACTTGACCAAATCAAATAACCAACTTTCGTAGATTTGATTTGATCAAAATAATCACCACTATTTGTTTTATCTTGCCATTGTGCCAGAGTCGCTGGTAAAGGATGAGTTTTTTGGATAAATTGGGAGTTTCTTTCCTGTTCCCTCACACCAGCATTTACTTGAAAGTTACTCAAAATAACTAGCAGTCCTGTACTTATTGCTAAAGTCAGAACTGCTTTTAATCTTCGCCAAAAGTTTTGATTTTGGGTAATTTTTCCCATTTTCAGTTTCAATTATTTAGGCAACCAATTAGCACTTAAAACCACAGTTAAACCCAGAAAAACTACAACTAATGCCCAAGTAACTCGATTTAAAGTATTTTCGGCACTTTTGGTACTGGTAAATAATTGTGCTTGTCCACCAATAGCGCCAATACCGTCACCTTTAGGACTATGTAACAAAACGAGGATAATCAAACCGAGAGCGGAAAATGCCCAAATGCCTTGGATGATGTTAGTAATTGCCATATTTAGAAATGTTGGTTATAAGAAGTTATCAATCTCGTAAGGGTTTAGCAATGCTCATTGGTGTCAACTTAGGTTACAGATACTTCGACCCTTCGACAGGCTCAGGGCATCGCAAGCTCAGTACAAGTGGCTTATTTGTTTGGCTTCCACACCCGTCAGGGAATAAATTCCCTGTCTCATAGCTCAAGTCCGTTAAAACGGACTAATAAATTTTCCTAGTATTTAGTCATCTTTTAGATGACTTTCGCTATTAGCAAGGAACTTGAGTTCCTTGCGGGATCAAGATTTTGCGTTAAGTTGACATCAATGAAGCTCTTGCTTTACCCCTACCATTTTACGATTTTACAAACCTATTTGTACAGGAGTACGAGTTAGTTGTAAATCATATTCTGCGGCTTTAAGTAATGATCGCCCTGTCATTTCTTGTGGTTGGGATATCTGTAAAATATCCAGAATAGTTGGGGCAATATCGGCTAATTTGCCGTCATTTCTTAATTCCACATTTGTTCCATATCCGGGTATTTTGGCTTTTTCACCTTCTACCAAAATTAACGGAACTGGGTTAGTAGTATGCGCTGTCCACGGATGACCGCCTTCATCTAGCATATACTCAGCATTGCCATGATCAGCAGTAATAATTGCTGTACCACCTGCTTTACCAATAGCATCAATCAGACGACCTAAACATTTATCTACTGCTTCAATCGCTGTCACAGTAGCTGGGATTTGCCCCGTATGCCCTACCATATCTGGGTTAGCATAGTTCATCACGACTAGGGAGTAAATGCCCTTTCTCATGGCAGCGATCGCCACATCTGTCACAGCTTGTGCTGACATCGCCGGGGCTTGATCATAAGTTGCCACCATGGGACTACTGACTAATTCCCGGTCTTCTCCCTCACAGGGTTCTTCTAGTCCCCCATTAAAGAAGTAGGTAACGTGGGCATATTTTTCAGTTTCCGCAGTTCTAAACTGTTTTAAACCACGATTAGCGATCACTTCACCGAGAATATTACTCAGATTTTGCGGCGCAAAAGCCACAGAAACAGGTAATTCTGGATCATACTGGGTAAAAGTTACAAAGGAAAGCGGCTGAATTGGCTGTCTTGCAAAACCGTTAAAAGTGTTGCTGACAAAGGCTTGAGTTAGTTCTCTAGCCCGGTCAGGGCGGAAATTGAAAAATATAACCCCATCACCAGATTCTACCGCGCCTGGTTGCAGACGGACTGGGAGAATAAACTCATCAGTAATACTTTCAGCGTAAGCTGCTTGCACTGTCTCTACAGCAGTGAGTCCATTCCCAGCACCATCTGTTGTCATCACATCGTAAGCGCGTTGGACTCGATCCCAACGGTTATCACGATCCATGGCATAATAGCGACCGCTGATAGTCGCGATTTCACCAATGCCAACTTGATCTATATAGTCTGCCAATTGCTGGATGACGTTGATAGCATCTTTGGGTTTGGTGTCACGGCCATCAGTAATGGCGTGGATACAAACTTGTGAAAGTTGCTGTTCCTTTGCTAAGTCAAGTAGTCCAAATAGATGGGTAATATGGGAATGCACCCCGCCATCAGAACAAAGCCCCACTAGATGTAACTTGCCATTAGCAGAACGCACTTCTTGGCAAATTTTGACAAGGGCTGGGTTTGCGGCTAAAGAACCGTCTTCTACAGCATCTGAGATCCGTACCAGTTCTTGGGGTACGACTCGACCAGCCCCAATGTTCAAATGACCAACTTCCGAGTTGCCCATTTGACCTTCTGGCAACCCTACGGCTTTTCCTGATGTGCGAATGAGGGTGTGGGGATAGACTGCCCATAAACTGTCCATAATCGGAGTTTTGGCAGCGGTAATAGCGTTTCCTCGCGTTTCCTCACAGTAGCCCCATCCATCTAGAATGACTAGCACCACAGGAGCAACAGGTGCTTTGGTCATAGTAAAATTGCCCTTTACTTTTTGTAATACTCGAATGATACCATTGCTAACCAACTATGGAGGTTAAATTCTGCTGATTAATTTCTAATATTCTGCTGGTTATCATGTTTCATCCAATCAAAACAGCTTTTGTCGCTACCAGTAAAGATTGTGTAAAATCAGCATATCCATTTGGATAGGTAGTTTTGATTATTGACTATTATAGTACCAAGTGCTATACTTTAGTTAAAGAAGACTAAGAGGATGTTTGAAAAGTTTTTAATGTACAAACAAACCCCTCTCCAAACCTCTCCCCTAAGCGGGGAGAGGCTTTGAAACCCCCCTTCCCTCGTAGGGAAGGGGGGCTGGGGGGTTAGGTTTTTGGAGATTATCGGTTTCATCTAATACTTTTCAAACAACCTCTAATATGGCAATCTACAAAACCCAATGGTTTAACCGTTGGGCAAAAGATCAGAAGTTAAATGATTCTAGTCTCTGTAATGCTGTTGCAGAAATGGCAGCAGGTCTTTACGACGCGGACCTAGGAGGTGGACTATTTAAAAAACGCATTGCCCGTTCTGGAAAGGGCAAGAGGGCTGGTTTCCGTACATTGGTTGCTACTAACAAGGAAGATAGTTGGTTTTTTGTGTTTGGGTTTCCAAAAAACGAGCGTAGCAATATTGATCAGGATGAAAAAGAAGCCTTGAAAAAACTGTCATCAGAACTGCTGTCTTTAACAGCAGAGGCTCTTGAAATAGCAAAATTGAAAGATGAATTAATAGAGGTAATCTGTAATGAGGAAGAAAAAGTCAGCAATTCTTGAGGCTGTTCACGAAACTGCTATAGGACTATACAAGGCTGGTGTAATGAGTCAAGTTACGTTACGCGAATTTGATAGCTTGTGTTTACCTCCAATTGAACCGCTAGAACCTCAACAAATTAAGCAACTTCGTGAATCATTCAATGTCAGCCAATCTGTGTTTGCTGCTATTTTAAACATCAGTTCATCAACTGTTCAAAAATGGGAAATTGGGCAAAAACGACCTACAGGCGCGGCTCTTAAATTATTGCATTTAGTCCGGGAAAAAGGTTTGGAAAGTTTAATTTATTAATCTAACCTGATTGCTAAATAAGTAAGAAATTGCAGTTTCTAATTGCCAGAATAATCTTTATTTAATCAGCAAAAAAAATAATAATGGTACAATCAGCCCTAAAACTAATCACAGTTAATGAATTTATTGCTCCTATTAGCTGTTCCTGAATATTGGATTGTAGATTATTTAGATATTGGTGGTAAATTTTTTCTGGTAGTTGTTGAAAAGCTATTGTGGCAATTTGGTAAACTTCTTCCCAACTAATGCGTTGATAATGGGATGAACCTGATTTGAGAATCAGAGGATAACTAAGTCTCCCTAAATCATCACATTCTTGAGAAGTCAGTTGTTGTAATTCACTAATATTATATTTTTGAAAAAAATCTTGTTTAATTCCTGGTTGCAATTCTGCTGCAATTGCTTCCACACTTTTAGCACAACGTTGTAAATATTCTCCCGCTTCATTTACAAACCCTCCCTTTTGTCCACCCGTACCCCAAGCACAGGATAAACAAGCACTTTTATGATTGAGAGTTTGCCATAATTGTAAACCTTGGGGTGACAGAGTTTTTTCTATCCAGTATTGGATAACAGGTAAACCACCACCGGCATTGCAATTAGATTTATTTTCAGGTAAATTATCCATAAATAGAAGTTTTATATCTTATTTCTTTACGGACTGATTTTTTAATATTTAGCTTATACCAATTTTACATCAGGCTGCACAGAAACATGAAATCCATTAATTAATTTATCCCTCTTCATCTGCGTTTATCTGCGTTTATCTGCGTTCAATTGGATCATCTTTTTTGTGGAGTTCTCTAATATTATTATAGCGGGCAAGATGCCCGCACTACCAATCACCAATTACCAATTACCAATCACCTATTCAGCCGTTTTATTAGCCGCACGATTAGCACGAGATTCGGCTGAAGCCATCACTTCTGCAAAGTTTTCCACAACTTCACCAGGGTGGTTTTCCAAGACTCTGGTAGAAATCGCCACTCGACCTTTACCTTCGTCTAAATCAATAATTACAGCTTTGATTGGTTGACCAATTTGAAAGACTTTGTCTAAAGATTCAATGAATTTTTGGCTAACTTGTTTGATGTGTAGTAAGGCGCTGACACCATTAAAATCTACAAATACACCAAAAGGTTTGATGCCGGTGATTTTTCCTTCGATTAATTGACCGATTTCTAATAAACTGAAGTTGCTAGAACGAGCCGCTAAACGTTGAGAAAGAACGAGTTTATTGGTTTCCCGATTAATTTCTAAAAAACCCACAGTGAGACTTTGACCTTTGAGTGCATCTAGGTTATCACGTTCGGACAGGTGCGATCGCGGAATAAAACCTCGTAAACCAAAAAGATCAACAGTGACACCACCTTTATTAACACCTGTTACCCGCACTTGAACAGTTTGGGAATTCTCTTGTATTTCTGCTAGTTTTTCCCAAATCTGCCGCATTTCCAATTGCTTACGGGAAATGGTAACTTGACCTTCAGCATCCTGATCCCGAATAATTAAAAACTCTAGTTCCTCATCCATCGGTAATATTTCCGACAAATCAGTTACTGCTCTCAAAGAAGCCTCCTCTTGGGGAAGAAACGCCGACGATTTACCACCAATGTCAACATAAGCACCGTCGTGGTCAACTTGGAATATTTTGCCACGAACAACTTGTCCTTTTTGAAATTGGTAATCGTGTTTTTCCAGTGCTTTGGCAAAATCGTCCATTGAAAAAGACGAATTGGCTGTTTGAGAAAGTTTAGATTCGGAATTCATGACGTTTGAAGATAAATTATTATTTGTCAGTGGTCAGTTGTCAGTAGGGGCGAAGCATTTGGAAGATAAATTATCGGTCATTGCCAAAAATAGTTCTCCAAATGCTTCGCCCGTACAGTTGTCAGTAGGGGCGAAGCATTTGGAAGATAAATTATCGATCATTGCAAAAAATAGTTCTCCAAATGCTTCGCCCGTACAGTTGTCAGTGGTCAGTTGTCAGTGGTCAGGACAATTGGCTAAAAAGTTGTTGGACTTGCACCCAAGCATCCGCCGCAGCTTTAGGATTATAACTGGCACGACGGTCACAAAAAAACCCATGATCAGATCCATCGTAGCGAAACAGCCGATGAGAAATGTTATATTTTGCAAATTCGGCGGCAATCTCTTCCACTTGTTCTGGAGGAATACTCGCATCTTCCGCACCAAAAAAGGTGTAGATAGTGCCTTTAATCTCTGATGTCCGCGTCACCGTGGGATTTCCACCGCCAGGAGTCCGGGTAGTAATTCCCGCACCATAAAAGGACGCAGTGGCTTTAATATCAGTGAGAGTAGCAGCTAAATAGGCGACGTGACCACCAAAACAAAAGCCAATACAACCAAATCCATCTGGTTTGACTTGGGGTAAAGTTTTCAGGTAGTTAATAGCTGCTTGAATATCGCTTAAAAGTTCTGATGCTGTGGTTTGTGAGGCATAATTTCTACCTGTTTCCATCGCGTCGGCAGTATAACCAGTCTCAAATCCAGGGGCTTGACGCTGAAACAGTGCTGGAGCAATTGCTACATATCCCAGTTTAGCAATCCGTTCTGTGACATCCCGAATATGCACATTAACGCCAAAAATCTCTTGCAAAACCACAATTCCTGGATAAGAACCGGTTGCTGTTGGTTTAGCTAAATAAGCGGCGATTTGCAAATTATCTTCAGAAATTTGAATTGTTGAAGTGTTTATTGTTGGCTCTGTCATAATTAAGTTGGTAGTAAGGGAATAGGCGAGAATTAATAATATTTATTAGCCCTGTTGGCGGAGCGGCCAACCTACTTCATTCATTCTGACTGTTGACTCCTAAATCGGTGTATTCTTCTGTGGTAATATTTTCCAAAGCAAACTAACTTATCAATCATATATTTAACAGGTAAATTATGGCCATTTGGATAAGTCTTATGGAGCAGGATGGGTAATGATTCAATTTCGTATTCAGCCAGATAGTGAAATTCCTGCATCTAATCAACTATTTAATCAAATCCGATTTGCGATCGCTTCTGGGCAATATACACCTGCATATAAACTGCCCAGTACCAGAGCTTTAGCAATGCAAACTGGATTACATCGCAATACCATTAGTAAAGTTTACCGCCAATTGGAGGAACAAGGATTTGTTGAAAGTCTAGCAGGTTCAGGAATCTATGTCCGCACCCAAGGTCATGAGGGTGGAAGTAAATCCCAGTCACCCATGCTTAAACAACATCCTGATGCTTATAAGGTAGTGCAACAAGCCCTAGATGAGTTACTTAGTCAAGGCTGTTCTCTCAATCAAGCCAGGGAACTATTTTTAGCGGAAGTGGACTGGCGTTTGCGTTGTAGTACCAGAGTATTAGTAGTAACCCCATCTCAAGATATTGGGGTTGGGGAATTAATGATTAATGAGTTGGAAGAATCCCTGCAAATCCCAGTCCAACTCGTAGCAATGGAAGAACTTATCAGCGTCCTCGACCAAACTACCTCAGCCACATTAGTCACCAGTCGTTATTTTATCGGAGAAGTGGAAGCGATCGCCTCACCAAAAGCTGTCCGGGTTATTCCTTTAGATATTCACGATTATAGCAAGGAACTCGCTGTAGTTAAAAGCCTAGCCAAATCTAGTTGTATCGGCATAGTTAGCCTTAGTCCTGGCATTCTCAGAGCCACAGAAGTCATTTTACACGGTTTACGCGGGGATGAATTATTGGTAATGACTGCCCAACCCAAGGATGCTTATAAACTACACGCTATCGTCAAACGCTCAGAAATTATCTTTTGTACGGATCAAGTCAGCTATTCTACCGCACAATCAGCTATGCAAACAGTCTTAGAAGACCTAATTCGTCCACCTAAACTCATTCGCTGTGAAAATTATATCGGCACACAGTCCATTAATTTATTAAAACGCGAACTGGGATTAATTTAATTTGTCAGTTGTCAGTTGTCAGTTGTTAGTTGTCAGTTGTTAGTAGGGGCGAAGCATTTGGAAGATAAATTATCGGTCATTGCCAAAAATAGTTCTCCAAATGCTTCGCCCGTACAGTTGTCAGTTGTCAGTTGTTAGTTGTCAGTTGTTAGTAGGGGCGAAGCATTTTGTACTCTTAAAACTGGGGTCTGTTTGACTTTGTGGATCTACTAAGGATTTCATATCCAATAATAAGTTTGGTAATTTTGTTTCTACCCCCTTACGTCCACTCCGGTCAAAACCATCAATTATCGGCTGACCACTCTCCAATTCCTGCATCCCTTTCCTGATGGTACGTCTATTCCATCCTAACTCTCGTTCTACTAAAGTCTGTCCACCTATTCCCAATCCTTTAACTACTTCTGCCATGAATTGTCTTCGATCGCTTCCCTTGAGTTTTTTGGCTGTTTTTATGTACAGATATTTTAGGTTCTCTGTTAGTTCAATGATAGATTTTGGACGCATTAGGTTAGCTGCACACTGAAATTATCTTCTCTCATTATATAGGGCTACTATTTGATTTTTGAACAAGCTGTAAACCGTAAACCCCATCGAATCAACGATTGAGTCTCAGTATAATGAACAACAATCAAACCGGATTCCTATAGGATCAATCATTCTGTGGAGTTCTCTTATTTATCTAACCCACCATAATATTACGCTGTGACTTCTTCCTTCACTTCCTGCTGTAAAGCTGAAACCAGTCTATTTAGTGCATTTACGTAAGCCTGAGCCGATGCCACAATAATATCGGTATTAGCCGCATGACCTGAAAATACACGGGATTCATGGCGTAAGCGAATTGTCACTTCTCCTAAAGCATCAATTCCTCCGGTGACAGATTGCACAGAAAACTCAATCAATTCATTCGGTACATTCACTACCCGATTGATGGCTTTGTACACCGCATCTACTGGACCTGTACCAATGGCTGCATCAGTTAATTCTTCTCCGTCGGGAGTGCGAAGAGTTACAGTAGCAGTAGGTTGAGCGTTACTACCACAGGAAACCTGTACCAACTCTACCTTAAATAAATCTGGTGCTTGTTGGATTTCATCATTGACAATGGCTTCCAAATCCCAATCAGAGATTTCTTTCTTTTTATCCGCTACGTCTTTGAATTTGACGAAGGCTTTATTTAATTCGGTTTCTGATAGTTCAAAACCCAATTCTTGCAAGCGGGTACGAAAAGCATTTCTGCCAGAATGTTTACCCAATACTATTTGATTGTCGGATAAACCAATTAATTGGGCATCCATAATCTCATAGGTGAGTTTATTTTTCAATACCCCATCTTGATGAATTCCCGATTCATGAGCAAAGGCATTTGCACCGACAATGGCTTTATTTGGTTGCACCAACATTCCCGTTAAATTGGAAACCAAACGGGAGGTTTTATAGATTTGTTTGGTGTCAATATTCGTGAGTTGTGCTTCCGAATTTTCAGCCCGTCCCAAGAAGGGATTAAAATATTGTCTGCGGACGTGCAAAGCCATCACTAATTCTTCTAAAGCTGCATTTCCGGCTCTTTCACCAATACCATTGATGGTACATTCTAATTGACGAGCGCCGTTTTTCACAGCTTCCAAAAAGTTAGCAACTGCTAAACCTAAATCATTATGGCCGTGAACGGAAATAATGGCTTTGTCAATGTTGGGGACATTTTCGGTAATGCCTTTAATGATGCCCCCAAATTCGCTGGGTGTGGTGTAACCTACGGTATCAGGAATATTAACAGTTGTTGCTCCAGCGGCGATCGCTCTTTCCAAAACTTCATACAAAAATTCTGGATCAGATCGTCCCGCATCTTCTGGAGAAAATTCGACATCATCAGTGAAGGTTTTGGCATAGGCTACCATTTCTTCAGCAATGGCAACTACTTCCGGTCTGGTCTTTTTTAACTTATATTGCAGGTGGATATCAGAAGTAGCAATAAAAGTATGAATTCTGCCTTTAGCAGCAGGTTTGATAGCCTCCGCTGCGGCTTTAATATCATCATGTCTGGCTCTGGCCAAACTACAAATTACCGGACCATTTTCCGTTCCCACAGTTTGGGCAATTTTGCTAACTGCTTCAAAATCTCCAGGACTAGCAAAAGCAAAACCAGCCTCAATAATATCTACTCCTAAGCGTGCTAGTTGTTTAGCAATAACTAGCTTTTCGTCTATGTTGAGAGTTGCTCCAGGACACTGTTCTCCATCACGCAATGTGGTGTCAAAGATAATAATTCTATCGGTTTGCTTGCTCATTAGCTTGACCTCTCTTAGTTTTGAGAATGGGCTGAATAAAAGAACATTAGGGAATTAGAATTAATCAAATGTGGTTTGATTTGTCAGTCTTAGAGAATTTATAATCATCACCGACTTCTAATTCCTCAATTCTTGCTTGATAAAATAACTGGAACTGTGAAATCAGAATTTTTAACTTTGAGATTTGTGAATAAATACTAAGCTAAGTTAAGTTAACCGTCAGTTTTTTCTATTCTATCTCTAATATCATTCAAGTCTATATATCTATCAGTAGCATTACGTAGTTCTCTGGCGATCATTCCTTCAGTTGATACTACTGTAATATGCGTATTTTTTGAGCGTAATAGTTCGATAGCTCTTTCAAAATCACCATCTCCGCTGAATAATACAACTCGGTCATATTGATCTACCGTATTAAACATATCAACGACAATTTCAATATCTAAATTCGCTTTTTGGGAGTAACGACCAGAAGCATCATCATAATACTCTTTGAGGATTTTCGTGCGAACTGTATATCCTAAACTGATGAGTGCATCTCGGAAACCCCGTTGGTCTTGTGGGTCTTTTAATCCAGTGTACCAAAAAGCATTGATTAATGTAGTTTCTGACTGTTCGTATTTGAAATATTCTAAAACCCGTCGGGGGTCAAAAAACCAACCATTTTTTTGTTGAGCATAGAACATATTGTTTCCGTCTACAAAAATAGACAGACGATTCATTGGAGAACCCATAAAAATTTACACCTAAATAATAGATAAGAATGTTAGAGGGAAGAATAGATTATAGCAATTATCAAGTGGTAATTTCGCTAATATCTTTAAGGTACATAATTATGTATAGCCATTATCTTACCTCTTTTAAAGCCAAAATTTGGACAAAATATCCCAGTTGAGATCCGAATTATTTAACTTGTTTCACCTCCGGGACTTGTAAATATGTTGTCTGATCAAAATCTACCAATAAAATTGACCTAGTAACAGGATTGTAAACTAGATGATATTCAATTTTACTCCTAAAGAGGTACGGGATAGGATTCTGGAGAAGGAATGGGCTGATCTTCATCAATAGATTTTTTCATCGACTGTAGGGATGATTTCAGAGGATTATCAATGCTTCAGGAGAGAAGACTATTGAGGATACGCATCTAGGATATCCTAGATGGACACCTAAAATTTGAAGAATACTCTATGAAAGTAGTTTGAATAATTTGATGACTCCGAATATAAATTTTTATGACAACCAACCTGATCTGCGATCACAGGGGTGGGTTCAGTTACGTAAATATGGGGATGTATTTGTACAGAGTTTTTATACTATGAATATACTGATATGGGTTGGATAAAAATTAAAGGATGGGTGAAAAAGGGATAAAATGGTCATTTAAGTCTTAAATTTGCAGTTTTTAGCAGTCGAACAGGGTTCTGAATCAATATAAGTATTGTACTTAAACTAGTCGGTACGATAATATCGCCCCAGAACCTATATCTAGCTTAACCAAAAAATCAAATTCTGTTGGCAAATTAGAAAAGCAGTCTGGTGCGAGTGGTAGATTTGAGTCATTTAAGTAGGTTAGCATTGAAAATCGTCGTTATGGCACTAGGCAAGAGGCAATACTTCGACTTCGCTCAGTAACAAGAGGCAAGAGGCATATTACTCTTCGAGAAGCCGCTTCGCGTCTACGGTTTTTTTCCGTTCACCTACTTACACTAATTAACCTTGTCCATCATTTCGTCAAATTCGGAGTTTCTAAATATTGTTTCTCTGGTTGAGGATAAACAGTTACCCAATCTAAATACCGAATTGGCGGAAATAACTCCACTTTAGCGATTGATGCCGGGAGTTTCTTTAAATCCAACGACTTAATTTTACCTATGGCTAAACCAGCGGGAAACTTCTGACTATAAGTAGATGTAGAAACTAAATCGCCTACTTTAACATTAGGCACTTTTTCATAAAACTCTAACACCCCTTCAGCGGAAGCATCACCTTGCAAAACTCCTTTAGCTGATGTGCGGCTGACAGTTACACCCACTTGACTTTTTAAATCACTAACCAACAATACACTGCTAGTATTAGTCGTCACACTTTCTACTAAACCTACCAATCCCCCATCGGCTTTAACAATAGAACCTTCTTGAATGCCTGATGCAGTCCCTCGATTCAAAATTACCTGTTGCCACCAATGATCTGCACTCCGTCCAATTACCCTTGCTATAATTGGCTTCTGTGGCAAGGTTTCTTTTTCTACGTAACTCAATAAACTTTTTAATTTTTCATTTTGGCTTTCTAGATCGACGATGCGAGTCTGTAATTCTAAAGATCTTGCATCTTTAATACTTTGCTCAGGAATCGTCCCTGACTGCACCATCTGTAATGGAATGGTGATTCCTTGATAGATTTCGCGTAATAATGCCCCTTTTGTTTCTCTGATTGTCCAAGCACTACCTAAAACTAAGGCCAATAACCCTATTTGTAATCCCTTATATTCCCACCAGCGCTTTAAAGTAAACATAAATATACCTGTATATATTTTTATAAATTATTCAGGAGTTACAAAAATATTGCTTAGGAACGCAAATTTAATCACCTGCAATTCTGATTTAACCGGAAATGGTGTGTTAGCAAAGCGTAACGCATCCTAATTTTGTACTTTATTTAATCTATACTCCTTAGTAAGACTTTCCGTGATCATTATCCCTCAACTTCCCTATACTTCTGTTGAAAACAATAGACATCTCCGGAAATTAAATATGCGTGACCTAAAAACCTTGTAGAGACGTTCCATGGAACGTCTCTACAATATTTACCGAAGCTGTCTAATGGATTCTATAATTTTGACACTCTCAGGGAAGACAGCCACTGAGATTCTACTGACAGAATTAGATTAAAGGTTTAGCCTAATCTAATCTCGCTGCGACCGTCAAACGCCGCCTAGACGCTCAATACAACCACCAATCAAGGTGTCGAAATTGCGCTTACTTTTATTGTTTTCAGTGTTTTTGTGAGTCCATCACTAAGCCAAGATGCGGTACGCTCCACAACCTGCCATTACTTGCTCTTTCTTGTCATACTGCCGCTAGGACTTGAACCTAACCGTTGTTTCATAGGAGCCGGGATTTCTCCGTACTAGGATGTTTCAACACGTAGATGTTTATTGTTCTTACTCACGATTTCATTCTAGCATACCACAGGGATTAAAATCCCTCGTGTCGCTTCCCTCTGTTGGGAGCCAAGCCACGCTCGTTTCCCACTTACCGCGAGGTCTTATGAATAAATACAGAACCCATATATTCCTACTACATATTACGGGAATGCCCGCTAAATACTCTCTCCAATTGTTTGAAGTTTTCTAATACACGACCTGTTCCCAACACTACACAGCTTAAAGGGTCCGCCGCAATGTGAGTCACAAGACCTGTCTCATGACTAATTAATGTATCCAGACCTTTGAGTAATGCACCACCTCCTGCCAACATGATCCCGCGATCAATAATGTCTGCTGCCAGTTCTGGAGGTGTCCGTTCTAGTGTCCGTCTCACTGCTTCGATAATTACCGCTAGAGGCTCTACCATGCTTTCCCGAATTTCTGGGCCTTTGATGCTTACAGTTCTGGGTAATCCAGAAAGTAAATGCAAGCCCCGGACTTCCATGACACTATCATTATCATCTGCGGTCGGATAGGCAGAACCAATCTTAATCTTAATATCCTCAGCAGTCCGTTCACCAATTACCAGATTATGAATTTTCTTCATATACTGAGTAATCGCTTCGGTTAGTTCATCTCCAGCAATGCGGACTGACTCGCTAATTACTGTACCCTGAAGACTTAATACCGCTACTTCTGTTGTGCCACCACCTATATCAATGATCATGTTACCCGTAGGTTCTGCAACTGGCAGTCCCGCACCGATTGCCGCTGCAACTGGTTCATCAATTAAATATACTTCCCTCGCTCCGGCTTGATTGGCTGCATCCATGACAGCCCGTCTTTCTACTCCTGTGACACCACTAGGAATGCCAATGATAATGCGGGGACGCATCAGGGATCTTCCCTCATTTACCCGCTGAATAAAGCTTTTTAGCATCAATTCAGCCGTGTCAAAGTCAGCAATCACACCGTCACGCAGGGGACGGAGGGCAATTACATTGCCTGGTGTCCGTCCGAGCATTTTTTTGGCCTCTTCTCCCACTGCCAGTGCCACCTTGAGATTTTGATCAATGGCAACTACAGAAGGTTCTTGCAGGACAATTCCTTTACCAGACACATAAACTAGGGTATTGGCTGTACCAAGGTCGATACCCATATCCCATGATGGACGAAAATTTCTGAAAAGATCCACGCTTCTCTTTGCCCCTTATTTGCGATACTTATAACTACAAAGATAAAAGTTAATAATGATTGATAGATTCCATGATGTTTGCTTGCCTGACTCCAGTAACCTAGACTATTTTTTTATCTAGGTTTTGTCAATCTTGATTTTAGTTTCACGAATCTTATGTTCTATTTTCTCATGGTAACTCAGTATAACCGTATATTTTTTTTAATGTCA
Source organism: Dolichospermum flos-aquae CCAP 1403/13F (assembly GCF_012516395.1). GTDB lineage: Bacteria > Cyanobacteriota > Cyanobacteriia > Cyanobacteriales > Nostocaceae > Dolichospermum > Dolichospermum lemmermannii. The sequence continues at coordinate 1,371,510 of NZ_CP051206.1, forward strand.
AGTATTTTTTGAATTTTTGTGCGAGTTAACTGTTGGGATTATAACATATTTTCAATACTTTCACAATTAGTTATTATAGAATCCGGAATAGTACAATACAAAGTTACTAAGAAATAAAAGCTATGAGCATTAATGTTGTCACTCTTATTGGCCGTGTAGGCATCGATCCTGATATGAAGTTTTTTGATTCGGGTAAAGTTAAATGTAGATTAACTCTAGCAGTCAGTCGTCGTACCCGTGAGGGAGAACATACAGACTGGTTTAACTTAGAATTATGGGGAAAAACTGCGGAAGTTGCGGGTAATTATGTTCGGAAAGGCAAACAAATAGGCGTTAAAGGTTCTTTGCGGTTTGATTCCTGGAGCGATCGCCAAAGCGGAGTTAACCGTTCTAGTCCAGTTATCAATGTCGAGCAACTAGAATTACTAGGTTCTAAGCGTGATGGTGAAGGTGGGGGAGCAGATATGTCTCCAGATAATTTCTAATTAGTGAGTTGTTAGTTGTTAGTAGGGGCGAAGCATTTGGAAGATAAATTATCGGTCATTGCCAAAAATAGTTCTCCAAATGCTTCGCCCGTACAGTTGTTAGTTGTTTTTTCCTTGCCATTGACCACTGACCACTGACCACTGACTAATAACTAATTTGCAATGTTACTGATGCTTGTACTTCCTGTTCACCAGCAATTATGGGAGTAGAAGCATCTGCATTAGCTAATTTAGCCTCAGCCCGGTAAAGCATGGGAGGTGGTGGTGGAGTTGCACCATTGACTTGAATACTGACAATTTCTTTTTGTTGTAATCCCAGGCTACTTAAAACGGCTTCTGCTTGCTGTTGGGCATCCTGGGTAGCTTTTTTCAGAGCTTGTTTTTGGGCGATCGCAATTGCTTCATCACTAGCAATAAAACTCACACCGTTAATTTGTGTCGCTCCAGCCTTCACAGCTTCATCTAACAATGTTCCGGCTTGATCTGTAGGAATGCGGAAACTGACTGTATTACTGGCAGCATAACCAGTGATTCGTTGGACATTATTGCTGTAGCTATACACTGGATTCAGGCGAATTCCTGTAGTTGTCAATTTTTCCACATTACGTTTTTTCAGCAATGTCACCACAGCGGATGATTTACGAGCCGCTTCTTTTTGGACATCTTCAGCGGTTTTTCCTTGAATTTCCACACCTAAACTCACTTGAGATAAAGTTGTAGAAATTGTTTCTACTCCCCGTCCACTCACGGTTAAAGTTCGCCATAATTTTGCCTTTTCTTGCGCCGATGCAGGTAATATAAAAGTCGCGCATATCAATATACTCAAGGATAAGATCTTCCCAAAATTCCTGGTAGGAAAACGAGAATTGGATAAAATAGTGTTAGACATTCTGCTGGCACTCCTCCAAAAACGGATCAATTCTTGGTTAACTGTTAATTATCAGCAACCACCAAAACATTTTTACCACTTGTTCTATCATCTCAGCATTAACCAAATTTACCGCTAATGTAAGCTTTGGTATCTTCCTGTTGAGGGTTGCTGAAAATTAGCTCTGTCGAATTGTACTCTACTAAATACCCAGCCCGTCCACCTGATTCTGAGGCTCTGACATTAAAAAACGCCGTTTTATCAGATACTCGTGATGCTTGCTGCATATTGTGAGTGACTATGACGATGGTATATTGCTCTTTAAGTTCATGAATTAGTTCTTCAACCCGCGAGGTAGAAATAGGATCAAGAGCAGAACATGGTTCATCCATGAGGATAACTTCTGGTTGGACAGCGATCGCTCGGGCAATACATAAACGTTGTTGTTGTCCACCGGATAAAGATAAACCATTTTGGCGCAATTTATCCTTGACTTCATCCCACAAAGCCGCTTGTCGCAAACTCCGTTCTACTAATTCATTCATATCACCCCTGTAGCCATTAATTCTGGCCCCAAAAGCAATATTTTCATAAATTGACTTGGGAAATGGATTGGGTCTTTGAAACACCATACCAATACGTCTCCGCACCTCTACGGGATCAATATTGGGTGCATAGAGATTTTTATCATAGAAATAAACTTTACCTTCGGCTCTAAATGATGCGATTAAATCATTTAGACGGTTATAACATCGCAATAATGTACTTTTACCGCAGCCGGATGGTCCGATAAAAGCCGTCACCCGATTTTTAGGAATATCTAGCCAAACATTCTGTACAGCCAAAAAATTGCCGTAGTAGATATTGAGATCTTCTGTGCGTAAAACCGATTCAGCCCCATTAATCGTGCTAATTGTAGTAGCCATAAATACTTAAAGAATAAGTTTTTCGGGATGAGTTTCAGTTTTGTTAACTAAACCTTTTGTTTAGTCACCCAGCGAGTAATAATACTAGTAATTAAAACCATCATTACGAGGATTAAAGACGCAGCCCAAGCTAGAGATTGCCAAGTTGGGAAGGGAGAAGTAGCAAAGTTGTAGACTAAAACCGCGAGAGAAGCAGTAGGTTTGAGAATGCTATCCGGCCAAAAAGCAGAAAAAAGAGCCGTAAATATTAATGGTGCTGTTTCTCCAGCAGCCCGAGCGATCGCCAAAGTAGAACCAGTGACAATTGTTGGTAATGCAGCCGGCAATACCACCAGGATCACAGTTTGCAAATTACTTGCACCTAATCCAACAGACGCTTGCCGCAAATCTTGAGATACTAATTGCAAAGCTTCGTCTGTAGTTTTTACAATAATAGGTAACATCAAAATTGCTAAGGCAAATCCACCCCCCAGGGCTGAGTAAGAGCCTAAATTCAGGTTTACTAAGGTCAAAACCACAATTCCATAGGCAAATACCCCAGCAATAATAGAAGGAACACCACTGAGGACGTTAGTAGCAAAACGTATCCATCTAGCAATCTTTTGGGAACTAAACTCATTTAAATAAATTGCGGCCAATACACCAAAGGGAACACTAATGACAGCGGCAATCCCGACCATGAGAATTGTGCCAACAATGGCATTACCAAAACCGCCATTTTTGCCAAAAGGCGGCGGTGGTAACTGCGTAAAAATATTGAGATTTAAACTACTAAACCCTCTAATTACTACATAATAAAGCACTGCCAACAAGGGGACTAGTGCCAATGCTCCACAGATAAAAGCTAATCCAGTCATTGCTGTATTCAACAATGTCCGAGGAGAGGAAGGAGAACGAGTCAGGCTTCTTTGCTCAAAAGAAGAAGTCATAATTTAACCTATCACTATAGTCTCTGGACTCGCGCCACAATAAACTCTGCCAGAATATTGACTATCATCGTCAATAGAAATAGGATTAAAGCTGCATACATTAAAGCAGCAACTTGTAACCCATTAGCTTCAGCAAATTGATTTGCTAGTAGGGAAGAAATTGTATTAGATGGTGCTAAGAAAGAGATGTTAATATTATTGGCATTACCAATTAACATTGTCACAGCCATTGTTTCACCCATGGCTCTACCAAGTGCCAACATCACCGCACTGACAATGCCAGAAAAAGCAGCGGGGATAATAACTTGAAAAATTGTTTCCCAACGGGTTGCACCGATTGCCAAGGCAGCTTGACGTAAACCCGAAGGTACAGAAATCAAAGCATCACGAGAAATAGCGGTGATAATTGGCAAAGTCATAATTGCTAAGATCACTCCCGCAGGTAACATTCCTGGCCCTGTAGGTGAGGTACTAAAAATAGGTAGCCAGCCCCAATAACGATGCAGCCATTTGCCCAAATCAGTTAAAATCGGGATTAAAACAAAAATTCCCCAGACTCCGTAGACAACACTGGGAATGGCAGCTAATAATTCTACTAAAAATACCAGTACCAATTTTACCTGGGATGGCAAAAAATCCTCACTCAATAAAATCGCCGTCCCCACACCAATCGGAACTGCTAAAACTAGTCCGATTAAAGAACTCATGAGAGTCCCATAAATCGCAGGTAATACCCCATATTCATCATTAACAGGGTTCCAATTGCTGGTGATTAAGAAATTAATCCCGAATTTTTGGATAGCTGGACTGGCCGCAATAGCAACTTGCAAGGTAATCCATAATAAAATCCCAGCAATTGCTAGGGCAAAAATTCGAGTTAACCAAATAAAGCTCCGATCTAGATTTCTGTCTATTTCCGAGCGATTTTTCGTTACTAATGGGGTTTCTGGAAAATTTATGGACATGAATGCTGACTCTAAGATGTGGGAAAAAGCTAACTTTCTCAAAACTAGTACAATACGGCGTAAGTTAAGCAACCATTAAAAATCCCTGAAAAGCTTATACCATCTGCTTTTTAATTTTTAATTGTTAATTTTTAATTCCGCCCTGCGGTACTAGCTTGTCATTACTTTGTAGTTTTAGGATCAGCGCCAAGAGAGATTTTATAATCAGGACTAATTTGATCAGCAGCAGCAGCCACTTTAGCAATCACATTTGCTGGTAAAGGAACATACCCTAATTGAGTAGCTAACTTTTGTCCATCGGTTAAAGCGTACTCAATAGTTGCTTCTATTGCCTTGGCTTTACCAGCATCAGCATATTTTTTATAAGCGAGAATCCAAGTATAAGTGACGATTGGGTAAGAACCTTCCCCTTCAGGATCAGAAATAAAAGCGCGAAGATTTTCTGGTAAAGTTACTGATGCTAAAGTTTTAGATGCTGATTCTTCAGAAGCCAAAACAAACTTTTTAGCTTTATTTTCTAAACTCGCAAATTTGAGATTACTTTGTTTGGCATAGCCATATTCTACATAACCAATAGCGCCTGGAGTTTGTTGAATTTGGGCGGTAATACCTTCATTGCCTTTAGCACCAATTCCTACAGGCCATTTTACACTTTTACCGTCACCTACTTTAGTTTTCCATTCTGGACTAATGGCGCTAAGGTGTTTGGTAAAAACGCCTGTAGTCCCGCTACCATCAGCCCGATAAATAACTTTTATCTCGTCTTTTGGTAATTTTACATCAGGATTAGCTTGAGCGATCGCCGGATCATCCCAAGATTTGATTTTACCTAGTAAAATATCAATATAAACTGCTCGTGGTAGTTTGAGTATGGCTACGCCACCTGAGCTATCAGCAATATCTGGTAAGTTATAAGCCAGAACAATACTACCAGCAGTTACAGGTAGTAAGATCACTCCTTTATCTGCGGGGATATTCTGAATTTCTTCATCTTTCATGGCTACATCACTAGCACCAAAGTCTACTGTCCCTTTGGTAAACTGCTCAACACCAGCACCACTACCAACTGGCTGATAGTTAACTTTTAAATTGGGGTATTTTTTGTTTAACTCCGCAAACCAGGTTTGGTAAAGGGGTGACGGAAAAGTAGCACCGGCACCTGTTAATTCAATATTACCTCCTAAATCTAGTTTGCTGGAAGCAGTTGTAGTTTGACTGGAAGATTTGTTAGGAGTGGGATTCGTTGAGTTAGTTTCTCCACAGGCAGATAAACTAATTGCTAGTGTGAATACCGATATTAAAGCTATCAGGCGATTATGCTTCATTGCACTTAGAGGTAATGGTAGTAATGTTAATTTTTAGATAAACACCTCTAACATACTCCTAAAAAATTGTTTCAGAGACTTACAAATCAAAAATACCCCATAAGACTGGATAATCTTTTTTGTGAAGTTCTTTTATCGGTAAAGAAATGGGGAAATCTATATTTATAGTATTTGCGTATTTTACAAGTTGATCATATCATCCTTTGACATCAGCCTACTTTTTTTGTTTTTTTCCATTCCCTTGATTAGCTCTTGATTCTAATGTAAACTCTGGTATTTCTTCAAGTTCATCTTCACTTAAACTATACTGTTCACACACAAGACTTAACCGATTTCCAGGAGTTGTCACTGCATTGACAGAATGAGTTAAATCACCCTGAAAGTAAATTAAAGAATTGGTTTGCGGTTTAATTTGTCCCACTTGGCGTTTTTGCAACTTCAGCACCAATTCTCCTCCCTCCATATCTTCTGGTACACGTACATAAAGAACGCTCACAGATGCAGGAGGTTCAACGGTTTTACAATAGGAACGCAAAGACCGGTCAATATGGGGGTCAACGCGAGAACCTGCTTTGAGTAGTAAAGGATTCAGATAAAAAGCATTACAATTAGGTAAAAGTGCCAAATCTAAATAAGGCTTAAAATAGGGGAATTTTTGGATAACTTCTGCTAAACCTTGACGTTGAAATACCACAGAAAAGCCTTTAGTATTGATAAAATCTCGGTTGAGGTTATTGATAGCAAAATAGGGACAAGCTTGGATTTCTCCCCACAAGTCTTGGAGATATTGAAGAGGAAAGGCGTTAGGATGTTGTTGATAGTATTTCACGGTCTTAAATTAATGGATATTGAGTTTAATTTTTGTCTGAATCAGGATATCCAGGATTAGAGGATTAACAGGATGTTTGACATTTCTATAGTCTTTCATAGTCTTAAATTAATGGATATTGAGTTTAATTTTTGTCTGAATCAGGATATCCAGGATTAGAGGATTAACAGGATGTTTGACATTTCTATAGTCTTTCATAGTCTTAAATTAATGGATATTGAGTTTAATTTTTGTCTGAATCAGGATATCCAGGATTAGAGGATTAACAGGATATTTGACATTTCTAGGGAATACCTTAATAAAACAATCAATAAAAATCATGATCAAAAAACCCATCCACAAAACGACCAACCCATCCTGTAAATCCTTAAATCCTGGACATCCTGATTCAGACAATGATATTTCCAGGGAATACATTAATAAAACAATCAATAAAAATCATGATCAAAAAACCCATCAACAAAACCATCAAACCATCCTGTACATCCTTAAATCCTGGACATCCTGATTCTGACAATGATATTTCTAGGGAATACCTTAATAAAACAATCAATAAAAATCATGATCAAAAAACCCATCAACAAAACCATCAAACCATCCTGTACATCCTTAAATCCTGGTTATCCTGATTCTGACAATGATATTTCCAGGGAATACCTTAACCTTAATAAAACAATCAATGAAAATCAGTATCAGAAAACCTATAAACAAAACGACCAACCCATCCTGTAAATCCTTAAATCCTGGTTATCCTGATTCTGACAATGATATTTCCAGGGAATACCTTAATAAAACAATCAATAAAAATCAGTATCAGAAAACCTATAAACAAAACGACCAACCCATCCTGTAAATCCTTAAATCCTGGTTATCCTGATTCAGACAATTACAAAGGTAAAGGGCAAAAAATAAGAGTATAAAGAGCTACAGAGTCTACTCCGCACCACTACATACAACCCGAAAACCGACATAGCTGTTGCTGCCCACGAGGTAGCTGTTGTGGCGATAAGCAGAACGGCAAATACCAGGACTGTAGCCCCACGAACCACCGCGCAGCAGCTTAGAATCAAAGCTTAGACTTATCCACGCGCTTCCATCTGTAGGCGCATCTTCATAATTATCATGCCAATCATCTTGAGACCATTCCCACACATTGCCGTGCATATCATATAATCCAAATTCATTGGCTATTTTAAAACTTCCTACTTCTGTTGTTTCTCCTTTCCGAATTCCTTCAACTCCATCACCATAAGTATAGTTACCATTATAATTAGCTAAATCTGTGGTAATCGTCTCACCAAAATGAAATGGTGTGGTAGTTCCGGCACGACAGGCATATTCCCATTCTGCTTCACTGGGCAGTCTATAGGGTCTTTGAGTGTGATTTGATAGTCGGTTACAAAACTCCACCGCATCATGCCAAGAAACCGGTTCTACAGGGCGATTTGCTCCTTCAAACCTAGATGGGTTTGGTTTTAGTTCTTGGTTGACTTGAGGTAAAGTAGCTACTACTTGCCATTGTGCTTGGGTAACAGGATATTTACCCAATAAAAACGGTGGTACTGTAACTTGATGCTGGGGACTCTCAGTTTCCCTGCGTCCTGGCTCATTTTTTGGTGAACCCATCATAAAAGTTCCGCCAGGAATTGCTACCATTTCTAGTTGAATACCATTACCTAAGTCTTCTATAAACTGCTGGGCTTGTTTTTGTTTTCTCTTAATACTCAATTCTGTTTTTTGTTTCGGCCATCCTAATTTTTTAAGCTCAATAGTAGCAACTTCAAAATCAAAAGGTTCTAAGTTGATAGATGTCTCATTTTCTGTGATGATAGCAGATTCAAATTCAAAGGTTTTGATTTCTGGTAGAGGTAATTCGTGAATTACCCCTAGCAGAGTTTAAAAAGTAAGCAAAGATTTCCTTGTATTCTTGATCTGAAAATGCAGTTATGATAATTCCTATCGCATCATCAAGCATTTCTAAAAGAATATCTGGGTCATGATTTTCTTGATATATTTTAAATATTTTCTGACAGACTTGATTTTTAGTAAGTTGCTCCCATTTATTTAACCAAATCCCTTGATTTTTAAGATATTGTGGCAATAATCGTTTATAATCACGAACAATTACCCGATACTTTTTACACAAATGGAATGGAACATTATTTTCTGTTATTATCCATTGTTCTACAGGATAGTTAAGCATTTCCGTAGGCATAAAAAAGACTAAGTTGATATCTTTCTGTAAAGGAACTGTTATTTTTTCTGTGAGAATTAAATTTAATGTTTTTGGTATTTGCTCAAGTTTAAAACTATCATTGGGAGAATCAGAAACATCTATTTTAAGACAGTCTTCATTATTTTGTATATTAGGAATTACCCAAACACTAATATTAAATTTCTTTGAGTTTATTTTTGAAGGTTCAATTTTAATTAATATGTATGATTCTAGGATAGTATCAGTATTTCTATCTGGTTTATTAACATCTTGAATCAGTTTATCAAAATCTTCTATATTATTACTTCCCCATTTTTTTAAATCTTCTAACTTTGTTTGAGGAATCTGAGAATTAGTAATTAAATATTTGATAAATTTTGCTGTATTGTCGTTATGATTAAATTTTATGTTACTATCTAAACTACGTTTATCCAGATTATACAAATCTTTAACAATACCTTCTACTGTGATTAGTAGATTTCCCCATGAATAACACGCCTTATAAGCTGTTTGAATAGCAGAATTTATAGCTGTATCCAGATTAGCAGTTAAGGCTTGAATGAGGCTTAAAAAACTCCAAGATTCAATTATGATTTTTGCAGGAATCATGTATCCCACTTTAACATTTCTTCGTACTCCCGCATAAGGTTGTCCATCTGGATCAAGTTCTGAAGATACAACTATTCCCACAAAACTAGCCAATTTTTCAACCCAAACAGGCGCACCACTAAAACCTGATTCAATATAAAATTTAGATTGAGTTTCTACATCCATCTGTACCAAACCAGAACCATTAGTATCTACAAGTTTTCCTTCTGTAGTTACCCCCTCATCATGTCCTATAGGAAATCCTAAAACAGAGAATTGATGTTGATATGATACTTCCAAACTTAATGGAAAAGATATATAACTTGTTGGTAAATTACCTTGTAATTCCAGAATAGCTATATCTTCTTCATATTTATAAATATCAGATCGAGGTTTCCATGCAATAACTTTCGCTTCAAACTTTGGCTTATTTTTTTCCGCAGGAAAAAGGAAATCAACCTTTACTAAATCTGAAGGTTTTTCTGGAGTAGAATGTGCAATATCTAAAGCATCTGCAACTACATGAGCGCAGGTAATAATATATTTATCATATATCAATAAACCTGCACCTTTTACCTCATCAGAAAGATGATAAATTCTGGCAATGTGGTTTTTATGTAATTCTTTTATTTTAGCATCTACCATAAACTAACTATGCTGTTTTGTTATTCCACTTCACGGTGATTTCAAAAGTTAGTTCACTTCCCAAAGAACTAAATACAATTCCAGCATTAGCAGTTAGTTTGACACCAAATTTTATTTCTGTTTCATCGGGGGTAATATCAATATCCTTGAGTTTAGAAACAACAGTAGTAATAACAGGCTTAATTTCCTCTAATGCTTGATCAAACTTTTTACTAGCAGCAGTGACAGAAACTCCATTTCCCCGTGATACGGCTTTCGGCGCTCCTGGTTGGGTTGGTTGTTTGTCTACTTCTACTAAAAAAGTAGTTCCATCTTCCAAAGCAAACTCAATTAATTGCTTTTCTGGCATATTAGATATATATATTGTGAATCAGTCTATGTAAGGTCAAATATACCACATTGCCAACATATTTAAACAGCACAAAATAGCACTAAAGATAGTTGTCGCATAGCTAAAGGTATACTTAGCCCAAACTTACCCAAAAAATTAAGGACGAGTATTAAACCCGTCCTAGAACTACCTAAAACCGTGAATTAATCGGTTTTGGCTGATTTTTCTCAAAGGCGACACCCGGATTTGAACCGGGGGATGGAGGTTTTGCAGACCTCTGCCTTACCACTTGGCTATGTCGCCGCGCCCACAATTACTAATCGTAGCACCATTTTTCCAAATTTGCACCATCTAGGAGAAATTTTTTTGAAGATTCATGTTTTTACTTAACTGGACAGACAAAAAGCCTGTCCTCCAATGGATCTTAGGGATTTAACTTCACTTCTTCGGCAAAATTCGCCCAGCGCGCAAAGTAAAATGGCCCTGCGACAGAACCCCAAATATGTTCATCAGTATCAGGATTTCGTCCTCTGTCGCGGCTGATGAACTGTTGACCATCAAGTTCAAAATCACTATCTAAATAGGTTCTTTGCCCGTCACGGATGACAATGCAGCCTTTTCCTGGTTCGACTGTGCCTTGGAATTTGTTCCCAGTCCACTCTACAATCATGTTACAACCACAGAGTCTTTCCAAGCGATCGCTCGTTAAAGTCTGCAATCTTGGTAAATCACGGGAAGCACCATAAAAGTCTTTTTCATCTTTGACAGTATAGTTTTCAATATGGATTTTATCCCCCACCGTCGTCAGATGTAACACCCGCACCCGATAGGGCTTATTCAGCATATAATCATAAGCTTGTTCCACGAACAAACTTACCCCTGATAATACCCCCCAATCCAGGGGACGCATACATACACGAATATGGGCAAAAAAAGCCGGATTCTCAAAAACCTGGGCTTGATTGCTAAAATCAGCCGCCATCCAACGAGCTAAGGTGACAATATCTGTAGAATGAGTCATACCGATTTCGGATTTGGGAATAGGAATGCAATTAATTTTAAATCCTGATTACCCTCAATCTACACTTTTCTATTGTATGTACTTAACCGAATCGTCCAGACACATAGTCATGGGTGCGAGTATCTAGCGGATTCCGAAAGATTTGACTAGTCTCCCCGAATTCCACCATTTGACCAATGCGACTTTCATCAGTGCTGAAAAAAGCAGTAAAATCAGAAACGCGAGTTGCTTGCTGCATATTATGAGTAACAATCACAATCGTGAATTCTGTTCGTAATTTGTGAATTAATTCTTCTACTTTCATTGTAGCGATCGGATCAAGGGCTGAACAGGGTTCATCCATTAGTAAAACCTTGGGTTTAACCGCTAAAGCCCTAGCGATACAGAGACGTTGTTGTTGTCCACCAGAAAGACCTGTAGCAGACTGATGAAGTTTATCTTTGACTTCATCCCACAAAGCCGCACCTTTGAGGGCAGATTCGACAATTTCATCTAATACTACTTTTGGAGATTTACCAGCAATTCTCACACCATAAGCCACATTTTCATAAATGCTCATGGGAAAAGGATTGGGTTTTTGGAATACCATGCCAATTTCCCGACGCAGACGATTGATATTAATCTTAGGATCGTAGATGTTCTGACCAAAAAATTCTATCTGACCTTCGACTTTGACTTTTCCTTCTAATTCACTAATCCGATTAATGGTTTTAATAAATGTAGATTTACCACAACCACTAGGACCAATTAATGCAGTAACTTGGTTTTTATAAATATCTAATGATATTCCTTCAATAGCTTTATAGTTTCCATAATAAAAGCTAAGATTCTTGACTTGGATGGCAGTAGTTAAGTTACTCATGATTGACTAAAGTACGAAAGAAAATTTTTAGTTGACCTTATCTTTTCTTAGCAATTACGCGAGATAGCACGCTGAAAAACAAAACTAAAGTTAGGAGAATGATGGAGGTTGTCCATACTAATTGATTTACGGCTGGATCAGGATTGTTATAAAGGTTAAAAATCAATACTGGTAAGGAAGCAGTAGGACTTAATAAACCATCTGACCAATTTTGACTAAATAAAGCGGTAAAAATTAGTGGCGCTGTTTCGCCAGAAGCACGGGCTATAGCCAAGGAAATACCCGTAGTAATCCCTGGGATAGCCGAACTAACAATAACACGAAAGGTAGTTTGAAAACGAGTTCCTCCTAAGGCTGCGGATGCAAGACGTTGGGGAACAGGAATGAGCTTTAAAGCCTCTTCTGTTGTCAATACTATCATTGGTAGCATGATTACAGCTAAGGCAAAACCACCGGCAATGGCGCTAAATCCCTTAGTTAATAAAACAATTACACCATAAGCGAACATCCCCACAATAATGGAAGGAACACCTGTCAGAATGCTAGTAACAAACCGGACATACTGAGTAAATGGGTTAGTTTGACTAAATTCTGCTAAAAATATTCCTGTAATTACCCCCACAGGAATACTGAGTAATGCACCGATACTTACCATAAGTATAGTACCAAGAATAGCATTAGCAAACCCATTTTCAATTAATGGATGAAATAACATCTCTAGCTTGAAACCAGAAAGCCCCCGTGACATGATTTCCCACAGTATGGATGATAGTGGCAACAGTGCTAAAACACTCAAACCAAAGGCAATCCCATTCATTGCGTATGTAAATAATTGCCTACCTCTGGATAATGGCTGATACAATTCAGTCGCTGTGGACTGATCTATTTCTGAATTTGGATAAGCACTCATGTTAATTTTGGATTTTGGATTTTGGATTTTGAATTGTCTGTCAAGTTATGCAAGGGAATGAGGGAAAACATTTAGAAAGAAAGCCATACAATACAGCGGTTTCCGCTCTTATGAGGTACAAAGTTGAATCATGAAACTCTTGTAGTGCGGGCATACTTCGACCCTTCGACAGGCTCAGGGCATCGCTTGCTCAGTACAAGTCTTGCCCGCTAGATATGTACCTCATAACACCGGAAAGTGCTGTAATAAACCGTTACTTCTTCCTCCTGACTCGGTGACTCCTTGATTCCTGACTCCTGACTCCTGACTCGGTGATTCCTGTTATCTATTCTTTTTAGCAACCCACTCCACTACTAATACAGCCGCAATATTTATAGCTAGAGTTAAGGCAAATAAAATTAGACCTAAATAACTTAATGCCCCAATATGTAAGCCCGGTTCGGCTTCGGCAAATTCATTGGCTAAGACTGCGGGAATATTATATGCTGGATCTAAAAGAGATATACTAATTTGGGCGGAGTTACCAATTAGCATCGTTACAGCCATTGTTTCTCCTAAAGCCCTACCCAGAGATAGCATTGTTGCACTAACCATCCCAGAAAATGCTGCTGGTAATAAGACCCGAAAAACTGTTTCCCAACGAGTTCCCCCTAAAGCCATAGATGAGCTACGTAACTCTTTAGGAATAACCATTAAAACATCACGAGAAATAGCTGCCATTGCGGGTAAGGTCATAATGGCGAGAACAATACCTGCTGTCAACATATTGTTGCCGGCAGGGTCTTGTGTATTAAATAGTGGTATAAACCCAAGGACACTACTTAACCATTTTTCTATGGGGACGATGAAAGGAATAAAGATGAAAATTCCCCATAAACCAATAATTACACTGGGGATAGCGGCAATTAATTCGATGACAAAGGCTATGGTAGTTTTGACTGGATTTGGTAAAAAGTCTTCACTTGTGACTAAGGCTATGGATATGCCTACGGGTATAGTTAATAAAACAGCGATCGCACTGCTGACCAAAGTTCCATAGATGTAAGGTAATGCCCCAAAAATTTGATTCCCTGTATCCCAATCTTGTCCCCATAAAAAGCCCAATCCAAATTTATCAATAGCTGGTTGTGCTTCTTTATAAATCACCCAGGTCATGACAAAGAGGATAGCTACAGTAATACCAGAGAAAATATACACTAGCCATGTAAATCCCTTATCAAACCAGAAATTAACGCCACCAGTGGATGTTAAATCAATATCTCCATCACTTAAATTAGCCATGATCAATAAAAAGTTTATGAAATCTGGTACATTAGATATAAGCGTTCACCAATCAGTCCGTAGGGGTAATTCATGAATTACCCCCACCAAATTAGGATGATCAAATTTAGCTACGTAACAGTCTAGATGACGGCTGAATGCTTACGTAAAAATTACTTAACGGTGCTATTTACTGTTTGGAGAACACGGTTCACAACATCACTAGGAATTTTAGTGTAGTTGAGGTCATCATTATACTGTTGACCGTCTTTGAGTACCCAGTTAATCCATTTCTTCACAGCTTCAGCTTTCGCAGGATTAGAATACTTTTGATAAACCATCATCCATGTCAAACCAACGATAGGATAACCTTGACTGGGATCTCCGATAAAAACGCGGTAGTTACTAGGAAAAGCTACATTGGATAAAGCTGAGTTAGCAGATGCTAAAGAAGGAGCAACAAATTCTCCTTTCTTATTTTGTATTTCTGCTGAATTTAGTTTGTTTTTAGTAGCGTAGTCATATTCAACATAACCAATAGATCCAGGGTTGCTTCTCACTAAAGCTGCTACTCCAGGATTACCTTTACCTTTGAGAACGTTGGGTAGAGTCCATTTGGGAGCGGTGTTAGCTCCAATTCTGCCTTTGAAATAACCACTAATAGCACTTAAATGGTTGGTGAAAATAAATGTTGTACCACTACCATCAGCGCGAACTACAAATTTAATTGGACTGTTTGGGAGGTTTACACCGGGGTTATCCGCTTTAATTTTTGCGTCATCCCAGTTTTTAATTTGTCCAGAGAAAATTGCTGGTAATGTAGCACGAGATAATCTCAGTTTGCTGACACCAGGTAAATTATAAACAACGGAAACGGCACCACCAGCAGTGGGTACTAAGATCACACCATTCTTAACTTTAGCGATTTCATCATCTTTCATCGCTGCGTCACTACCACCAAAGTCAACTGTTCCCGCAATGGTTTGACGAATACCACCACCACTACCAATGGCTTGATAGTTAACTTTCAAGTCGGGGTATTTTTTCTTAACTTCACGAGCATAACGTTCGTACAAAGGAGCGGGAAAGGTTGCTCCAGCACCGTTTAAAGTTTGAGCTTGAGCGATCGCACTCAGCATTGGACTCAATGCAACAGCCCCGGTTATGACTGAAGTGGCAACAACACGATTCAAAATGGTGGATAAAAAAGCCATACTGCCTCTTAAGTTTTTAGAAATACTTACTTAGGGAATTACATCCTGGTATTAATTTGATACTAAATAGTTAAGAGAAGATTAAGAAACGAACAATCTCAGTTTAAATTCAATTTAAACATTTAATTTTAAGTAGTCGGACAAAATTAAATTCACTCGTTGAGAGAGGGAACAGGGAACAGGTAATTGGTAATTGGTAATTGGTAATTGGTGATTGGTAATTGGTAATTGGTAATTGGTAATTGGTGAAAACTATTCTTCTTTCTCCTTCCTCCTGAACTCCTGACTCCTAATTCTATAAAATATCCTAGCAGTGTTATGTAAATAAACAGTCTGCTAGGAATACGTGGTATTATTTGCCATGTTTGAGCGGATTAGTATTTATTTATTTGCATAACAATACTTTTTTATCCCTAACCACAATAAACAAAAAAGGTGATAAATTGGTTAAGATAATTCATGTAAATGGTTAATTTGTGATTAAAATCAGAGTCCAAGATTGCTAACGGATGTATTTTTTCTGGTAATCTAAGCTGGCACTTTCAGGGTTTTTCATAGTCATGACAACCTTGACTGTGGCAAAACAAGTGATTAAAGAGAATTTTATGGCGCTCATAGTTCAAAAATACGGTGGTACATCAGTTGGTTCAGTTGAACGCATTCAAGCCGTTGCTGAGAGGATTGAAAAAACTGTAAAAGCTGGAAATTCTGTAGTAGTAGTGGTTTCAGCGATGGGTAAAACTACTGATGGGTTAGTGAAACTAGCTCATGATATCTCTAAAACTCCTAGTCGTCGGGAAATGGATATGCTGCTTTCTACGGGAGAGCAAGTTACCATTGCTTTACTAAGTATGGCATTGCAGGAAATTGGTCAACCAGCAATTTCGATGACTGGCGCTCAGGTGGGCATTGTTACCGAAGCAGAACACTCTCGCGCTCGGATTTTACATATTGAAACTGAACGCTTAATGCGGCAAATTAATGGCGGCAAAGTGGTTGTGGTTGCAGGGTTTCAAGGAATTAGCAGTACAGAAGAATTAGAAATTACTACTTTGGGACGTGGTGGTTCTGACACTTCCGCAGTGGCAATAGCCGCCGCTATCGGTGCAGATTTTTGTGAAATTTATACAGATGTCCCCGGAATTTTAACTACAGATCCGCGCCTTGTTCCCGAAGCTCAATTATTGACAGAAATCACTAGTGATGAAATGCTGGAATTGGCTAGTTTAGGGGCGAAGGTATTACATCCCAGGGCTGTGGAAATTGCCCGTAATTATGGCGTTCCCCTGGTGGTACGGTCGAGTTGGACAGATCAGCCCGGAACTTGGGTAACAACGCCTCCAAGGCAAGATCGGGCGTTAGTGAATTTAGAATTAGCTCGACCTGTGGATGCTGTGGAGTTTGATATTCAACAGGCAAAGGTGGCTTTATTGCGTGTTCCTGATAGACCAGGGGTAGCAGCCCAGTTATTTGGGGAAATTTCCCAGCAAAATGTTGATGTTGATTTAATTATTCAGTCTATTCATGAAGGTAATACTAACGACATTGCTTTTACAGTAAATTCATCAATATTAAAACGGGCAGAAGCAGTATCATTAGCTATAGCACCGATATTTAAAAATCAGCATACTTCAGATGAAGCGGAAGTGATGGTAGAGAAAGATACTGCTAAAGTGAGTATTGTGGGCGCGGGAATGATTGGTCGTCCGGGGGTAGCAGCGCAGATGTTTAAAACTTTGGCTGAAGCTGGTGTAAATATTCAGATGATTTCTACCAGTGAAGTTAAGGTGAGTTGTGTTGTTGATGCGGTAGATTGCGATCGCGCTATAGCTGCTCTCTGTCACACCTTTGAAATTAATTCTTCCTCTACTGCTTTAGCTTCTCCTAGTGCTAATACCCCTGCTGTGCGTGGTGTCGCGTTGGATATGAATCAAGCGCGAATTGCGATTCGGCAAGTACCAAATCGTCCGGGTATGGCCGCCAAATTGTTTGGATTTTTGGCAGAATATAATATCAGTGTGGATATGATTATTCAATCTCAACGGTGTCGAATAGTAGATGGTGTTCCCCGTCGAGATATTGCCTTTACTGTAGCGAGAATGGACGCAGAAAATGCCCAACAGAAATTACAGCAAGTTGCAGCGGAGTTTGATTGGGGTGAGGTAGTATTAGATCAGGCGATCGCTAAGGTGAGTATAGTTGGTTCTGGGATGGTGGGACAACCAGGTACCGCTGCCAAAATGTTTACAGCTTTAGCCAAAAATCACATCAATATTCAAATGATTGCTACTTCGGAAATTAAAATTAGTTGTGTTGTGGGAGAAGATGAAGGGGTGAAAGCTTTGCAAGTTATTCACTCAGCTTTTGATTTGGCTGGAAGTGAAAAATTTGTAGTTCCAGTGTAACCAACCTTATTTTTTATAGGATAATCCCATAGGGTGGCCAATTTCCACCCTAGATTTATGTAAATTTTTGTTACTTTTACTTTTCTCAGGTTATGTTATTTAAATACAATCTTCTGGGAGTAATTACTCTGATACCTAAAAATATGCAGATTGGAGCGAAATATCTTCAAAACTTCTTCTACTGATGGTATTTTAAATCTACTAGGAAAAACAATGATTGAAATTACAGAACAGCCTAAAGAATTACAGGAACGGTTCAAAAAGTTCACGATCTTACATTCCAATGATATGCACGGTGACTTTTTGGCTGAGGCCAAAGGAGCAGAAGGTAATCTTATTGGTGGGTTAGCTCTGATTTCTGGATATCTCAATAAAGTACGTTCTGAAGAGAAAAACACACTATTTGTAATTTCCGGTGATATGGTTCAGGGATCAATGATTGATACCGAATATAAAGGGGTTTCAACCATAGAAATCATGAACTATCTTGCCCCTAGTGTCGTCACTTTAGGAAATCATGAATTAGACTATGGATTGCCTCATTTACTTTTCCTAGAAAAGATGGCAAATTTCCCCATTGTCAATGCCAATCTTTATATCAAAAAATATAACAAACGCTTGATGAATCCTTATCTAATCCTCAATGTAGACGGATTTGATATTATGTTCATTGGCATTGTTACCGATGAGGTACTAAAATCCTTAAAACTGGATTCTAGTATTGGTACTTTTATCAATCTAGAAGATGCTGCGGCCGAAGTTGGTAAAATTTGTAATGCTTACAAAACAGAGGATATTGACTTAACAATTCTGCTTACCCATATTGGCTTTGAAGAAGATAAAAAACTAGCAGCAATGCTTGATCCAGTCTGGGGTGTGGATATGATCATTGGTGGACATTCTCACACTTTTTTGGAACAACCCGCTAAAGTTAATGATATTCTCATTACCCAAGCAGGTGTAGGTACAGATCAGATTGGACGTTTTGATATTGTAGTTGATGATGATACAAACAGTATTGTGGACTGGAAATGGCAACTGATTCCTGTAGATCATAATCTCGCTGAACCAGATCCAGATCTCACCAATTTTATTAACTCTTTTAAAGACGAGGTAGATCGAAAATATAATCGTCTAATTGGTCGTTTAAATCGTAAACTTACCCATCCTAAACGGGAACAAGAAACGGATTTAGGTAACTTAATTACTGATATTTTTGCCCAATTAGAAGCAACAATAAATGTGACTTTAATTGGTAGTGGCTCAATCCGAGGCACAGAATTAGGTCCTTTAGTAACCCTGGGTAATTTGAAAAAAGTTTATCCCTATGATGGTCCGCTTTATAAAATTAAAGTGACAGGGGGGAAACTGCTTAAAATGTTTAATTATATTATGAGAGCAGAAAACCGAATTCCTGGTGAAAGTAATTATTTCCAGGTGAATAAAGGTATTCAAGCTGTTTACCATGAGGCTGAGAAAAAGCTAGAATCATTAACAATTAATGGAGAACTTGTACAACCTGAAACCCATTATATACTCTGTTTGCAAGAGTATCATTACAAAAATTCATTTGCCAGCCTCAATTTAACTAAGGAAGAATTGGTTGAATTAAGTGAGCCTAAAGTGGTAACTACATCTGCCCAAAATGTACTTGAAGAATATTTTGCTTCTCATCAACTTCTTGATAGTCAAATTGAAAAAAGACTAATTATTAAATAGGAAGTAATCTACTACAATCACAAAACTACTGGGGGTGGGGTTTTCCGCCCTCAATAGTATTAAATCAGATGATTTATATGTTTTTTAAAATTGTTTAATTATTGAAAATCCTCCCTTTAATTTCCTCTACCAAATCTGCCAAAGCTACTTCTATTTGTTCACCACTTTGTAGATCTTTCAATGATGATTTTTGTGCTGCTGCTTCTTCCGCACCAATAATTACACAAAATCTAATTCCCTGTTTATCTGCGGCTTGAAATTGTTTACCTAAAGGGCGTTTTTCAAAGTTAGTCACAACATTAATTCCCCCTTGACGTAACTGTTGAGATACTTGTAAATAAACAGGCATTAAATCCTCTTGCATATTTACTACTACCACTTGAGTAGGAGTTGCAGATAAAGTATTGAGAATACCCGCTTTTAACAACCTGCTAATTAACCGAGTTAAACCAATAGAAATACCCACACCAGGCATTTTTTCACCGATAAATGTTCCCACTAATTCTTCATATCTACCACCAGAACAAATACTTCCCAAAGCTGCATGACCTAATAAGGTAGTT
This sequence comes from Dolichospermum flos-aquae CCAP 1403/13F, assembly GCF_012516395.1. GTDB lineage: Bacteria > Cyanobacteriota > Cyanobacteriia > Cyanobacteriales > Nostocaceae > Dolichospermum > Dolichospermum lemmermannii. The sequence continues at coordinate 1,391,570 of NZ_CP051206.1, forward strand.
TCATAAACTGTTCCAGTATAGTAATTTAAACCACGAGCAATAGATAAATCAATACAGAAACGTTTATCAGCAACTCCTAAATTTCTCACTCCATTAATGACAGTTTCTAATTCAGTTACTCCCAAATTAAATTGTTCTGCTTCTGGCAAACTTTCAGCGAGGTATTTGAGTTTATCTAAAACATCATCAATACTACCATCAATTTTCACAAACTCAATAATTTTTTCCGTTTGTTCTGAAGAAATACCTTCTGTCTCTAACTCTTGTTTAACTTTAGCTTCGCCAATTTTCTCCAAATTATCAATAATACTAATGCAGGTTTTAATTTGGTTTTCAGCAACTCCTACTGATTGGAAAAATCCTGTCAGGATTTTGCGGTTATTAATGCGAATGACAAAATCACCAATATTAATCTTTTCAAATATTTCCGTGATAATTGCGGGCATTTGGGCATCATAAAGTAAACTCAGTTTACCACGAGCAACTACATCTATATCACATTGCCGAAACTGTCGAAATCGTCCATCTTTTGCCCGTTCACCCCGAAATACCATATCCATTTGATAACGAGCAAAAGGAAAAGTTAATTCATTTAAGTGACGAGCAATATAAGCAGCAAAAGGAACAGTTTGATCAAATTTCAAAGCTCTTGCTTCTGAACCAGTTTCTCCAGATTTATCCTTTTCTGCTTGGCGATTTGGTGGTAAAATTGGGTCAATACCATAGATAATATTATCACCTTGATTACCTTTAGCTTGCAGGACTTCTAACCTTTCTACTGCTGGAGTTTCAATGGGTGTAAAACCATAACTTTCAAAAACTTTACGAATAATATCCAGTAAATATACTTCTAAACGCTTTTCGCTAGGTAGAAATTCAGGAAATCCGCTCGGAGTAGAAAAGTTGATTTTGTCACTTTTAGTCATGTTTTTACCTTAATAAATGGGAAATTAACCACAGAATTACTATTTTACCCTTTCTTCTTGAATTAGAGTGCGTTGATAAATTTGATCATTTTTAAACCAGTGCCAAGTCCGAGCGCGATGATTATCGTCAGGGCTAATCTGAATCATTTCATATAAGTACATAGTGGGAAATTGTTTATAACTAAAATACAACATCACTGTAGAATCATCAACTTCCCAAGCTTGACCTTCAATCCGTTCAGTATCAAACCAAATTTTCTGATCTTTGTAAGTTGCAGGAAAATTATGTTCTTCTTCTTTACCATTAGACCAAGTATAATGATTAATTTGATAGTAAGAATATGGGCTATTTTCTGGAAATTGACAACTGAGATAAGAATCATGTTGATCAATGATTTTACCTGTAATATCAACTACTGTATAAGTCCCCGACCACTCACCTTGATGACGAGCTAAAACAGGCATTTCTAGACGAATATTAGACATAAGATAATTTGGTAATTGATAATTGGTAATTGAGAAAACCTTTTACCCAGTTTCCATATCCCTAATCTTCATTATTAAACCACCAAGGGTCTTTATCAATGTTAGTTTTAATCAAAAAGGCTTTTTTTCGCATAAAGCGTTTAAAGGCAGCTTTACCCATGCGTGAACCTCCCAAACCAGAAAATTTAAAGGCGTTTTTTTCTCCTTCTTGCATCATAGCTGTTAACCCTGCATCATTAATACTAATAGCACCTACATCTATTTGCATACCAATTTCTAATGCTAACTCTTCTGATTCAGAAAATATAGCAGCACTTAATCCATAAATAGAATCATTAGCTAAATTTATCGCTTCTTCTATATTAGCAAAAGACATAACCGGCATAATTGGACCAAATGTTTCTTCAGTCATTACTTTCATGGAATGGTCAACTTCAGTCATAACCGTGGGACGACACCACCAACCTCCACCTAATTCTTCTACTTTACCACCACAGTGAATTACTGCCCCTTTAGAAACTGCATCTAGCAGATGATCATTAATAATAGCTGCTTGTTTTTCACAAATAATCGGACCAATTTCACCACTTTCAATAGTTGGGTATGCCAATTTCAATTTATGGGATTTAGTGACTAATTGATGATAAAATTGTTCAAAAATAGATTCAGCAACATAAATTCTTTCAATTGATAAACATGACTGTCCAGAATTCACAACAGAACCCCACAAAATTGCTGAAGTTGCTAAGTCTAAATCTGCTGATTCTAAAACAATAGCTGGGTCTTTGCCACCTAATTCTAAGCAAGCAGGAATGAATTTTTGGGCTGCTGCTTCTGCCACTAAACGCCCAGTTTCTACACTACCTGTAAAACAAATTAAATCTACATCTTCGATTAAATCTGCTCCTGTTTGTCCTGCTCCTTCGACAAAATTTAAAACATCACGTAATTGCGGAATTGTATTCAGAGTTGTCATTAAAGGAGCAACAAAACGGGGAGTGATTTCACTGGGTTTAACTATGACTGCACAACCCGCTAATAAAGCTGGAATTGTATCAATTGTAGATAACAATAGGGGAAAATTCCAAGGACTAATTATGCCAACCAGAGGATAAGGAACAGCCGTTTGTTGTAAAGCAATAAACGGAATAGATGTATTTTTAGCTGTCCCTTGTAGTAATTGTGGAGCTAAATTACACCATTTATCAATATTAGCAATAAATGAATCTACTTCTGTCACTGATGTTGATAATCTTCCCGTATCACTAACTAAAGCTTCTGTTAATTGTGTTCGGTCTGATAATATCGCTTTTTTCCAGGCTTTTAAAGCGGCAATTCTGCCTTCAACTCCTAATTTCTGCCAGATAATTTGTCCTCTTCGCAACCGGTGACATTGCTGGGAAAGTAATTTTGGTGGTGGAGGAACGATGACATAATCAAATTTACCTGTGCGGGGGTTGCGGACTTCTATTGGTTTACTCATTTGTGATTAATTTAAATGTTATCTCTCGCAATTTCTCTTAGAGGATGTTTGAAAAGTTGTATTCCGTAATTTTCATCACATTGCTACCCCCCTTTCCCCTTGTAAAGGGGGGAAACAATAAAAATCCAGTTCCCTCCCCTTGTAAAGGGGAGGGTTAGGGTGGGGTAAAAAATATTTGATACATCAACCATAACTTTTCAAACACCCTCTTAGAGATCCCTAAGGGTAGGCGCAAAGGCGGAAAGGAAGAAATACAATAAGTTTTCTAACACGTTTTTACAGTATTTTTGGTTCAAAAAGAGGAATTTTATTTGGGAACTGGTCACATTCTAATTGTTCCATCTTTGCTACTACAGATTTTAATGCCCTTAGGGTCAGGAGTGGGGCTTCTGTCGGTTAAGCTAAAAAATTGCATTTATAGATAAAATACTGACAAAGAGCGATCAGATTTTTGTTAACACACAAGCTTTATGAAACCACAAATACCAACACAACGGGCAATTCTGGGATTAGAAGATTTTATATCTACTCCCTTAGCAGAGAAACTAGAACAGCATCTTCACATTGACAGTCGAGAAAGAGCGATCGCATTATTTCAAGATGTAGCTGCTAGTGTACCCGCTTACCAGGCATTTTTAGCAGAACGAGGCATAAATCCTCAAGATATTCAAACATTAGCAGATTTCCAAAACTTACCAAAAGTTAATAAAGAAAATTATATTTCCTATTATTCTTTGCCCCAATTGTGTAATAATGGAAAGATAGGAGGCTGTGATATGATCGCAGCTTCCTCTGGCTCAACAGGTAAACCCACATTTTGGCCGCGTTTCATCACTGATGAATTACAAATAGCTACCCGCTTTGAGCAAATTTTTCATGATAGTTTTCATGCAGATACTAAAACTACTTTAGCAGTAGTTTGTTTTGCTCTGGGAACTTGGGTAGGGGGAATGTTTACTACTAATTGTTGTCGTCATTTAGCCGCTAAGGGTTATCCGATTACCGTCATTACTCCAGGGAATAATAAACCGGAAATTTTGCGAATTGTCCAGGAATTAGGTGGTAACTTTGAGCAAGTTGTGTTATTAGGATATCCACCATTTTTAAAAGATGTCATTGATACGGGTATTACCAATAATATCGAATGGGGACAATATCATATTAAGTTAGTCATGGCAGGAGAAGTATTTAGTGAAGAATGGCGCAATTTAGTAGCCCAAAGAATAGGTTCTGAAAATCCCTGTGATGATTTTGCTTCTATGTATGGAACAGCAGACGCGGGAGTTTTAGGAAATGAAACACCTCTTAGTATTTGTATTCGGCGGTTTTTAGCAGTCACACCTCAAGCAGCTAAAGCATTATTTGGGGAGTCGCGTTTACCTACTTTAGTCCAATATGATCCTTGCAGTCGTTTTTTTGAAGTAGAAGATGGAAATTTACTATTTTCTGGGAATAATGGTGTGCCTTTAATTAGATATAGCATTTTTGATCAAGGTGGCTTAATTACTTATGCCCAAATGCTAGAATTTTTAGCAGCATGGGGTTTTAATCCTATTACAGAATTAGAAAATCATCGCGGAATTCATCAATTACCTTTTGTTTATATCTTCGGACGTTCTAATTTTACGGTTTCCTATTTTGGCGCAAATATCTATCCAGAAAATGTGACGGTAGGATTAGAACAACCAATTATTAGAGAATGGGTAACAGGTAAATTTGTTTTACAGGTAAAAGAGGATTTAGACAAAAACCGCTTTTTATCTGTAGTAGTAGAGTTAGCACCAGGAATAGAGGATAAAGAGGAGAAAAGATTATCTATAACTGCTGCTATTCTTGCTCAATTATTGCGTCTCAATAGTGAGTTTGCTAACTATGTTCCCCGACAATATCAAACTCCATTGGTAGAATTAAAACCCATTGGTGATATTGAATATTTTCCTATAGGTGTCAAACACAGATATACCCGGAATAATATGCGTAAATAGTCAAAAAATAGGTAAGAAATCAAAATCTCAAACTTTGCGCCTTTGCTTCTTTGCGCCTCTGCGCGAAACATAATTAATAATAACGCAACGGCCAAAATTTAATAAAACTCTTACCTACAATCAGGTTATTTGCATACTGCTTATAAAAGTTGCCAACCAGTACCTTGATAACCATAATCAAAGATATCTGGATGCAATATTTCTGCGAGAATTTCTAAAGAATCTACCAACCGCGGACCAGGACGGTTAAAATAAGCATTGCCATCAGTAATAAAGACTCTCCCTGATTGGACTGCATGGAGTTTTTTCCATTCTGGACGTTGAGTTAATACTTGAGCTTCTTGCTGAGTCTGTTGTAAATCAAAGCCACAGGGCATGAAAATAATCACATCTGGGTTACTATCTACTAATGTTTCCCATTTGACATGAGTAACAGGTTTATCCATCAGGCTAAATAATGGTTTTCCTCCTGCTAAGTTGATTAATTCAGGAACCCAATTTGTAGCGGTCATCAAAGGATCAGTCCATTCAACGCAAGCGACTTTAGGCATTTCTGCACAGGATAGCCCTTGCAGTCTTCGCTTACAAATTCTCACACGGGCTTCTAAATTTTCCAGTATTTCTACTGAATCTACTCCAAATGTGTGACTAACCCGTTCAATATCACCCCAAAGCTCCTGTAGTGTGTTCGGTTGTAAGGAAATTATTTGCGGTGAACTGTGGGTAAGTTGGGCAACTGCTTTTTCTACTTCCGGTAAACTGACGGCGCAGATATCACATTGATCTTGGGTGATAATGTGGGTAGGGTGCAATTTCTCTAAAACATCAATTTTGATTTTGTAGACACCTAAAGCAGATTGTAATAGATTGCTGGCTTCGTCATGAATAGAATGGCCATTAGCGTCACCATTCACACGGGCTTGGGTACAAACTGGAAGATTGGTGATTTCGGGAGGATAGTCACATTCATGCGATCGCCCGACCATAGCATCAAATAAACCCAGTTTAGCGACGATTTCCGTAGCACTCGGAATTAAAGAGACAATTCTTATATTGTTACTTGTATCAATCATAGTTTCACCCCCTGGGAATAGGAGTCAGGAGTCAAAAATAGAAAATGGTGTTAAGTTGTTTTTAACAGATGTTTCTACCCTCATTTTCACATATTTTTAGAGAGACGGTATCTATCTTGAGGATGTTAGCCTTTTGATTTTTCGACAAGCTCAGTAACCAGATTCCAGAATCTTAATTTTAATTAAGCGTTAACGAACCGTTTGCGAGATACACTGAAATGATCACAAAAACCCACCCCTGAAAGCGTTAGGGGTGGGTAATTCATAAATTATGGATTATGGATTTGGGACAGTGGCAAATTAGAACATACCCATACCACCCATGCCGCCCATACCGCCCATGCCGCCCATACCACCCATGCCGCCCATACCGCCCATGCCACCATCAGGGGCCCCAGCGGGTTGTTTTTCAGGCTTTTCAGCAATAATGGCTTCGGTAGTTAGTACCATACCGGCAATGGAAGAAGCATTTTGTAAAGCGGAACGAACCACTTTTGCGGGATCAATAATACCAGCCGCAATTAAGTCTTCAAATTCGCCTGTAGCTGCGTTATAACCGATATTCAAATCAGTTTCCCGAACTCTGGCAACAATGACAGAACCTTCTGCCCCAGCGTTTTCCGCGATTTGCCGGAGGGGAGCTTCTAAAGCTTTTTTAACAATATCAGCGCCAATTCTTTCTTCAGGAGTGAGGCTGTTTTTAATAGCATCTACCTTGGTAGATAGATAAATTAAGGTTGCACCACCACCAGGAACAATACCTTCTTCTACCGCTGCTTTGGTAGCGTTGAGTGCGTCTTCAATCCGCAAGGTTCTGTCTTTCAGTTCTGTTTCCGTAGCTGCACCGACTTTAATCACGGCAATACCACCAGCTAACTTAGCAATGCGTTCTTGCAGTTTTTCGGTATCATAATCGGAATCAGTTTCCGCCAATTGTTTACGAATTTGCTCAATCCGGATTTGGATTTCTGGTTTAGCAGTATTACCAGCGACAATGGTGGTATTTTCCTTGTCAATGTGGATTTTCTGAGCAGTTCCCAACATTTCTAAAGTAGCTGTATCTAAGCTCAAGCCAATTTCTTCAGAAATCATTTGTCCATCGGTAAGAATGGCAATATCTTCTAACATAGCTTTGCGACGTTCACCAAAACCGGGGGCTTTAATCGCAGCTACAGCCAATACACCACGGGCTTTATTTACAACCAATGTTTGTAAAGCATCACCGTCTACATCTTCAGCAATAATCAGTAAAGGTTGACCTAAACGGGCAACTTTTTCCAAGATAGGGACTAAATCTTGAATGCTGCTGATTTTCTTATCAACAATCAGGATACGGGAGTTTTCAAACTCTACTGTCATCCGTTCATTGTTGGTGATAAAGTAGGGAGAAATATAACCTCTATCAAGCTGCATTCCTTCCACTACTTCTAGTTCAGTGGTGAAGGATTTAGATTCTTCAACGGTAATTACACCGTCTTTAGTCACTTTCTCCATGGCCAGTGCAATCATCTGTCCGACTTCAGCATCATTACCAGCGGAAACTGTGGCAACTTGAGCGATGCCTGCGGCGGGCGATGCCAACGCACTTCCTTCTACAGGTTTAGTAATTTTGGCAATTTCTGCTACCAGTGCTTCAACGGTTTTATCAATACCCCGTTTTAAGCTAATGGGATTTGTCCCAGCGGCTACATTTTTTAACCCTTCTTTAATCAAGGCTTGTGCTAAAACTGTGGCAGTGGTAGTTCCATCGCCAGCTACATCCTTAGTTTTCGATGCTACTTCCTGAATAAGTCTAGCACCAGTATTTTCTAGAGGATCTTCTAATTCAATTTCTTTGGCAACAGTGATACCATCGTTAACAATTTGGGGAACACCAAATTTTTTCTCTAATAGGACGTTACGACCTCTTGGACCTAAAGTTATTTTCACTGCATCTGCCAGTGCGTTAATACCTCTTTCTAAAGCCCGTCGTGATTCTTCATTAAATGCAATAATCTTAGTCATGTTTTATTTTTCTATTGCTTCCATTAGACAATTTAGCACTCACTGACAAAGAGTGCTAATCCCTGTTCACAATTTAGATTAACAATCAAAATCCCAAAATTGATTAATATTAACAGTTGATACTTATGTTTGACCATAAAACTAATGATTCTATTGGGAGCAAATGAACTTAGCGAACTCCCTTAAATCCCTTGGCATTGCTGACCCTAGCGGCTCCGGCTGGTTAGCTGTAGTATTTACGTTTCTATTAGCTTTGATTGTTACCTGGCGGTTAATTCCCACAATTCGCAAATTTGCCTTAGAGGTAGGTTGGGCAGATCAACCCAACGCTCGACGATTGAATCAAGAACCTTTACCGAATGCGGGAGGTTTGGCAATCTACGCGGGTGTTATTGCGGCTTTGGTCTTGGCTAGTCTCTTGCGGCCGATTGAACTGCAAGGGGTCTTAGCCCAGGTTTTAACGATTCTCCTCGGTGGTTCGATTTTAGTTCTAGTTGGCTTTATTGATGACCAATTTGGCTTACCTCCGTCTGTGCGGTTATGGGCGCAGGTAACAACAGCACTTTTGTTGGTTGGTAATGGCATTAGCATCCAAGTTGCCTTTGGTACACCCATTGATTCTCTCTTATCTATGGCGTTAACCGTGCTGTGGGTAGTGGGAATCACCAATGCTATTAACCTCATGGATGGCATGGATGGTTTGGCTGGTGGCATTAGCTTTATTACTGCTATCAGTTTGTTAGGTGTTTCTGCCCAGTTTGATAATCGCGCTGCTGCTACTTTGGTTTTGGCAGCTTTGGGAGGGGCAGCACTGGGCTTTTTACGCCATAATTTTTACCCCTCACACATCATTATGGGTGATGCTGGAGCATACTTTTTTGGCTATGTTTTAGCAGCAACCAGTATTTTAGGGAAACTCCAATTAAATACAATCTATGCCCTAATACCTACAGTTTTATTTCTGCTGTTGCCAGTTATTGACACTACTCAAGTGTTTGTGCGCCGGCTCATGGCAGGAAAAAATCCTTTGAGTACACCAGGTAAAGACCACCTCCATCATCGCTTGTTAGCCTGGGGACTATCCCAACGGAATGCGGCTTTTATCCTCTGGTCAATTACTTTAGGCTGTAATTTGCTGGCTATGAAAGTCCAGGGTATGAGTTTATCAGTGATGCTGGTCACTGCTATCGGTATTATTTTGCTGTTAGGGTTTACCGTTTGGCAAAGAATGTTGAATAATCGGTGAATAAGGTTTAGCAGTCCCTTCAAGCCAGGGAATAAATTCCCTGTCTAAAAGCTGAAGTCGGTTAAAACCGACTATTTTAGCAAAAATAAGATAATTTTTGATTTTGAGTTAACTAGAGTGCGTTTTAACGCACTTTAGCTTTTAGACCGGAACTTAAGTTCCGGGGTGGTTTGTTCTTGTACTGAGCAGTTCGACCCTTCGACAAGCTCAGGGCATCGCAAGCTCACTGTACCAATTGATAGTAGTATTGACATTGGTGACTACCAATTTAAAAAATATCCTAACTTGTCGCATAGATATAGAGCTTGACACTTATCAGTATTTGTGTCAAACTTGTGCGTATATATATAGTCTTTAACTAAAAAGTGTTACAAGTTGTGACACATACTATTACCTTCAGACATCATCTTAATATCAGTAATTAATTAAATCCATGAATACTGCACTCAATTCTGCCCTGACGCTGACATATAACCAACTCAGCACCTTTGCTGAATTCAGGATAGATTCACCTTCGTGATCTCAATAACTCAGTATCAATTAATTCAGTTAATCAATGCTTGAACAAAAAAACTCTAAAATATAGGAGCATCTATCATGGCTAACAACTTCGTCTGGGTTAACGCAACTACCTTAAATGGAACTCTTTGGGATAATGGAACTCTATCATCAGCAACTCCTATTACTCAAATAGGCACATTAACACTTGGTGGTAGTTCCAAATATCTAAATACTCAACTCAATAATACGGGAACTATCGTCGAGAATGACTTTCGTTTGTTTTTCAATGATGGTGCTATTCTCAACAATTCTGGTAATTATGAATTACAACAGGGAGAAATTCGTAATTCCACTTCTAGTATTGGCACATTTAACAACTCTGGAACTTTCAAGAAAACCACCACAGGAATAGGATCTATTAGAGTTGCTTTTAATAATACAGGAACGGTAAATGTTGAATCAGGAATTTTAAACCTTACAGGAGGAGGAGTTAGTAATGGTGGAAACTTCAACTTAACTAGCGGTAGAACCTTGGGATTTGGTGGAGGAGTTTATACTCTCAATAATGGAGCAAAAATCAACGGTAATGGTAATCTTGACCTTAGTAGTGGAACTTTAGATGTCAAATTAGCAGGAGGAACTGCTATTGCTAATACTGTTGTATTTACTCTTGGTGGTGGAACATTTCAAGTAGATGGAGATTGGAACTTACTAACAACAAATAATTGGAATGGAGGAACTTTAAAGAGTTCAGGAATTACTACTAATAGTGGCACATTAACACTTGGTGGTAGTAGTTCTTCTTCCAAGTTTCTAAATACTCAACTCAATAATACGGGAACTATCGTCGAGAATGACAATCGTTTGTTTTTCAATGACGGTGCTATTCTCAACAATTCTGGTAATTATGAATTGCAACGGGGAGACATTCTTAATTCCACTTCTAGTATTGGCACATTTAACAACTCTGGAACTTTCAAGAAAACCACTACAGGAATAGGCTCTATTGGAATCGCTTTCAATAATACAGGAACGGTAAATGTTGAATCAGGAATTTTAAACCTTACAGGAGGAGGAGTTAGTAATGGTGGAAACTTCAACTTAACTAGCGGTAGAACCTTGGGATTTGGTGGAGGAGTTTATACTCTCAATAATGGAGCAAAAATCAACGGTAATGGTAATCTTGACCTTAGTAGTGGAACTTTAGATGTCAAATTAGCAGGAGGAACTGCTATTGCTAATACTGTTGTATTTACTCTTGGTGGTGGAACATTTCAAGTAGATGGAGATTGGAACTTACTAACAACAAATAATTGGAATGGAGGAACTTTAAAGAGTTCAGGAATTACTACTAATAGTGGCACATTAACACTTGGTGGTAGTAGTTCTTCTTCCAAGTTTCTAAATACTCAACTCAATAATACGGGAACTATCGTCGAGAATGACAATCGTTTGTTTTTCAATGACGGTGCTATTCTCAACAATTCTGGTAATTATGAATTACAACGGGGAGACATTCTTAATTCCACTTCTAGTATTGGCACATTTAACAACTCTGGAACTTTCAAGAAAACCACTACAGGAATAGGCTCTATTGGAATCGCTTTCAATAATACAGGAACGGTAAATGTTGAATCAGGAATTTTAAACCTTACAGAAGGAGGAGTTAGTAATGGTGGAAACTTCAACTTAACTAGCGGTAGAACCTTGGGATTTGGTGGAGGAGTTTATACTCTCAATAATGGAGCAAAAATCAACGGTAATGGTAATCTTGACCTTAGTAGTGGAACTTTAGATGTCAAATTAGCAGGAGGAACTGCTATTGCTAATACTGTTGTATTTACTCTTGGTGGTGGAACATTTCAAGTAGATGGAGATTGGAACTTACTAACAACAAATAATTGGAATGGAGGAACTTTAAAGAGTTCAGGAATTACTACTAATAGTGGCACATTAACACTTGGTGGTAGTAGTTCTTCTTCCAAGTTTCTAAATACTCAACTCAATAATACGGGAACTATCGTCGAGAATGACAATCGTTTGTTTTTCAATGACGGTGCTATTCTCAACAATTCTGGTAATTATGAATTGCAACGGGGAGACATTCGTAATTCCACTTCTAGTATTGGCACATTTAACAACTCTGGAACTTTCAAGAAAACCACCACAGGAATAGGCTCTATTGGAGTTGCTTTTAATAATACAGGAACGGTTGAAGCCCAATCAGGAACTCTAAATTTTACCAACACTTACACCCATAATAATGCAAATTTAATTCTCAAAGGTGGCACTGTTACCTTTAGCAATGCCTTGAATATTAACGGTGGCAGTATAGAAGGCAATGGCAGTATTAACGTTGGGGTGACAAATTCTGGTTTACTCAATCCTCGTCATGCTAGTAATACCGAATTTGGTCTTTTAACTATTAATAGTAACTACACCGAAACCAACAGCGCAAACATCAATATTCAATTGGGGGGAACTACCGCAGGAACTAACTTTGATCAGGTGGATATTAATGGAAATGCCGCTTTTGATGGAACATTGAATGTTAGCCTATTGAATAACTTTACTCCCATTCTTGGTAGTACCTTTGATGTTGTAACTTATGAGAATTTCACAGGATCTTTAGATTTTACTGGACTAAAAATAGCTGATAATCTAACTTTAATTCCTGTTTTTAATTCCAAAGCATTAACTTTAATTGTTGGTAATGCTACACCAAAAGCAAACAACGATTTTATTAGCACAAATGAAGATAATATTCTTTATACCCCTACAACTATATTTTTGGCTAATGATACAGATGGTGATGCCGATCCCCTAAGTATCATAGAAGTTAAAGATGGTAAAACAATTGGTAAAGTTAGTTTAAATGGAAATCAAATCATCTATAACCCTAATGGGAAATTTGATTCACTTGCGGCTGGTGAAAGCATAAGTGATACCTTTGATTATGTGGTTAGTGATCCATACTATGGCAGAAATACAGCGACGGTAACAGTGACAGTCAATGGAGTTAATGATGCTCCTATTGCTATCGTAGATAGCTTTAGCACTATCAGAGATCAATCGCTAACGCTTTCGATTCAAAATTTGTTAATTAACGATTATGATCCTGACAAAAATGATTCGATAACATTTGTTGGTGTTAATAACGCAATTAATGGCTCAGTAACTTTAAACAACAATCAAATTATCTTTACTCCCAGTTTTGAGTTTATGGGTGCAGCCAGTTTTGAATATGTAATTAAAGATAATTCAGGAACTGAAAGTAAAGGTACAGTAAAAATTGATGTTAAACCTTCCAATTTTGGGAAAATAAAAGGAACTTTTTGGCAAGACAATAATAGTAATGGAATCCAAGATTCAGGTGAATTAAAACTAGGAAATTGGACGGTTTTTTTAGATAAAAATCGTAATGGAACATTGGATCAAGGTGAGGCTTCAACAATAACGGATAACCAAGGTAATTACAGTTTTGATAATCTCACTGCTGGAGCTTATGTTGTTGCCCAAGTTTTAAAGCAAGGATGGGACAGAACTTATCCTGTTCAACAAAATAATACTAATCCTAATCAGATAGTGACACCAGGGGTTTCTGTTTTAGGTTTCTCTTCCCCATCAAATGTTACTGCTAATTATGCCCCTAATCAAATTTTAGTAAAACTCAAATCGGCAATTTCTAATCTTGAGTTAAATACTCTTAAAAGTAATTTGGGGGTCACTAATATTGAATCAATTAGTGATCTGGGTATTGAATTGTGGTCTTTTAGCAAACTTAGTGTAGATACGGCAATTGCCCAATATAGTAGTAACTCTCTAATTGAGTATATCGAACCGAATTACACTATCTCCAATAATAATGTTTTTCCATTAGTTGTCCCTCCTAACGACCCTCAATATTCTTCACTTTGGGGATTAAATAATACGGGACAAACAGGAGGAAAATCTGATGCGGATATTGATGCACCAGAAGCTTGGAAAATTTCAACAGGCAGTAAATCAATTATTATCGGTGTGATTGATACTGGAGTAGATTATACCCATCCAGATTTAATCGGTAATATTTGGAAAAATCCAGGAGAAATCCCCAATGACGGCATTGATAATGATAATAATGGATTCATTGATGATGTGCATGGTTACGACTTTGCCAACAATGATGGTAATCCTTTTGACGATCATGGCCATGGCACTCACGTTGCTGGAACTATTGGAGCAAAGGGAAATAATAATTTAGGGGTTGCGGGGATTAACTGGGATATTCAAATTATGCCGATCAAGTTCCTTTCTGGTAAAGGTTCTGGCACTATATTTAACGCTATTAAGGCTGTTAACTATGCCACCAAAATGGGGGCTAATTTAACCAATAATAGCTGGGGCGGCGGTGGATTTTCTCAAGGCTTGTATGATGCGATCGCTGCTGCGGGAAAAGCAGGACAACTTTTTGTTGCTGCGGCTGGAAATAGTTCAAGTAATGCAGATCAGTCTCCCATGTATCCTGCCGCTTATAATTTGGACAACATTATCTCTGTCGCCGCTACAGACCATAACGATAACCTAGCCAATTTTTCTAACTATGGAGCTAATTCTGTTGATTTAGCAGCCCCTGGAGTTAATATTCTTAGTACAGTTCCGGGCAATCGTTACAGTAGCTTTAATGGAACTTCAATGGCTAGTCCTCATGTTGCCGGGGTAGCTGGTTTGGTTTGGGCAAACAATCCTAGTTTATCTGCTAAGGAAGTCAAACAAGTGCTTCTTAATAGTGTTGATGTTCTGGATAATTTGAAAGGGAAAACTTTAACAGGAGGACGATTAAATGCCAACACAGCTTTGCAGAATAGTCGTCCAGTACCTGGAACTTACGTCGTTCGGCTTGATAAAGGAGAAATTGTTCAAGATATTAATTTCGGAAATCGCTTGCTTGAGTCTACTTCTAGCGTTAGCCCAATAGAATCAGCAGATAACACCAAACTAGTCAAAGATACCACCAACAAATACTTTACCCAAATCGGAACAAATACACCAATTGCTATTAAAAATGGTGGACAACAAATCTACCAAGATATCTACGGTTCAGGATGGCAAACGATAGCCGCAGAAACTGTCAATGGGGATAATCAAATCCTCTGGAAAAACGTTTCTGGAAACTATCTGCATATTTGGCATTTAGATAATAACTGGAATTGGGTTTCTTCTGAAGGAAATTGGGGATTGAATTCTGCTGATGCTTTAACTCAAGAAACTAACTTTGCCATAGATGCAAATGGTGATGGTGTTATTGGCAATCCTTATACTGCAATTGAATCGGCAGGAAACACCAAATTAGTCAAAGATCCAACAAACAAATACTTTACCCAAATCGGAACAAATACCCCAACCGCTATTAAAAATGGTGGACAACAAATCTACCAAGATATCTACGGTTCAGGATGGCAAACTATAGCCGCAGAAACGGTTAATGGGGATAACCAAGTTCTCTGGAAAAACGTTTCTGGAAACTATCTACATATCTGGCGTTTAGATAGTAACTGGAATTGGGTTTCTTCTGAAGGCAATTGGGCATTAAATTCGGCAGAAGCTTTCACCCAAGAAACTAACTTTGCCATAGATACCAATAGTGATGGTGTGATTGGCAATCCTTACACTGCAATAGAATCAGCAGGTAATACCAAGTTAGTCAAAGATGCGACTAACAAATACTTTACCCAAGTCGGAACAAATAGCCCAATCGCTATCAAAAATGGTGGACAACAAATCTCCCAAAACATCTACGGTTCAGACTGGCAAACTATAGCCGCAGAAACCGTCAGTGGAGTTAATCAAGTTCTCTGGAAAAATCTGGCTGGAAATTACCTCCACATTTGGCGTTTAGATAGTAACTGGAATTTGGTTTCTTCTGAAGGAAATTGGGGATTAAATTCGGCAGAAGCCTTAACTCAAGAAACTAACTTTGGCATAGATACTAATGGTGATGGTGTGATTGGCAATCCTTATACTGCAATTGAATCAGCAGGTAATACTAAATTAGTCAAAGATGCCACCAACAAATACTTTACCCAAATCGGAACAAATACCCCAACCGCTATTAAAAATGGTGGACAACAAATCTACCAAGATATCTACGGTTCAGGATGGCAAACGATAGCCGCAGAAACTGTCAATGGGGATAACCAAGTTCTCTGGAAAAACATTTCTGGAAACTATCTGCATATCTGGAATTTAGATAGTAACTGGAATTGGGTTTCTTCTGAGGGACAATACGCATTAAATTCTGCTGATGCTTTTACCCAAGAAACTAAATTTGGGATAGATGCAAATGGTGATGGTTCTATTGGCAGTGGTTACACCGCAATAGAATCAGCAGGTAATACAAAATTAGTCAAAGATGCAACCAATAAATACTTTACCCAAGTCGGAACAAATACCCCAACCGCTATTAAAAATGGTGGACAACAAATCTACCAAGATATCTACGGTTCAGGATGGCAAACGATAGCCGCAGAAACTGTCAATGGGGATAATCAAGTTCTTTGGAAAAACGTTTCTGGAAACTATCTGCATATCTGGAGTTTAGATAGTAACTGGAATTGGGTTTCTTCTCAAGGAAATTGGGGATTAAATTCTACTGATGCTTTCACTCAAGAAACTAACTTTGCCATAGATACCAATGGTGATGGTGTGATTGGCAATCCCTACACCCCAATTGAATCAGCAGGTAATACTAAGTTAGTCAAAGATGCAGCCAACAAATACTTTACCCAAGTCGGAACAAATACCCCAACCGCTATTAAAAATGGTGGACAACAAATCTACCAAGATATCTACGGTTCAGGATGGCAAACGATAGCCGCAGAAACTGTCAATGGCGTTAATCAAGTTCTTTGGAAAAACATTTCTGGAAACTTCCTGCATATCTGGAATTTAGATAGTAACTGGAATTGGGTTTCTTCTGAGGGACAATACGCATTAAATTCTGCTGATGCTTTTACCCAAGAAACTAAATTTGGGATAGATGCTAATGGTGATGGTGTGATTGGTAATCCCTCTAGTCTGACTTTGACAGGTACTAGTGGTAATGATTTCCTCGTTGGTGGTGCAAATAATGATCTTCTCACCGGTGGGGGTGGTAAAGATACTCTAACTGGTGGTTTAGGTGCTGATAAGTTTGTTTACCAAAATCTTACTGATTCTCTCTTAGCTAACTTTGATGTGATTACTGACTTCAACGCCACCACAGGTAATGATTTATTCCGTGTTTCTACCGCACGAGCCGGGTTTGTGGATGTGGGAGCAGTTAATACCCTGGATGCTGCTGGTATGGGGGCAAAATTAACAGCCGCAGCCTTTGGGTCAAATTTTGCGGCTCAATTCAGTTTTGGACAAAAAACCTTTGTGGCTATTAATGATGCAACCGCAGGGTTTAATGCGGCTAATGATGCCATTATTGAAGTTACGGGATTAACAGGAACATTGAATGTCAATCATTTTGTGATTGTTTAGAGGATATTTAGCTTAAACCGACAGAAGCCCCACGCGTGACCCGATAGGGCAGCGTGGGACGCAATGCGTTCGCTATCGCTAACTAATCAATATCAACTCTCCATCTACAATTTCGTAACGATTGCCATCATCAGCTAAAGCCATAAACTCTTCATCAGTCCAAACTTTATCCTTTATTTTTTCTAAGATAACTGTCTCTGCATTTAATCTCATAAAATTGTAGTTTTCCGTAGTCAAACGTAGCTATATCCGTCACTACAATGAACCTTAGTAATATCTTTCATTGTTGAAAATTCAACTCTAAAACCATTGATAACAATCTCACATCCGTTTTTTGTGGGAGTTTTAACACGACTTACATACCTTCCAGAAGTTATGTTTTTACGATCTTTGTGTAAAGTAGCCTTAACAAAATCTCCTGTAGAAACATGAGTGAATATTTTTTTAGGCTCGGTGCAAGGAAAACCAAATTTATTGATCCTACAGAATCTTCTGCAACCATGCCCCGTGCTTTTTACTGTTAAAATTTTTGTTGTAAGTATTTTGAGAGTTTCAACTTTCCCTACACAAGCAGCATCAATCCAATGAGTTTTAGGCAATCCTAAACGAGTTCTATTAAACTTAGTTAAACCTCCTGAACCTGTTGTTATAGGTAATCCAGTTTCTTTTAACTTATTAAATAAAGCCCATCTCGTTGAATTTACAGCAGACGCATCTTTTAGTGTCCGCTTGGCTTGGGATAAAATTTGCTTCAACAACTCAGGCTTTTTTCCTAAAAACTTCTCAATATCTTGAGTACCTTTTTTGATATTACATTTCTCACAAGCTAGACACAAATTAGAAATTCTATTAGTTCCTCCTTTGGCTTTTGGTTTAATATGCTCAACTTGTAAAGGGACATTTTCAGCAGTACAGTATGCACATTTTCTATTCCATTTATTCAAAAGATATTCACGGACTTCATACCCTTGTAACTCTCCTTGTTGATACTCAAAGCCTGATATCTCCGGGTTTTCTAGCTGCTGTAGGTCAAACCTAGCAAGCTCTTGAACTATGTCAGTTATTGGGGCAAAATTACATAATCTTTTGACCCAAGTGTTAATAGTTAAAACTCTATGGCTTAAAGAAGGTGCTAACCAACCTTGAGGTTTAGTGCGGTTAAGAAATCTAGCTTGACGATAACGAGTATGTCTAGAACGTCTTCCTCGCCTTACTCCTTTTCGAGTTTCTAGGCTTTCTTTAATAGCTAAACCTCTGTGTTGTAATTCCATACCCCAGATGACTTTATTATTTTGAACTAACGCAAAACCTGTAGTTTTACTTCCTGGATCTATTTTTAATTCAATCGGTTGAGTTGGAACGTCAGATTTAGGTTCTTTCAAAATTATGGTAAATGGAAATCTTCTAAATACAGCAGCTTTTTGTTGATTTAATAAAAAACGTGCATCTCCTGGATGGATTGGAGTAAGTGGTTTTTTGTTGGTATCAAGAACTAGAACAAAATTAGACATTTAAATTTCACCTTTCCAGGGTAATGTTTGCTTCAACCTTGTTATCTGAGCTTGTTATGCTAAATACACTATCCTTGCGGATTGTTTAATAAGTAGCAACATGGCAGGGGACTAGCGAATCCCAAGGTGTTATGACCTAGATAACGTTTACCCTTCGACTACGCTCAGGGTGGTTTGGTTCACATAAACTACAGATTACTCCGTTTATTTATGCTCTCATATTATTCAAGTCCTTTTAATTTTTAGACAAAGCGATTCGT
The DNA here is from genome assembly GCF_012516395.1 of Dolichospermum flos-aquae CCAP 1403/13F. Taxonomy (GTDB): domain Bacteria; phylum Cyanobacteriota; class Cyanobacteriia; order Cyanobacteriales; family Nostocaceae; genus Dolichospermum; species Dolichospermum lemmermannii. The sequence goes on from NZ_CP051206.1 coordinate 1,410,551, forward strand.
TTATATGACTAACTGAGTGATTTCTTTATATAATACTAACCCAAATATAAAAAATTTTGATTTGACTGGTATCGCGATAGCGAAGCGCGACCTAGGAATCGCCTTCAGGAGATGAATTTTGATGCGATTTGCTCCGCAACGCAAGCTAACGCTGTATAAAAAAGCATTAGATCGGACAATATTGTGATATTTTGGTTTTGATTTTGGGGGCGATCGCGAAAGATAAATAATTGTTAAGCGATCGCTGTATAACAAAGCATTCAAGAATCAGCAGGCGGGATTAGTCAGCAGCAGCAGACTTTTCCCTCTTTTTTGGATTAAATTACAAATTATGAATTCTGAATTCTGAATTATTTGATGTCATTGTTATTGGTTCTGGTATTGGTGGTTTAGTGACAGCGACCCAATTAGCAGCCAAAGGTGCAAAAGTTATAGTTTTTGAAAGTTATCTTATTCCCGGTGGTAGTGCCGGTTATTTTCAAAGCCAAGGATATACATTTGATGTCGGTGCATCAATGATTTTTGGCATGGGAAATAAAGGAACGACCAAACAGACGCTTTTTAGCGAAATAAATTTTTATGGGAAAAGCTAACTTTTTTAGGCACGTATTCAGAACAGTCTATGGCTGCTTCTGTAAGAACAGAATCAGGTTTGACAGCACATTTTAAATAATGGTTATTGGCAAAAAATTGACATTTTTTACAGGGAACTTTTTGTAGAATTTTACTTTTCACGCATACCCGATCATCTGTATTGGTGCGGATTTTATGAAAAAGTAGGAGAAATATAGCCCAAACAAAAATAAATCCCAGAGGAGCTAAAGATAGTGCTAAATCTGGTATTTGGATGTTGTGATATTGGACTTGGACTTTTTCTTGTTGAACTGCACTTTGAGCAATGGACAAATTGGTATTGTCGGCCATGAGTGTATTTCCCAATACCTGCTCTATATACATCTTATTTTCCTTAATAATCTATAATGGTTCTTAATTAACAAGTGTGACAGAACCAAGTGGCAAACCCCTCAATATAAAGTCTGTTTGAATTGTGACTGATGTTGGATTTTCAAACTTTTAATTTAAGTCTAGGATTTGTTTAGGTAAAGCTGTATATAGCTTCTGATTATAGGTTTAGCAAAAGTAAAGATTAGTTATCTCTGTCAATAGTTTTGTTTTTTATTATGTGAATATATACCTGAAGTAGTAGGTGGATATTAAAAATACAGTTAGTAATAGGTTTTTAAATTTTTGAATTTCTAGAACAGTGATACATTAATTGCATCGTAGGGGCAACCCCCCTGTGGTTGTTCTGGTAGGGTTTTGGGGCAAGCACGGGGGCATTGCCCCTACAGGGGACGAATGATAGTTGTTGGTGGTGCAATTTCTGGTTGAAAGATTCCTTGTAGTGCTTGTTCTAAGGTGGGTGCCATGATGATGCGATTTTCATAGGCTACAACTACTCTTACTAATGTTGGTAAACTATTTTGTGTGGCTTCTAAATAAATTGGTTCAACATATAGTAACGATTGCTCAATGGGAACTATTAACAGATTACCTTGAATTACTCTTGAACCTTGACGATTCCACAGAGAAATTTGTTGAGAAATAACTGGATCTTGATTTATTCTGGCTTCAATTTGTTCTTGTCCATAAATTAAGCGTTCTTTAGGAAAGTTATATAATAGTAATTTGCCATAATTTTCGCCATCAGAACGTGCTGCTAACCAAGCGATTAAATTGGTGCGTTGTTTGGGTGTGTAGGGAAGTAAGAGGATGAATTCTTCAAAGGAGACGTTGGGGAGACTGGTTATTAAATAGTAGGGTTCAACTTTACGGCTTTCGTTGTCATAGATTTCATTAGGAATTTGCCATTGATCTTCTCTATTATAAAATACTTGAGGATCTGTCATGTGGTAGATCATTAAGCGTTCAGATTGAATTTTGAAATAATCTACTGGATAACGGAGATGACTGCGGAGATTGACTGGTAAATTCCTCAGTGGTTGAAACATTTTGGGAAATATTTTTGACCAAGCTGTAATCAATGGATCGGCAGCATCGGCAATGTAAAATCTGACTGTACCGTTGTTAGCATCAATTACGACTTTGACGGAATTACGGATATAGTTAATACTATTTTTACCTGTATCTGAGTAAGGATAGCGATCGCTTGTGGTGTAAGCATCAACTATCCAATAAAGATAATTTTCTTGGCCAGGAAATTGTTGATTTTTACCATCTATATGGGCATCTACTGCAACTAAATAAGGATCACTATCGAATTTTAAAAAAGGGGCAATAGTTTGAATTCGTTGGTTAATATTTCGTCGTAATAATACTTTAGTTTCTGGCAAAAAATCTCTGGTAAATACCATTTTCCAATCTTTTAAATATATAGAAAATAGCCATCTTTTCCATAGAGAGTTGATATGAATACCACCTAATCCATCATAAGTATTATAAACATTATCGCTGCCACTGGGATAATCTAATTCTTTAACTTTTGTCCCAGTCATAACATGAGTATTACTAATTTCTCCATAATAAATTCGGGGTTGTCCGATGGGAATACTGGCACGAATATTGGCATTAGAAGTATTTAAGACGCTACCATTTTGGCTAATATCTTTGACAAAATATTCTGGTAATCCAGCAGCAGCAACGGTATTAACTGGACTCATAGTGAAGCCATAACCATGAGTATAAATCATATTTTGGTTTACCCATGTTTGTGCGGGGAGAGGAACATCTGGATAATTTAATTCTCTCGCTGCAATTAGTACCTGTTGTTTTTCTTGATTCCCGTTATTCTTAATTAAATATCTATCAATATCAGCATCAGGGAATTGATAATAAGGACGAATTTGTTGTAATTGACGATTGGTTTTTAATAATGGTTCTTGATCCCAAAGCCGAATATTTTTAATTGTTAATTCATTAGCTTTAATATCTGCTTCTGTGAGTTTTCCTGTGGGGTTAAATATTTGAGAATCAATGACATCTAAATTAAATGCTTGACGAGTCATGTCAATATTTCGCATTATATAAGGTTGTTCTTTTTGTAATTCATTTGGCTCAACAATAAAACTTTGTACAGCCATAGGTAAAATAAAATTACCGATTAATATAAAAGTTATATACATACCTAATGTATAAATTGCCCAGCGATGATGTGAGGATTTTTTTTGCCAAAATACAGTTAACCACAATAAATATAAGGCTATAGCTACCGATAAAATATATAATATTGTATCTGCTGGTAATTGGGCTTTAACATCAGTATAACTAGCTCCATAACTCACTCCACGAACCGAGTAAAGCAGTTGATAACGACTCAGCCAATAATTTAAAGATACTACTAACATTAAACAGCCAGATAAGCCAAATAAATGGCGCATTTGTGGAGAAGAAAATCCTGGAAAAATAGCTTCTCTGAAGCTATTAGCTGATAATAAATAGGTGAGAATAACGCTAATAAAACCATATAGAGATAATCCTATTAACCAAAATCCTAAGAGTTCCCAGATCGGGAGATGGAAAATATAAAAACTGATATCTTTGCCAAATAATGGTTCAGAATGATTAAAGGAAATAGGATGAAAAGATAAAAGAATTTTTGACCAATATTGAGACAGTATCCAGCCAAAACTGAGACTAAAAATAATAGCGATCGCTCTGAGGAAGAATTTGCTATAAATTAATATAGCCATGGAAAATCCCCCAAATAATCCTAAATACAAAGGTTGAGAAATTATCTGTTTTCCCAACTGCAAAATTATATCTACTCGCAATAGCAGTGGCACTGATAAACTGGATTGATTAACTTTCCCTGGCCAATAAGAGAGGGCAATTTCTCCATATTGTGCTAACACTAAACACATCAAAAAAATTAATCCTAGGATTAGAGGTAAAAGCCATCGCAATTTAATTTTATTGGTATAATTATGCCATTGAGGAGATTGATTATTTGTGGGATACTGAGGACTAAGAAAAGTGGTTAATTTGCGACTAATTTTTATTTCCTGTATCGGACTAGAATTAGGAAAAGGGGGATATTTTAACCTCTGGGCTAAAGTGAGATTTCCTAACAAGTAAATGGCACTCAAACTCACAATAAATAACCATAAACTCCCCTGAGTTAACAATCTTTGTAGAAATACTTCTAGATAACCAACTTCCTGAAACCAAAAAATTTCCGCACCCAAATGAGCAGCTATATCTAAGAATAGCCACAAACCCAAACAGCCTATAAAAATTTTAATAGTGTTCATTTCCAAAATATTGCTTTGAGAGGATATTTGAAAAGTTTATGGCGAATATAGTTCGCTACTACACACCAAAATCACTCAAATTTTCTTTAGGAATTGCATTAATTTGATTGATAGATGTTTGGCTTAGTTCTATGGGTAAAGATCCATTAATATCACTTGGTACTACAAACTAAAACATGAGTGCCAAAGCTAAAAAAGGCGATGCCCTGAGCTTGTCGAAGGGTAAACGTAAAAAACAAAAAGCTGGGTTAAATAAATCAATTCTTGATGTGGGAATGGGGATGATAATGCTAAACCCCGACAATTCTCAACACATAACAGAAATTTAAAGCCACCTTCAAGCCCGCAGGTTTCAACCTGTAGGTGAAAGTGGCTATAAAATCAACGTATTAACAGGTTGTCATGGTGATGCACTCATCACAAATCCCATCTATTCTCTACCCGTAGGTAAACCTAACTTGTGATTGCTAGGAGTAGAAGAGGGTTCATTGTAGGCTATTTTTAACTTTGGTTTAACACTACCGCCACTGCCACCGCTACTACGTCTTTCATCGTTACCTCTACCTTCTTTTGACCAAGAGGAACGTCCACCGCGACCACCACCAGAACTACGTTCCCGTTCTCCACCATCCCCACGTTTGTTAATTCTGGGTTTGGGAGTTGGGCTTTCGTCTACGGGCAGGTCTACTCCTGATATTAACCAAGCAGGACGGGTTTGATCGTAAGCGATTTGTAAAGCAGCCGCAGCGATCGCATGAGCATCATATTCCTCAATCATTTCGCTGATAATCGGCAAGAAGGAAGCTAACCGTTCCCCAGTTAAAGCTTCTGCCACTTGTCCTCTTAACTTCTGGATATGTTGGGCTTCAAGCTGCGCCTTGGTAGGAATAGAGAGAATTTGCCAAGTTTGACGGTTATGGCGTTCAAATGCCTGTTGTTTGCGGCGTTCAAAAGATTGTACTAAAGAAATTGCCGTTCCTTCTTTTCCAGCCCGACCAGTCCGACCAATGCGGTGAACATAGGTTTCTACGCTATCAGGTAAATCAAAGTTGATTACATGAGAAAGTTGGTCAACGTCCAACCCACGCGCTGCAATATCAGTAGCGACAACCCAACGCACTTGACGGTTACGGAAACGGATTAATAGGCGTTCCCGCGCTTGTTGAGACAAATCACCATGATATTCATCCACACTATGACCAGCAGATTGCAATTGACTGGTTAGTTCTGCCGCTGTACGCCGGGTGCGAACAAAGATTAAAGCTGTTTCTGGATCTTCCATTTCCAGAATTGGTTGTAAAGCTTTAGCTTTTGTCCAATGACGAGGAATCATGTAAGCCACTTGATTGATTTTATTCGGTGCGGCTTTGGGTTGTTCAACGGTGACAGTCACCGGTGAGTTCAAAAATTTATTTACCAACATCCGAATTGATGGTGGCATTGTCGCGGAAAATAATGCTGTTTGGCGTTCATTAGGCGCTTGGGAAAGAATTCTTTCCACATCGTCAATGAAGCCCATGCTTAACATTTCATCAGCTTCATCTAAGACAAACCATTTGACTTGATCTAGCTTCAAGTTACCACGATCTAGTAAGTCTATAACCCGTCCTGGTGTCCCGACAACGATTTGCGCCCCACGTCTGAGTTGCATAATTTGACGGTCAATTGATTGACCACCATAAATAGCCGCTGCTTTCAAGTAACTGTTACCAATAAATTGGGAAACAGCCGCATGAACTTGAATTGCTAATTCACGAGTTGGGGTTAAAACTATTGCTTGTACAGCTTTGAGGTTCTCATCTAACCGCTCTAAAATTGGTAGAGAAAAAGCCGCGGTTTTACCTGTTCCTGTTTGCGATTGACCAACTACATCCCGACCATTTAATAGTTGAGGAATTGCTTGGGTTTGAATATTTGTAGGTTCAGTAAAACCCATGCCTTCTAACAATGTAGCCCGTTCTGGGGAAATGCCTAATTCTTGAAATGATAAATTCATTAACGCTCCTAGATTTGATTGTAAATTTGGGACTGGTAAACCGATACTTATTTGTAAATTAAGTCTTATACAACAGCAGATAGCAGATGGGAAGATAATCTATCACTATTGATAACTTGACCATAGAGGTCATAGGCATCGGCACTTTGAATTGCTACTTTGACGATGGTTCCTAGCCTAGCCTCTCCTTTAACATAGACTTGACCATCAACTTCGGGAGAAAATCTGCCGGAACGACCGATTAATTCTCCACCTTGGGGATTTTCCTGTTCAATCAGGACATCAACTATCTTGCCGACTTCCTGTTGATTTTTCTGGAAAGAAATTGGCTGTTGTAATTCCATTAGGCGATTACGGCGTTCCGTCATCACTGCCGCTGGAATTTGATTGGGTAGATTGTAGGCAGGAGTTCCTTCTTCTGGTGAGAAAGTAAAAACACCAACATGATCAAATTTATGTCCTTGGGTAAACTCTAATAAATGTTGAAAATGCTCTTGAGTTTCTCCAGGAAAACCAACTATAAATGTGGTTCTGAACACTGCTGATGGTAGGGCAATTTTCAGCCGTTCCATAATCCCATCATTGATCTGTCCTTGCCAGGGACGATTCATAGCCCGGAGAATTTCTGGATGGGAATGTTGCAGTGGCAAGTCCAAATATGGCAAAACGTTGGCAGTTTCTTGAATAGCCGCAATCACATCCGCTGTTAATCCGGTGGGATAGGCGTAGTGCATCCTAATCCAAGGTATATCTACTTTGCCTAATGCCCGCAGCAATTCGGCTAATTTGGGTTTCCCGTAAATATCTAAGCCGTAATTGGTGGTGATTTGGGAAATGAGAATTATTTCTTTGACACCTTGACTTGCCAGTTGTTGGGCTTCGGCAACTATTGATTCAATGGTACGCGATCGCTGATTTCCTCGTAAATGGGGAATAATGCAAAATGCACACCGATAATCACAGCCTTCTGCCACTCGCAGGTAAGCTACTCCTTCGGTGGTTGTCCGATAACGGGGTGTGGTTTCGTCGGCTATATAAGTGGGTTCAGCAGTAATTTCTTTAACTCGCTCTCCCCGCTCTGCTCGCTCGATCACATCCACAATTTTGTGATAATCACCTGTCCCTACTACCGCTACTGCTTCTGGCAATTCTTCCAATAATTGTTCTTGAAAGTGTTGCGCCATGCAGCCAGTAATCACGATTTTTTTCTTGGCTTCCGCTAGTTCTACTAGGGTTTTTACTGATTCTTGTCGAGCCGCTTCGATAAAACTACAGGTATTGACAATTACGTAATCTGCTAATTCTTCGTTACTATCTACACCATAGCCTGCATTTACTAGCAGCCCTAGCATATGTTCTGTATCAATTCGATTTTTCTCGCAGCCCAGGTGAGAAATGGCAATCGTTGGCTTTTCACCCATATTTTCAATAAGTCTTCCGTTTTTCCTTGTTAATTAACATTTAAGCATTGTGTCGGGAATAAATACAGCAGATCACAAGTAAACTAATCAATACGGGTTTAGCAGTGCCAAAGCCCTACCTAATAACTCACTCGGTGAATTTTGCTATAATTTCCACCCAACTACCCGCTACTAATTACCAGATTTAACCTATATAACTAGCAACTTTAACTAGTAAAAGCCAAATTACAGCCTTCATCTATCATGTTGATAGAGGCTAGTCCATGATACTTCTACTAATTTGTTTCCCAGGGTAATCTTAAGTGTCTTTGGGTAAGTCTGACACTCATAATATTTTTAACAATTCGCTTAATGGTATTTTGCATTACCGTAGCGTGGGCGTTGTTAATTTACCCGTTGGGAAGCCGACCAAGAGGTCTGTTGTGAGAAGCCGCTACCCAACTGGGGAAATCGCACTGGCGACTACGCCTATCAAGCAGTAATGCTACTCGGACATTTGCAATTAAATGCCGGGAAGCTGCCTTACATCTTGTGAGTGGCAAACTCCTCTTGTTATCATATTCTATCTTAACATATCTTATGGAAGGTGGAAATTTAATTTCCATCTTGAGGAGGAGGCAATAACCTGACCATAAGAAAACTGGTGAGGATCTACGCTCCAAATTCGTGAAATTTTTACTGCCACCTGCTATATCTAGTTTAGACAAGAAAATAGATAATTGGTGAAATTACTATTTCTGATCTGTTTCGGTGTTCCCCAAAGCAATTTATCTTAGTACAAGAAGACATCCGGCGGCAATGCCCAGGGAATCTACATTTTTTTGTTTGATTCTCGCTGTCTATTTATTGATGCCATTTTGTTACCCCCTCGTCTGGAGGGTGGGGGTAGAAACAGTTTGATAATTTCTACCCATAACTATCCATATATTACTGTTTGTCCAAGTCTTCAATTAATTGATCAACAAATTCCCTTAACCGTTGTTGCTGTGTTAGGGACGGTTTTAATTTTTACCCTCTGTCCTTTCCGACCTTTAAAACAAATTGGTTGAGCGTCTAACTCAGCTTTGAGGATTTTCTTAGCACCAATTTTATTATTTTTCTCAAATGGCATTGACTTTAACCTTGTAAGTTGGTATACTAACTATAGTACAACATTGAAAGGTCGAGTCAATGCTTTTATCATTCAAAACTGCACTAATTCCAAATAACCGACAGATTACAGCTTTTCGCAAAGCTTCTGGAGTCGCTAGACACGCTTACAACTGGGCAAATGCTCAAATCAAGGATATTTTAGCTGCTCAAAAAGAAGGCGAAAAACTTAAATTACCCTCAGCAATAGACTTGCATAAGCGATTAATTGCTGAGGTAAAATCTGAGCATATTTGGTATTACGAAGTTAATAAAAATGTTCCTCAGAAGGCGTTAGCTGATTTACGCCAAGCATGGGATAGGTGTTTTAGGAAGACATCGAAACAACCCCGATTCAAGAAGAAAGGTCAACGTGATTCTTTCTATTTGGAGTCAGGAACTAAGGCGAAACCAGCAATTAAAAATGATAGTAAAAGAATTAAATTACCGTCAATTGGCTGGGTACGTTTAGCAGAACCTTTACCGATTACAGTAACTCATAATTGCGTGATTTCTAGACAGGCTGATAAATGGTTTATTTCTGTTAAATACGAAGTTGAAAAACCTCCTATACTTGCAGACAGACCGACCATTGGCGTTGACATAGGAATTAAGGAGTTAGCAGTTTGTAGTAATGGTGAAGTATTCGAGAATCCTAAAGCCTACCGCCAAAGAGTAAACGCATGAAACGTTTACAGCGTAGCGTTAGCAGAAAACTAAAGGGGTCTAATAACCGTAAAAAAGCTGTGAGAAAATTAGCTAAATTACACGCCAAAGTTTCTAATATTCGCAAGGATTCTATTCACAAATTAACCTACTATCTAGCTAAAAACCACAGCATAATTAAGATAGAAGATTTGCACGTTAAGGCATTTTTGAAGAACCACAAATTAGCAGGTGCAATTGCAGATTGTGGGATGTATGAATTTAAAAGGCAATTAGAGTACAAAACTGAGAAATTCGGGAGTGAACTAATCCTTGTGGATAGGTTCTTTCCTAGTTCGCAAATATGCTCTAATTGCGGTAATCATCGTCATAAAATGCCATTAAAAAACCGCGTTTATATTTGTCCTGATTGTGACTATAAAGCTGACAGGGACTTAAATGCAGCGCGTAATATTGACCGATGGTTTGTGGATATTTTTATCCCTGTAGCGTAGCGGTTCCTTTGAGGAACTACGGTCAGAAACGGTAAGTTCTACCGAGATTGCCTGTGGAGCGGAAAAACCTCTTAGAAGCCATTCTAAGACCGCGATGAAGCAGGAAGTAAACACTAAGGTTATCGCTGTCCAGATGTGTCTAGACTTTGGTAATTTTGGGTAAGTTTTATAGAACGGATAGGCAACGACTCCAGACTGTGACCGAAAAGACGGGACACAAGCCCCGTCCTTCCAGGACGGCTTTATGTTAAAATTTGGTCATAGTCGCCATAGGGCATTGGGAGACTTTAAACGGACATGGAGGGACGATAAGACCACTTGTGGCGGGTTCTGGCGAAGTGTCAAGAATCACCGCACCTTCAGGTCGGTGAGTATGTCAAAAATAAATTAAAGCCGTGGATTTACATCAGTTATTTAAAACCCGAACACCAATTATTGGCGTAGTACATCTGCTACCTCTTCCGACTTCAGCCCGTTGGGGAGGTAGTCTCAAAGCAGTGATTGACCGTGCCGAACAAGAAGCCACAGCCCTTGCTAGTGGAGGGGTAAATGGGATAATCGTTGAGAATTTTTTCGATGCCCCTTTTACCAAAAATCAAGTTGATCCAGCCGTTGTCAGTGCGATGACTGTGGTTGTTCAACGCATCCAAAATTTAGTCACTGTGCCTATAGGGTTAAATGTGTTACGTAATGATGGCAGGAGTGCGATCGCTATTGCTAGTTGCGTTAATGCCCAGTTTGTCAGAATTAATGTTCTCACGGGTGTGATGGCAACTGACCAAGGATTAATTGAGGGGGAAGCTCATCAATTACTGCGATATCGGCGAGAATTAGGATCTGATGTGAAAATTTTTGCTGATGTTTTGGTAAAACACGCTCGTCCTTTAAGTTCTCCTCATCTCACTGTTGCTGTTAAGGATACTATTGAACGAGGTTTGGCTGATGCGGTAATTTTATCTGGTTGGGCTACGGGTAGTCCTCCTGACCAAGAGGATTTGGAACTGGCTAGTAATGCTGCTGCTGGTACTCCTGTTTTTATTGGTAGTGGTGCAAGTTGGGAAAATGTGGGGACGTTACTACAAGCAGCAGACGGGGTGATTGTTTCTAGTTCTCTGAAACGTTATGGTCAAATTCAGCAACCGATAGATCCGAATCGCGTCAGTCAATTTGTCGAAGCTGCCCGCAGACCTCTATTGTCTAAACTATGATTCTTTTGATTTGCTTGATTAGAAATTGTCTAAACTATGATTCTTTTGATTTGCTTGATTTAGATGATTATGAGGATCTTTAGACTCTCTTCCCCAGTCCCCAGTCCCCAGTCCCCAGTCCCCAATCACCAATATTATGATTCGTCGTCGTTCTACCCCTTGGATTCATAAATGGTCACGTCCGGCGATCGCAACCATCGCTGGATTTGGTATCCTGAATACAGGTTATCTCACTTTTGAAAAGCTGACCGGCAGCACTCCGGTTTGTACTACAGCAGAAAATGTTAAGGGTTGTGTGGATGTCCTTTCTAGTCCTTGGGCTACGTTTTTAGGTCAACCATTACCTTTGTTTGGTTTGTTGGCATACATTGGGATGTTTATATTCGCTTTAGCTCCCTTAGCCTTGAACACAGGGGAAAATCACAAAAGTCAGAAACAACTGGAAAATTTGACTTGGTGGTTGCTGTTTGTGGGAGCGATCGCTATGTCAGTTTTTAGTGGATACTTAATGTATGTCCTGGCATTTCAACTCAAAGCTATTTGTCCTTACTGTATTGCCTCTGCCTTATTTGCATTAACCATGTTAGTGTTAACTGTTACAGGTAAGGATTGGGAAGATATTGGACAACTTTTATTTACGGCTTTGATTGTGGCAATGGTAACGCTAATTGGGACTTTAGGAGTTTATTCTCAAGTCAGCCCATCAGGTAATATTACTGAATCAACTGATGGTAAACCCACAGCAATTACCTTTACTCCTAAAGAACAACCAAATCCTCAATTTGGCTGGGAAATTACCACTAAATCTGGTGAAGCGGAGATTGCTTTAGCTCAACATCTTGTTAAAGTTGGTGCTAAGGAATATGTAGCTTATTGGTGTCCACACTGTCACGAACAGAAGCTACTTTTTGGCAAAGAAGCTTATACAATCATTAGTGAAAGTTCTACAGTAGAATGTGCTGGTGATAGTCCCAAAGGTAAACCAGAATTATGTAAAGCTGCAAAAATCGAAGGTTTCCCAAGTTGGGTTATTAATGGTAAAATCTATAGCGGAGTGCAGACTCTAGAGGAATTAGGAAAGATCACTGGTTATACAGGTCCGAAAAACTTTAAATATTTCCGCTAGAGATCAGACTACATCCAAAAAATCAATAATTAAGCATCGAGTGTGGGAGTTTAGCACAATGCTAAACCCCTACTAAGTATTTACGTAAAATTTAGATTAGATATTAATTATTGTATTTAAATAAATATACGGTTTTGGCTACTTATTCATGTTTGACATTAATTTTAAATTAAAGCCTGTCGCCCAGAAGATGTAAGTCACAGTAAGTTTTATAGAACGGAATACAGCAACAGTTATCTGAGATTGGGCAATAATACTACATATTAAAGACGTGAAGACCGATCTAGCTATTAGCCCAGATATTTTTACAATGATCGTATTAGACAGTAGTTTGTTATTCTAAAAGTTTATGCAGCCGACCAACCCTGATCAATTTACAGAAAAAGCCTGGGAAGCGATCGCTCATACGCCCGATGTCGCTAAACAGTATCAGCAACAGCAGCTAGAAAGTGAACATCTGATGAAAGGGTTGCTGGAACAGGAAGGACTGGCCAGCGCGATTTTCACTAAGGCTGGCACAAATTTGCAAAAAGTTCGAGATCGCACCGAGCAATTTATCCAACGTCAACCCAAAGTATCGGGGACTAGTGCTTCTGTTTATTTAGGACGCAGCTTAGATACATTATTAGATCGGGCAGAAAAATATCGTCAAGAATTTAAAGACGAATTTATTTCTATTGAACATTTGCTGTTAGCTTACGCCAAAGATGATCGGTTTGGCAAGAGTTTACTGCAAGAATTCGGTTTAGATGAAACCAAACTCAAAAATATTATTAAAGAAATTCGGGGGAAACAAAAAGTGACTGACCAAAATCCAGAAGGTAAATATCAATCACTGGAGAAGTATGGACGTGATCTCACAGAAGCCGCTCGCAAAGGTCAATTAGACCCCGTAATCGGTCGTGATGATGAAATTAGACGGACAGTACAAATTCTCTCCCGCAGAACCAAAAATAACCCGGTTTTAATTGGTGAACCTGGCGTAGGGAAAACGGCAATTGCGGAAGGTTTGGCACAACGGATAGTTGCTGGTGATGTTCCCCAATCTCTCAAAGATCGTAAACTCATCAGTTTAGATATGGGGGCTTTAATTGCGGGAGCAAAATTCCGAGGTGAATTTGAAGAACGTCTCAAAGCCGTATTAAAAGAAGTCACCGAATCTGGTGGGAATATTGTATTGTTTATTGATGAAATTCATACCGTTGTCGGTGCAGGTGCAAGTCAAGGGGCTATGGATGCGGGAAATTTGTTAAAACCAATGTTAGCACGAGGTGAATTACGCTGCATTGGGGCGACAACTTTGGATGAATACCGTAAATATTTGGAAAAAGATGCCGCTTTAGAAAGACGCTTTCAACAAGTTTATGTAGATCAGCCCAACGTTCAAGATACAATTTCCATTTTACGCGGTTTGAAAGAACGTTATGAAGTCCATCACGGTGTGAGAATTTCTGATAGTTCTCTCGTCGCTGCGGCCACTCTCTCTAATCGTTATATTAGCGATCGCTTTCTGCCCGATAAAGCCATTGATTTAGTAGATGAAGCCGCTGCTAGACTCAAGATGGAGATTACCTCCAAACCCGAAGAACTGGACGAAATAGATCGGAAAATCCTGCAATTAGAAATGGAAAAACTCTCTTTACAAAAAGAAAGTGATCCTGCTTCCCGTGAACGTTTAGAAAGATTAGAAAAAGAACTCGCTGACCTCAAAGAAGATCAAAGAACCCTTAGCACACAATGGCAATCTGAAAAAGGGATTATCACCAAAATTCAATCAATTAAAGAAGAAATTGACCGAGTTAATTTAGAAATTCAACAAACCGAAAGAGACTACGATCTTAACAGGGCTGCGGAATTAAAATATGGCAAATTAACAGACTTACATCGGCAATTACAAGCCGTAGAAACTGAACTTTCCCAAACTCAAAAAACCGGAAAATCACTATTACGCGAAGAAGTTACAGAAGCCGATATTGCCGAAATCATTTCTAAATGGACAGGCATTCCCCTGAATAAATTAGTCGAATCAGAAAAAGAAAAACTCCTGCATTTAGAAGATGAATTACATCACCGGGTTGTCGGTCAACATGAAGCCGTTACTGCTGTCGCAGATGCCATTCAACGTTCTCGCGCTGGACTTTCTGACCCAAACCGTCCCATTGCGAGTTTTGTCTTTCTCGGTCCAACTGGTGTCGGTAAAACCGAACTAGCGAAAGCCCTAGCTGCTTATATGTTTGATACAGAGGAAGCTTTGGTGCGGATTGATATGTCCGAATATATGGACAAGCACAACGTTTCCCGACTAATCGGTGCGCCTCCTGGATATGTGGGTTATGAAGAAGGAGGACAACTAACCGAAGCTATTCGTCGTCGTCCCTACGCGGTGATTTTATTCGACGAAATCGAAAAAGCCCACCCCGACGTATTTAATATTTTCCTGCAAATCCTTGATGATGGTAGGGTGACAGATGCCCAAGGTCGCACAGTAGACTTTAAAAATAGTATTATCATCATGACCAGTAACATCGGTTCTCAATATATCCTAGATATATCTGGAGATGATAGTCGTTACGATGAAATGCGTAATCGCGTCATGGAAGCAATGCGAAGTAGTTTCCGTCCAGAGTTCTTAAACCGTCTGGATGAATTAATTATTTTCCACAGTTTACAAAAATCCGAATTGCGGAATATTGTTCAGTTACAAGTAGATAGGTTAAAACAAAGATTAACTGACCGGAAAATATCTTTGAAATTATCTAGTTCTGCCCTTGACTTTTTAGCTGAAGTCGGGTATGATCCCGTTTTTGGGGCAAGACCATTAAAAAGAGCTATTCAGCGGGAACTAGAAACCCAAATAGCCAAAGCCATTTTACGCGGTGATTTCAGCGACGGTGACACCATTTTTGTAGATGTCCAAAATGAGCGTCTTGCCTTTAATCGCTTACCCGCAGAAGTGTTTACAGGTTAGATTTGAGAGTCCCTTCAAGCCAGGGAATAAATTCCCTGTCTAAAAGCTAAAGTCGGTTAAAACCGACTACTTTGGCATAAAATAAATAGGATGATTTTTGATTTTGAGTTAGAGGTTGTTTGAAAAGTATTATATCAAACCCGTAATCTCCAAAAACCTAACCCCCCTACCCCCCTTCCCTGCAAGGGAATGGGAGTTTTAAAGCCTCTCCCCTTGCAGGGGAGAGGTTTGGAGAGGGGTCAGTCTATACATTCAAAACTTTTCAAACATCCTCTTAACCAGAGTGGATTTTAACGCACTTTAGCTAAATTGGTAAAAGACTTGACAATAATTTCAGAATTATTAAAAAAGGAAAAATTATGCAATCTCCTCTTTACTTTTTCACTGTCGAAGAATATCTAGAATTAGAACAATCTAGCGATATTCGTCATGAATATTTTGCTGGTGAAGTCTTTGCTATGGCTGGAGGTAGTAAAGAACATAATATAATATCTGGAAATGTTTACTCGCTTTTACGTTCTGGGTTACGGGGTAGTTCCTGTAATGTTTTCATGTCAGACATGAAAGTGAAAATAAATTTAGCCAATGACAATAAAACTATATTTTACTATCCTGATGCGATCGTTAGTTGCGACACTGAAGATCAAGACCGTTATTTTTTAAATTATCCTTGTTTAATTATCGAAGTGCTATCACCAAGTACAGAAACTATAGATAGACGGGAAAAACTGGTTAATTACCGCAGTTTAGCAAGTTTAAAAGAATATGTTTTAATTTCTCAAAATGAAATCAAGGTAGAAGTTTATCGTCAAGATGAAAAAGGAAATTGGACTATACAAATTTTGATTAATCGTGATGATAAATTACATTTAGATTCCGTTGGGTTGATTCTAGAAATGGCAGAAATATATGAAGATATTATCAATATTTAATTGTTTAATTTAGTTAGAGAAAAAAATAGCAGATAGATTAAATAGACCACAATTCAGACAGAAACTTCTAATGAAGAAAATATCCCAACCTGTAGTACAAGCGTAGGGGTTTAGCAGTGCTAATAGGTGTCAACTTAAGTTAAAAATGGCTTATCTGTTTGCTTCCACACCCGCCCAGAAATGAATTTCCGGGCTAATAGCCAAAGTAAACTAAAGTTTACTCAAAAATTTTTGGGTTATTTAGTCATCTTTAGATGACTTTTGCTATTAGACTGGGAATTCATTCCCAGTCGGGATATGGGTTTTACGTTAAGTTGACACCATTAAGCAGTACTAAACCCCTACCCGCTAAACGACAGTCAAATTTACTTTGACAATAATATCATTGTAATCCTTATCTCCCCCACCTGCTAAATCTTCAAAACCAAAGACGTTATTTCCTAACAAACGAATGTGATCTACCTTATCACTATTAGCTCCTAAATAGGCAAAGTAAGCTTGGTCAACTTGTCCATTCAGAACTTGATCTACTGTCCGACCATTAGTAAGAATAAACGGTGCAAAAATACTTCCTCCTGTCAATGTTTTATCTGTAAAAGTCGCGGTTCCTTGGTTATCAACTCTGAGATCAATTCCCGCCACACGACTCTTTATAGCCGCTTGAGCATAACCTGAGTCACCGGGACGGAAATCAACAGCACCATTGTCATCAATATCAATTCCACCATTTTCATCTGCTACTTTATAAAAGCCGACAAAGTTGTTAAAAGCTGCTTCTCTATTAACGGTAAAATTAGCTTTTACATTGTTGGTTATCCCGCGTAAATCAAGGACTTCTCCTTGTTGCTTTCCTTGCAGATTTGTCCCCAAGGGTAAAGAGTCATTTGTGGATTTAATGTTGACTACCAAATCTTTGAAGTCAGTATTATTATTAGATCCATCTTTCCAAGCTAAGGAGAAACCATCAGTACCCAAGTCTGTAATTTTTTGGCTTGAGAGGTCGGAGAAAAGTATATCTGAAGTTGGGGTAATGCCATTCTGTACGCTATCAATTGTACCGTTTTTGACTAATAAGAATCTCAGGTTATTGCCAGATTCAAATTCTATTAGGCTTGTGAGGTTGTTGATATCAAATCCATTGGGGATATTAGCAATAGTTGAGAAAATCACTTTTGATTTATTCAAAGCTGATTGGGTATAACCTGTTTCTCCCGGAGCAATGCCATTAATTTTGCCTTGAGCATTGTCAACTATAAATACACCCAATTCATTCAACAAATTAGAATTAGATTCTGCAAGGGCAATTTGAAGTTTTGGTTTGTTCCCAGAACCACCAGCAATAGTGAAGATATCATCAGCAGTTTTTGCGAGTGTGGGTGTTGCTAAAGCTGCATTTAAGGTGACTGAGGCTTGGTCATCTTCATTGGGGTTATTGTTATTAGGTGTGGAATCAGGATCAGTTTCAGCTACTGCAATTATTTCTGCTGTGTTAGTAATGGAAACGTCTTTATTCGCCTTAGCAGTTAGTTTCAATGTGCGGGTGAGATTGTCTCTCATGTTCCCTACATCCCAAAGACCAGTTTGGCTGTCATAAATTCCCTGTTCGGGAAGTGCAGAAACAAAGTCTAGGTCAGAGGATAGAATATCTTTGACTTTGATGCTACTAGCAATACCAACACCTTTATTTGTGAGTGTGAGGGTGAAATTAACTTCGTCACCAATTTTGGGGTTGGGATTGTCTATAGTCTGGGTTAACTCTAGGTCAGCAGATGTGGGGGTGATTGCATTGACAGCCTGACTTTGAATTAAAAAATTATTAGTTGTATTGAAGTCATCTTCATTGCTAGTAACGAACGCTGTATTGATCAGAGTATCGGCAACAATCGAAGTAGCGGTAATAGTAACTGTTGCTTTTCCTCCCTTATTGAGTTTGCCTAATTGAGCGGTTACATTACCGTTAGAGTCAATCGTAGCAGTTCCTTGACTAGAGGTAGTCAAGACATCTTTTACTCCTAATGAGCCAATGTTATCGGTTAGTTTGATACCTGTAGCTTGACCATCACCATTATTAGTAACTGTGAGGATATAGTTAATTTTATCTCCCAAATTTACTGGTGCATCACTAGCATTTGTAGTTAGTACCAAATCAGGAGAAAATGGTATTGCTGTTGTGACAGTAGTATCTAGAATTGTCGTATCGTTAGTCGCATCAGGATCGTAGGTTTTAGCTGTTACGGTGGTTGTATTAGTCAGAGTTCCAGTTACTAGAGGTGTAATAGTGACGTTAACTGTAGTGCTTTTGCCTTTCTCTAAATTACCTAAATCAAAAATGAGGCTACTATCTGATTGAGCAGTGGGAGAGATGCTGGCAGAAACAAAAGTTACTCCATCAGGTAAAGTATCTGTGAGAGTTATTCCTTTAGCATTATTGATTCCATTGTTAGTAACTGCGATTGTGTAAGTGAGGTTATCTCCCACATTGACTGAATCGGTATTAGCAGTTGTGGTAACAGATAAGTCTGCTGCTTCTGTTACTTTTACTCTTCCAGTTCCATAACTTAAAGCAATTGGATTATTCTCATCCATTGCCATGCCATAAATGTAATAGTCTCCAGTCGTGATACCTTCTGTATTCCAAATAAAACTACCAGCACCATCGGTTTCAGTAAGACTATCTTTAATTAAAATGCCATCGAAGCCTTGATTATCAGTATCGTAAAATAGGCTAACTTTGGCATTTGAATCGGAATCAAAGGCATTGTAACTAATGGTAACGTTCTGATCCGTAATGTCTGTAACTGGTGCAGTGATTTCAATAGTAGGAGCTTGAGAGTTTGTAACAGCATTGTATGTTATGCTCCCTAATCCTGTTTTATCAGGAACTTCAATATCCCAAATACCCTCAGTGGGATTAAAAATGATGACTGTTTTGGTTTTTAAATTAGTTAGTTCATCAACAAAGGCAATATTATTTGCACTAAATTCAGACTCGTTGAGAAGACGACCATCAGGAGTTTCAATTTGAACTGGTACGTTAGCTCCAATTTCATTTTCCCATGCAGCACTTAAAAGAATCCAAGGAGTATTGGCAGCTACAGCCCAACTACCGACAGGAGGTAAGTCTTTAGCTCCCATGTGTTCAAAATGTCCATCAAAGTAAAGTTTTGCTCCAACAGGCATATTTACTTCAAATCCAAATTTTTGAATGTTTAAAGTACCCCACGCTGCTGCAAAGTCATTAGATAAATTTCCATCATTACTGAAGTCAAGTAAATAGTTTCCTGATGCAAGCTGTGAACCACCAAATAAGGGAACAAAGTTGGGTATACCTACACTTGCACTCCCATTCATCTTAATATTAAGACTCGAATCAGTTCTAAAGCCACTGTTTGTCTTAATGAAGCCATCAAAAAGCGAGAAATTGCCTTTTTCTTCGTAAAATCTCTTATTCCAATTAAGAGTAACTGTTCCATCTTTTGATACTATTTTATCATTGATAAAAGTGGTGTTTCCATTGGCACTGAGTTGTTCTGAACTGATTTTTGCATCTACATCAAGACGAATTAAAGAATATTTATCGCCACTGATGGTAAATTGAGGTCCAAGTGTTGCACCAAGTCCACCACTCCATTCAACAGGATCTGGATCAGATTTAGCCCAATTGTCTACGCTCGCTGCTACTCTTTGAAAGTAAACAAAAGGAAAACTTGGGATTGGTATTCTAACATTTAGATTGTCTAATTTTATGGATACTTTATTAAGTTCAACAGGAGGCAATTTAAAACCAAGTCCTAGAGTTAAGTCCCCACTATTATTAGGTGGAAATTTTGCTCCAAAAGGGAACACTATCTTTGCACTACCACCAATATCTTTATTTTGGGTGTCTATATCCAGTTTAACTTCACTTAAACCCCATTTGCCTGGTTTAATCTGATCCTTAACGGCAAGAGAACCCTTTACATCTGCTTTTCCACCTTGAATTTGAATAAAGTTATCACCAGCAAAATCTGCCGTAATTGTTTTTTCATCTGGTTTAGCAAAAGGATCAATTACTAATTTTCCTTGAATCTTGATTTTGTCTTCTGGGGCAACATACTCGATGGAAAAATCAGAAAATTCGTTAACAGGCAAAAACTTAAAAAGCTGAAAATCTTTAAAATTTGGTAGAGATAACTTAACACTAGAACCAAATTTGACATCATTTTGACTAATTAAAAGTGCATCTGAACCACTAAAGAAATAGTCAGGTAAACCCAAATCATCAATTAATTTGAACTTTGCTCCCAGAGCTAATCCATTAGGATTGATACTCAAACTGCTAAAATCAACATCCATTCCACCCAATGTATACTGATTGGTAAAACTAGCATCTTCCGTTAATGAACCAGTAGCAGTTTTAACATCAATATCAAATTGACTTTTAAATAATGGCATTGTTTTTACAAGACCAGCACCAATCAATGAAGAGACTATTCCATTAATACTAATTGTTGTAGCATCGTACTCGACAGTACCTTCAACTTTGAGGATTGGTGATGATCCTTCTCGTCCAATGTTGATAGTTCCTTTTAGGATACATTTACCATCTTTTTCTTCTTCTGTACCACTTACAAGTACGACCTCTAATGGTGATGGAACAGGACAGGTTGTAGTATCAATCTTATACTGCCACCGAGTGGTATTGATACTTGGATTAGCAGTTAGTACCACATCTAATTTATCTGAATTTCCTTTGGGAATATTAAATCTCGTAGTCTTACTGCCTGACGTGAACCCTGAATCGAAAATAACTTTGCCCTCATAACGAAGTTGAAGTCGATCAGGAACGCTATACATTTCATAGAAAATCTGTGCTGATCCAAGTCCTTTTCCATCCAATGTAATTGTTTCAGTTCTTCCTTCTTGACCACCTTCTCTGAGGGGAATACTGGCTTGCTCAACCTGCAATACTTGAGAATCTAAAGTAATAGTTGTATGATCATTCTCAACCTTTAACTGTTGTAACTGCTCAGGCTCAAATGTCTTTCCTTGAACAACGGCTGAAAAAATCGCTCCTTCATCTCCAGGAGTATCAAATATATTTATTTTAGCATCTACAGCATGACCAATCTCTTCCAATAATACTGAAGTTATAGATTCAATATCGGCTGCATTTTGGTTGAGATAATCTTGAGATAAATAGATAGTATTAGTGGCTTGAGCATAAGCTCCAATTGCTCCACCAAGTTCAGATCCGGTACGAACTTCAATATTGGGAATTACACTGAAATCTTGATTTTTCCAAGCAATTTGAAACCTATTTGAATCAACTGCAACACCAAAAGCCAACTGCATTTTAGTTTGAAAATCTGAACTATTTGTAAAACTATATAACTGATTTTTTGCTAGTTCTAATGCTGATGTTATAATTGATTGATTGATTGATTGATTGATTGATTGATTGATTGATTGATTGATTGATTGATTGATTGATTGATTGATTGATTGATTGATCTTTGTCATCGTTTAATAACAAACCGTAATTTTCAGACATTGTTATGGCCTCACTGGTTTTAAATACATTTATTTGTGGTGAAAATACCACAAAAATAGGGTTGTTTGTCAATTTTTGATACAAAAATACAAAAAATGGTAGCTAGAATAACTAGACTACAATCCAGTGTATTCAATAACACAAAACCCAAGTGATTTTAAAAGTTTATCAAACCCATGTCATCTATCTAAAGACGTAGATTAAAAGATTTTTAGTAAAATTAAGCACGATTTATAGAAAGCAGCGCACTAAAAAAGGGAGTTGTGGAAATAACCCCCTGACTTAATGCTTTATGACTGGACAAATTAAAACGTTTACTTATAGATATGTAAAGAAAAATTTCCTAGGAGGCTACTGTATGCTACGGAAACACATACTCACAGAGAATTAACAGTTTCAAACCCACATAGAGTGCGGGGGAAAATAACCCAATCCCCAACTTAAAATGAAGAACCAGGTTCTTCCAAAAATTCTTCTTCCTCTGGGGTAGAAATACGTCCTAAAATGGCGTTACGATGGGGAAAACGACCAAATCGGGCAATTATTTCCTTGTGTCGAAAAGCTGATTCAATCGCTTTTGCACTATAGGGATCATGACTAAGTTGTTGAAATAGCTTAATGCACTTGCGTTGATCAATCGGGTCTTCACTGTGTTCAAAGGGTAAATATATGAACCAGCGTTGCACAGCCAATAATTTTCTATCATAGCCTTTGTTTGTGGCGTGTTGCGCTAATGACAGTGCTTCCCAGTCCGTTGCAAAGGCTTGTGGGGTATCACGAAACATATTTCGGGGAAATTGATCTAGCAACAGAATTAAAGCTAGACAAGTTTCTGGTGAATTCATCCAATCATGCAAATATCCGGCTACCGCTTGTTGGTAATCTTCCAGAAAAAGGTCGCGGACTTTAGCATCGAAATCCGGTTGTTTTTCAAACCAAAATGGTTGAATTTTCCCGTAGTTTGGGTCATTAGGATGACCAAACCAAAAATCCAAAATAGTTGTTACCTGTGACATTGCTATTATTGATGATTACAAAGC
Organism: Dolichospermum flos-aquae CCAP 1403/13F; assembly: GCF_012516395.1. GTDB lineage: Bacteria > Cyanobacteriota > Cyanobacteriia > Cyanobacteriales > Nostocaceae > Dolichospermum > Dolichospermum lemmermannii. The sequence goes on from NZ_CP051206.1 coordinate 1,433,334, forward strand.
ACCTGTCGCATTTTACATAGATTTGCTGGTAACTCCAAATTCATTGCTTGTTCAATAAAAATTGAGGGAATGGGAATATTGGGAGTGGCTTGTACCGTATAAGCTAACAGAGTACCATTACCCATATCTTTAAGTTCTAACTTGGCGTGAAAATCTGTAAATGAGCCTTTTTCCATCTGAAAGTGGATTTGCTGTCCTAATACTTCCACCACAGTCAGATAAATTTCTACTTGGGCTGTAAAAAATAAAAAAGCTTTTTGTGCTGCTTGATACAGACGCTTGACATCACCTCTGGATATAACTTCGCTTTTAGTAACATCGGGAAAATATTGTACCCAACGGGGGTAATCTGTAATTTGTTGCCAGACATGGGATCTAACTAGTGGTACATACATACAAGCGGTAACAGCACCGCCCCAGTTAGTATGAGAGCGAATTTCTGTGAAGACTTCTCCCTGAATGAGTAATCTTTGCTGATCTTGATTCCAAAGGGTATCTAATAGAGGTAGCTTGGCGTAAGCGACATTTTTAAGATTTGAGGTTGACATATATAATGCAGATATAGTGATTTTGGTAACTTTTTAAGTGATTAACCTTGATGATTTCATTGAGTTTAACTCACTTAATTCTAATTACAGTTCAACTTATGGAGTTTTCGCAGATAATTAGTCTCAAGTTCATTTTCAATAATAGTACCTTAGCCATTTCTTGTAGCGTCTTGATTGTCAAGCGATAGCGCAACCCAACGCATTTGTTGGGTTATGGCTCCACCACACTATGGCTAACGCCTCCCTTGAGGGGTAGAAACAGCTTGATAATTTCTACCCATAACTAGCCTTATGTTACTGTTTGTCCAAGTCTTCAATAAGTTGATCAACAAAATCCCTCAACCGTTGCTGCTGTGTCAGGGACGGCTTTAATTTTTTCCCTGACTCCAGGTAAAACCTTAAATTGCAAAGGTGATTTATCGTACGCTACCTGATTTTGTGGTTTAAATTTAATCCGAGGCATTGCCAAATCCTAATATGTCTGATATACTAGACATCATAGCACAACATTGAAGGTCGAATCAATGCTTTTATCATTCAAAACTGCACTAATTCCAAATAACCGACAGATTACAGCTTTTCGCAAGGCTTCTGGAGTCGCTAGACACGCTTACAACTGGGCAAATGCTCAAATCATAGATATTTTAGCTACTCGCAAAGAAGGCGAAAAACTTAAATTACCATCAGCGATTGACTTGCATAAAAAGTTAGTCGCCGAGGTTAAATCTGAACACGCTTGGTATTACGAAGTTAACAAAAATGTCCCACAAAAGGCGTTAACTGACTTACGCCAAGCATGGGATAGGTGTTTTTCCAAAACATCGAAACAACCCCGATTCAAGAAAAAAGGACAGCACGATTCTTTTTATTTAGAGTCAGGGACTAAGGCGAAACCGTTAATTAAAAACGATGGTAAAAGAATTGAATTACCGTCAATTGGCTGGGTACGATTAGCCATACCTTTACCGATTACAGTAACTCATAATTGCGTGATTTCTAGACAGGCTGATAAATGGTTTATTTCTGTTAAATACGAAGTTGAAAGCGTAGCGGTTCCTTTGAGGAACTACGGTCAGAAACGGTAAGTTCTACCGAGATTGTTTGTGGAGCGGGCAAACAAGATTGGAAGTCATTCTAAGACCGCGATGAAGCAGGAAATAAACACTAAGATTATCGCTGTCCAGATGTGTCTAGACTTTGGTAATTTTGGGTAAGTTTTATAGAACGGAACTGGATTATAAAATTAAGACAGATTAATAATTGCTATCTCAAGCATGATTCTAACACACAAGCGTTGGTTATTATCTTATTGGTTGGGTATCTTAGCTGCTCTTTTATTCAATTCATAAATGAGATAAACATAAAATGCACAATTTTTTAAATTTCAAAAAAGAAAAATTACTGCGTCAATAACTCCCCCACCGTTCTGATGTTATTGATGATTATTGATTTCAAACAAAGATGCAAAATTATTCTTAGCGTCTTTACGCGAAATTAAATCAGCATATATCAAGTTATTAGTAAACGAAGTGCTAAAAAATGCTAATGACTCTGCAAAAATTAGCATTGTTAACAAACACTAGCTAATCATAAGCTTAACAGTAACAACCAATAAGTATGATGAACACAGTAGCAGAGGGATAAAACCAGAAGTTAATTTTTCCTAGACTTTGGTAAATAGCCATTAAACATAGTTTAACAATGAATTATGGCTAAATTCTGACTTCTAAATTTTTGCTAAGTTGAAGTAGTTTAAATCATTAAATATTAGAGAAAATAGGGGAAATCAGTAATTAAGCTGCTCACTACAAGCATATCCTCAATATTCTTAAACTTGACTTTATCTAAACCTAGTGCAATAGTATTACTATATTTTTAGTGGGTAGCCTAATCCAAATTCATGAAAGCTGAATTTGAAGCGGAGGAACCAAGTATTTGGGGCTAATCTTATGAGAGACACCTTCCAGTCTTAGCCCGTCAGCTAACTCCGTCGGCAATGGAAGGAACCTCCAAAACTTTGGCTGTAACACCAGTTATGATTGGGGCTTCCTTAATCAATTGCGGATTTTGGATTTAAGATAAATCTAATATCTAAAATTGTTATCCCTGCTTCTCGTTGGTTAATCGTTTCAAGGGAGAGAAGTTAAAACTGTGAAAATCAAAACAATGTTGGCACGTTTGCAAAGTGCGATAGGTCGTGATGACTTAATTGAACAAATGGTGCTATTACCAGAGACTCAAAAATCATTGGCTAAAAGAGGTTCCCAGACAAAATCAGCTAACTTAATTGTCGGCTATAATGGTTCACCTCAAAGTCATACAGCCCTAGATATTGCCTGTTGGATTGCCTACCAAACGAGTTTAGCAACTAACTCGCAAGTTACAGTTCAAGCTGTTTATGTAGTAGAAGAAAACTGCAATTATCAGTATGTTGATATATTCAATGTTGCTGATAATAAAGCTCAATTAGAATGCCAATTAAGTAATATATCAAAGCCAGTCACGTTCCGATTAAATCAACCCAAAAGAACAGCAATTTTACCGCAGTTAGAAAGAGAATCGAGAACTTATCTCCAGGAAGCAGATAGAATTCTTTGGCAAGCAAAAACTTTAGCCGAAGAATGGCAGGGTTCATTTAAATCTCATTTACGGTTTGGTAACATTGTTAAAGAACTTAATCAGGTTGTGGAATTAGAAACTGCTGATATTCTATTTTTAGGCTGCAAATCTATCAATCATCCGCTGATTGAAACACTAGGTCATAATTTTCCTTGTGCAGTTTTAGGTATTCCTAATTGTATTGATGAATAATCTCGGTTTTGAATTACAGTAAGTAGAACGGCTTGAATAATTCAAAGTTTGTAGTGAGGAATTTATTCCTCATTTGAGGGCTGAAGCCCTTACTACGAAATCATCTCCAGATTTTTTACATTACTTAATCTACTTTGATTTATTTTCGTCTACTTACTTAATTTGAAATTCCATTCTTACAGAGGAAACAAAGAACTGGCAAGAGGGTGGGGTCTAAATCTCACCCAAAACTTGCTACTTACAGCACTTTCCGGTGTTATGAGGTACATATATAGCGGGCAAGACTTGTACTGAGCTTGCGATGCCCTGAGCCTGTCGAAGGGTCGAAGTATGCCTGCACTACAAGAGTTTCATAATTCAAGTTGGTATCTCATTAGAGCGAAATCTGCTGTATAAAAGTAGAAGAGTAGAGGTTTTGTGACTTCCGTCGTTGGAGACAGGAAACAAACGCACAAATATTTGTACTGAGTTTTTTCATAATTAAAAATACTTAAAAAGCCTGTATCGTCTCCTTTTTAATTATTAATTTTTAATTCTGCCCTGCGGTACTAGCCAATTTTTAAGCGATAATGGGAACATAAGAAAATGGAGTTAATAAATAATACCTTCACCAAATTGGAAAAAGCCTTGATTCGTAACAAAAATGCCAAAGGTATTGAGAAAAATACTCCTTTTGTTAAATAACTAGTTAAGCACTAGTAAGTAGAGGTGGAATATGACAACCCAAAATTTGCTGATCCCTCATGCTTATACGTATCTGCTTGTGAAAATTGGTGTTTTAGTTCTAGCATTGTTGCTGTGGTTTATATTTACAGCAGCCCCTGTTATTTAATTGCATTCATCACTTAGAGATGTTTAATCAAACGTCTCTATTTTATCGAATTTAGCGATGAATATCTTTTTGAAAATTAACAGAATTAGTCAACCAACCCCGTCGCCAAAAAAAGTATAGTAAACTGATTGCCACTAACGCCATTACTCCTAAACATAGCGGGTAGCCCCAATACCAATTTAATTCCGGCATATTGTGGGGTGATTTTTCGGTATTGAAATTCATCCCATATACCCCAGCAATAAAAGTCAAAGGAATAAAAATAGAAGAAACCACCGTCAGCAGTTTCATGATTTCATTCATTTTATTACTAATTGCTGATAAATACACATCCATTAAACCAGCTACTAATTCTCGATAAGTTTCCACTATATCCATGACTTGAACTGCGTGATCATAACAGTCTCTTAGATAAATTCTCACATCATCACTAATTAATTCACTCCCATCTCTAATTAAAGAATTAATTGCATCTCTTTGTGGCCAAATTGCGCGACGTAGTTGTAATAATTCCCGCCGAATTTGATATATTTTTTGCAATGTTTGTTGACTAGGATTAACGATTACTTCCTCCTCTAAATCATCAATTCTTTCCCCATACAGTTCTAAAACTGGGAAAAATCCATCAATAATTGCGTCTAATAAAGAATAAGCCAAGTAATCACTATTTTGTCTGCGGATAATACCTTTATTCTTATTAATTCTCATTCTCACCCCATCAAAACAATCATGTTCTGGTTCTTCTTGCACTGTCAAAACATAATATTTACCTAAAACTAAACTCACTTGTTCACTATAAAAACCGCCATTATTATGATTAGGTACAACCATGTGGGCAATAATCACTAATTGCTCTTCATAATCCTCGATTTTTGGTCGTTCTACCATGTTGACAATATCTTCTAAAATTAGAGTATGTAAATCAAAAGTTTGACCTAAACGATGCAAAATATCTGTACTACCTAAACCTTGAACATCTACCCAAGAAACGGATTCTGTATCCAAATAATTAAGACATTCTTCTGGATAACTTATTTGTTTCTGAATCAGTTGAGTTTGGTTATAGTCAATCAGAAAAATAATTGGTTGTTCAGCATTTTCATCAACAATGATTGTTCCTGGTGGAGTTCCTGCTTGGTGAAAAAATTCTTTATCGCGTGACTTGTGGATAACTTTGGAAACTCGGCGAATTTTCTTAACCATAAACTTTAAGTCTCTAGATATTACTGATTTAAATCTTAACGCATATCATATAATACTTCTAATTTATCCAGATATAAAAAGCAGAGAAATATGCTTATGCAACCAAATCAGCAAACATTTTGGTTAATTGAACCTGAAGCAAAACCATTGCAGCAGATTATAGGTGGTGGTTTTATTTTACCAGATGGACAAGTAGCGATGGCTAGAATTTTACCACATTCCAGTTATGCCACCTTTCCATCTCTACCATCTTTTCAACAACTGCAAAATCAAAGAGGGAGAAAATTAGTATTTGGAGAAAACTCACGAAATAACTATCATCTCCAAGGTTTTAAACTAGTAAGGGATCAAGATGTAACAGGTATCAGCGGCACTGGTATAGTTGCCATAGGATGTTATTTTCAACTTTTCCATCAAGATATTAGTCAACATTCTGCTAATATTGCAGTTATGCAATGGTTGAAATCACCTAAATCCACAGCCTGGTATACTCAAGGATGGGAACAAATTGCCTTAATTCATGGACATAAAGGTAAAACCAAAATTATTGTAGATTAAATATACCCTATTCCAGAGATATTCCATTTATGAATACTAGTGAAAATCTGATCTTAGTTGTTGGTTCTACCGGTGGAGTTGGACAACTTGTAGTTAGTAAACTATTAGAAAAAGGCTTACCAGTTCGTATTCTCACCAGGAATGCCGAAAAAGCCACAAAAATGTTTAATAACAAAGTAGAAATTGCAATTGGTGATATCTGTAAACCCAGCACATTGACAGCAGCAATGGCAAATATTACCGCCATTATTTGTTGTACAGGAACTACCGCTTTTCCCTCCGCAAGATGGGAATTTAATCAAACCCCCAATATGATCGAATTGGTAATAACTGCATTTAATCCCCAATTTCTAGAAGACAAAGCGAAAAATACCCCGACTAAAGTTGATACTCAAGGTGTAATTAATCTGATCTCCGCAGCACCAAAAAACTTAAACCGCTTCGTGTTTGTTTCTTCCTGCGGAATTCTCCGTAAACATCAATTTCCTTTTAATATTTTGAATCTTTTTGGTGTACTTGATGCTAAAGAAAAAGGAGAACAAGCCATTATTAATTCGGGAATCCCTTATACTATCATTCGTCCCGGACGTTTAACCGATGGCCCTTATACATCCTATGATCTCAATACCCTACTCAAAGCCACAAGTGAAGGTAAATTAAACGTCATTTTTGGAAAAGGAGATACAATTTCCGGTGATACTAGCCGAATTGATGTAGCTGCAACTTGTGTAGAAAGTTTATTTTATCAAAATTCTATTAACAAAGTTTTTGAAATAGTCAATCAAGGAGATAGACCGACTATCATTGATTGGCAAAATCTTTTTTCACAATTATAAAAAAGAGAGCAAAAAAACATGAATTATGAAACTTTTGTAGTGCGGGCATCTTGCCCGCTGGATATGTATCTCATAACACCGGAAAGTGCTGTATATCCCAATGCCAAAATTTCCCAAGAATTAAGTTCCCTTGCCATAACAACAATTTTTCCCGTCTACCTACTTACTTAAAAAAACTTCAAAGAATCTAATCTTCCCAGAATAGTCATATCTTCAGCATCTAATTCCACAGGAATACCACTGCGAATTAGTTCTGAAAAATCCTCATTAGGAACCATAATTGTTAAGGCATAAAGACGATTTTTACCAGTATTTTTAATTAAATGTGTCCCTGTTGGTGGTACTAACAAACTATCTCCAGCTTTGATATTTACTGTTTTCCCATCACAAATTGCAATGCCTTCTCCTTTAAGGATAAAAAACATTTCTACAGCCCATTGATGCCGATTTGGTGGTGTTTGTCCACCAACATCAAAGATTTCCACACAACAAGTTAAAGAAGTATTAGCACTGGCAGAATCAAAGATAATTGCTAATCGGTTAGAGTCACGGGGACTAATTCGATATGCTTGATAATCTTTGGGAGATTTAATAATGGGAATTACACAACTAGTATCGTACATATTTTTAATGGGTAATTGGTGATGAAGAAATGGGTAGAAAATCCCCAAAAACAGGACTTACTAACTAAAGTAAGCCCTGATAGATTTTAATCTCAAGTTATACCCATTTGAAAAATAGATGATTGCAAAACCAATTCACTATCCCAATGGGATAAAATAGAATGACTAAGGTTTTTTCTCTGTCTTCACTTTAGCTTCTACTTTGACACTTTTCACACCAGCTACTTCCTTGATTAAAGTTTCAGCTTGTGTGATTTCTTGCTGAGAAGTTGCTGTTCCTTTAAGGATAATTGCCCCATTTTTGTTGACTACTTCCAACTTATTCTCAGGTAAACTGGCTTTTAGTTTTTTGCTAATTTCAGTTTTTAAGTCGGTTGTAGATGTAGAAGTTGCAGAAGGAGTTGCAGTAGGAGTTGCAGTAGAATTATCTATAATCCGCGTCGTATCAGAAGCGGGTTTGGCTGGTACAGCAGGAGTTTCACTGGTAGTACCAGTAGTTTCTGAACCTGTTTTTGGTGCTTCTTGACAACCAACCATACCAGCTAATAAAACGCTACTAACGAGAAAAGGAATGAGCTTTTTCATGTTGATTTCCAAAATTGAATACTTGAAGTGATGGATTTTACTGTGAGTGATGCCCAGGAGCAAATCTTAAAAAAGAATTAAATTGCTACACCCAAAAGTCATAAACCAAATACCTGGATAACTGACAATATGACAACTTTCCAATAACTAAATTAAAACGCTTTTATTGAAAAGAGCCAATTTAATTGTACTCATGGCTATAGAATATTGACGGTTTGATGCTCACTGATAGCCACTATCTCTATATTCTCTATCATAGAGACTCAGCCGCATCTTTTTTGGGATTGATAATTGGGGACTGGGGACTGGGAAGTGGGGGAAGTGGAGGAAGTGGGGGAAGTGGGGGAAGTGGGGGAAGTGGGGGAATATTTCTTCCCAATGACAACCGACAACCGACAACTGACAACCGACAAAGAGAGGATATTGCACCTGAATTGTTCGGTTATACCACTTTCTATCTTCACACTAATGACGATAATCTCGTAGATATAGTTTGCAAATGTCTAAATATAACCACCATTAGCTGCTGAAGCAATCAAGAGGTGAAAACCTGTGTACGAATGGATTTTGCCAAGTCTCAAGGAAGTTTTATCTGAAAATCAATCTCATCTTGCTGAGTGTTCCTCGGCTAAAGCAGAACAGCAATGGCGTGTCAGTCTCGCAGCCACGGAAAACTTGCTGTTGAAAACTTTAGCTGCAACTTCACCTGATACTACTCCAGGTTTGGTATTAGCCGCACCTGCACCTTTATTTAGTCACCCCCAACTAACACAACGGTTACAAACGGTAACTTTTACAGCCAGACCTTTTAACCCTTTGGCGTTGATGCCATTCATTATGCCATCAGAAATGGCGCGGAATATAAATAATATAGAAACAAATACTTCCGATAATACTACTTTTCAAGAATCTATCTTACCTTTATTACCGGCTGATCCTTTGGGTGCGGAACAGTTTTGTTTGGTGTTTACAGATAAATTTAGATTAGTTTTGGTTTTGGGGGAACATCAAAATGGTAAAAAAGAGTTTTTGTTTTCCTTTGAACCGGAAATAGTCAAAAAAGCTTGGCAATCTTTAGGTGCTAGGGTAGTTTTAACTAATCCAGAATTGTTTGCTGATTTAGATATTCAGGTGCAAAACTATCCTTTGGTTGCACCAGATTATCACACTATAATTCAATTTAGTCAGTTATTACTTCAAGAATTAACAATTACAGGAAATAATCCAGTTACACATACTTCATCACATTTTCATTCACCAACTCCACCGCCAAAATCTCCATCTCGTTCTGACATAGAATTACTCCAAGCCTTTGCCCATGAAGTTCGTACTCCATTGACAACTATTCGGATGATGACACGGTTACTATTAAAACGGCAGGATTTGCCGGGGAATGTAATCAGTCGTTTAGAAGTTATTGATCATGAATGTACTGAACAAATTGACCGAATGGAGTTATTATTTAAAGCAGCAGAATTAGAGAATTTATCACAACCTTTAAAATTGGCTAATTCACACTTGACCCCAATGTGTTTAGAGGATATTTTACTGCAAAGTATTCCCCGTTGGCAACAAGCAGCAACTCGGCGTAATTTAACTTTAAATGTGGTTTTACCGAAGCAATTCCCCACGGTGGTTAGTAATCCGGCGATGTTAGACCGGGTACTTACTGGTTTAATAGAGAATTTTACTCGCAGTTTACCTGCTGGTAGTTGTATTCAGGTGCAAGTAATGACTGCTGGTGATCAGCTAAAATTGCAATTATCTCCTCAGTTTGATTGTCAAGATAAAGGCTATACAACAACACCACCAATTCGCAAATCTTTAGGTCAATTATTAATGTTTCAGCCGGAAACAGGGGCAATTAGTTTAAATATGGCAGCAACTAAGCATTTATTTCAAGCAATTGGTGGAAAGTTGATTGTGCGTCAACGTCCTCAAAATGGGGAAGTATTAACAATTTTCTTACCTTTGGAAGTCGGTCATCAAGTTTGACACTCTCAGGTCTAAAGACACTGAGATTCTTTAATCAATGAGCCAACTTACAATTGCTGGATTACTCCAACAAAAACAGAGGTCGATTCTCCTAAAGCGTTAATGACCGTATCCCTACCGTACTCGATTTTTGTATTTCATTTTTCACCAAATTTAGCTTTCCTAAACTGCAATACTGTTAGGTATGACTACGCACTCAACCAAATTAGTTAAGTTTTTACGTTGTTTAGTTATACTTAAATTATGGAACTTTTGAAAGTATATCACACCTACTGTTACTAGTCAACGAGTTAGGCTAAATATTTTCGCCCGTGTCGCTTATATCTCAGCACGCTTTGTGACTGAGCTTTACGCTTACCGAGTAATCTTGTAAAATAGATTTTTTGCAACTTGGTGCGAAACAAGGGCGGGGAAACCCCACCCCTTGAAGATGGGTTAATTAATTTTGGCTATTTATTCTTTGCTGTAAAGCTTCCCGTGCTTGTTCTCTGTCGTCAAAATGAATTTTTTCAGTACCTAGAATTTGATAGTCTTCGTGACCCTTCCCGGCTAATAATACACCGTCTCCAGGTTGAGCCTGTAAAATAGCCGTCCGAATTGCGGTAGCGCGATCGCTCACAACCATTGGTTGTACTATATCAGGAATACCTGCTAATACGTCCTGTAATATCTTTTCTGGGTTTTCTGTACGGGGGTTGTCTGATGTCACTACTGCTAAATCTGCGAGTTCAGCCGCTATTTTACCCATTTTTGGACGTTTAGTGCGATCGCGGTCTCCTCCACAACCAAACACACAAATCATTTTACCAGGAATAAACGGCCGGGCAGCTTTCAGTAAATTCTCCAAACTATCGGGAGTATGGGCATAATCTACAATCACGCTAATATCTTGCTGTGGATGAATTTGCACCCGTTCCATGCGGCCAGGAACGCCGGGAAACCCAGGAATGGCATTTGCTACCAATTGCAAATCTAAACCCACATGGACAACCGCACCCACAGCAGCTAAAAGATTTTCTAAGTTATATTGACCAACTAAAGGACAACTAAAATCTACATTTTCTTGGGGAGTATGTAAAATTCCGCTCACACCATTTGGTTGATAATTTAAATCACTCATCCAAAAATCAGCGGTACTATCATTAACGCTATAACTCCAAACCTGTTCTGGACTCAAGGACGCAATTATCCGTTTACCATAAGCATCATCAGCGTTGATAATTGCCCGTCCGTGGAGATAATTGGGACTAAATAACAACGCTTTCGCGGCAAAATAGTCCTCCATATCCTTGTGATAGTCCAAATGGTCTTGGGTAAGGTTGGTAAATACCCCCACTTCAAAAGCACAATTCAAAACTCTACCCTGGTGCAAAGCATGAGAACTAACTTCCATTACCCCAGTTTCACAACCAGCATTCATGGCCTTAGCTAATTGTTGCTGCAAATCTACTGCAAAAGGAGTAGTATTCACAGCAGTTTCCTCAAAACCAGGCCAGCGGGTGTAAAGTGTGCCTATTAACGCCGTCGGTAAATTAGCGTGAGTTAGGAAATATTCAATCAGGTGAGTGGTGGTAGTTTTACCATTTGTCCCCGTCACACCCACCATTTTCAGTTTTTGTCCAGGATAACCATAAAAAGCTGCGGCTATTTGAGCGCAGGCTTTAGTCATATTATCGGCACTAATGACTACAGAGTTAGCTGTAGGCGGATTTTTCTGCATTGCTTCCGAAGAAATAATCGCCGCTACAGCACCAGCAGCTAAAGCACCTGGCCAAAACTCTCCACCGTCTACTCTAGTTCCTGGCATTCCGATAAACAAATCTCCCACCGTGCAAGCATGGGAATTAGTTTTAAGTCCCTGAATATCAATATCTGGTATATTTACAGAATTAATCCCATCTACAGTCGCTAATAATTCCCGTAATTTCATCTGGTGAACCTCGCCACAAGCTTGTCTTGCGCTTATTCTGCATCATTTTGTCATCTATTGGGAGACATATTGACCTAACATTTTTTCTAAACGTTCGATACTGAGACGGGGAGAAGGACGGGGTATCAGTTTTTCTGTGCCGTCCCTGGTGACTAAATGCAGTACCGGGATTTCGTATTGATATGCTGCAAACCAATCTTCACGGGTGGTAATATCTCGAATTTCTAGCTGGAAACTGAGATTTTTGATTTGTGCTAGTTTTTCCTGTAAGCCTTCACAAAGATGACAACCGGGTTTGCTGTAGAGAATTAATTGCATGGGTGGAGATTTAAACGATGAAAATGTATTTTATGATTATTTTAACTGAATATATAAAAAATGTCAGAATTAGGATACTCACCGATTAAAGGATTAACAGGATAAGAAAGTAGATAATAGTTAATAAAATTTTGTAGATATTAAAATTATATAGATGATAATTTTAACTATTTTTACGTGTTATTTCTCAAAAATCCATGGCCAAGTAGATTTATTCTGTCTGATTAATGTTTGCTAACTTTCACAGAAAATCTACAAACTGCAATCCTGTACATCCTTAAATCCTGGATATCCTGATTCTGACAAGGAAGCCAGGGAATTAATTCCCTGTCTAAAAGCTAAAGTCGGTTTAAACCGACTATTGGGAATAATTGAATCTTACATTTATTTTCATCAGGTAAAAAGTCAATCAAATCCTGTAAATCCTAAAATCCTGGATATGCTGATTCTGACAATTAAATATTGAGGCGCGGGCAAGATGCCCACCCCACAAGATGATAGAATTATCTAAACTACAACCCACATTCCGCACCCCAAAATGTTACAGAGGGAAATTACGGAGATGAAAATCAAAGGGAGCATCAAAACAAACAGATAAAGTGAAAAAAGGCATTTGAGAAACAGTAAATCACCAAAAATGTCATCAAAATCTATTCTCAATAAGAAGCAATAAGAATGCACACCACCTGGAGAGGTCAATAGATAAGCGAAAGGAGATATTCAAGAAATAATTATAAGTTAGACTAATCAATTAAAGTAAAAAACGAAATTATAGACATAGTAAAATGGAGCTATAAATCAAAGAGATTAGCTCATCTTTACTCATAGAAATTAAATTTATAGAGATGATAATTAGCTGACTAATTGATAGTAACGTAAACAATCATCTGGTAAAAGACTCAAGATAAAATCTCTGTCCTTATTCCAATTAGAAATATGTTTCTCCTGATTGAGTGTAACCAAATGAATACACTGAAAGCATTGAAAAATCCAGCGTAAAGTAGGACGATTAGTTGCTTTGCCTAATTGATTTTTAATCCCACATTCCGCACCCCCCGGTGTCACAATCGGTAATTTCGGACTTTTTAATATATTAAAGGATGATTTTTATACAAAAAGGTCGAAATTTTATGTGGCTATCGCTAATCCCAAATCCCCCAACGACCATTTTTCGTTGTGTGACAGTTTAGGGTGCGGAAGATGGGTTAAAAGAAGATAATATTCCTATTCCAGAGTCTTCACCTACAAGTAATCTCATCAATGAACTTCGTAAAACTCCATCATCTGACCTTTTAGAAAGCTGTATATTTTGTCGTCCTGAAAAACATCAATGATTTATTTAAATCTACTCACCTGGCTTTAATTGCTTCTAAAGCATACCTTTAGTTTTTGAGTAGCCGCAGTATTTTAATTATACATGATAAGCAGTGATTACCTTTTTCTGATCAGGAGTATAAATAGATTCTACTCTTGGGTATTGTTCATGAACCCACCAAACTTTAATTCTGTTACCTTGCGCTGGAGCAGTTCCCGATATAGAATAACCAGCATCAATCATTAATTTTTCAAATTGATTTGCATCTAAAATTGTACATTTAAACTTTGGTAGTCCCTGTATTTGATGCTTATTGAGGGTCATAACTACCCTGATAAGTTGTGAATATCTTATAACCTGGTAATACTAAAGCCATACCCACATTACTATGTATCGTACCTGGATATCTGTAAGGTTGATCATCAGGAATAGCACCACCAAACCGAATATGTATTCCTGGTAGCCATAAGTAAAATCCAGGAATTAATAAATCCATACTGTAAGCTATTTCTCTCATTGCTTCATGAGTGAAGTTATTGCTTGTCAGTGTAAAATTGGTGTTTGTAATGTTCAACATAAGTTTTCAATCTCCAATTAGGAATTGTGACAAGAGGAATTAGTTTCAATTAATGTTCTATTTTATCCCCAAAATTGACAATTGACAATTATAAATTATCAATTATCAATTTAATTACTTCTTGGATATTCCCGATTTCCTAAACTACAACCTTTTCCAAAATCAACTTAGAACGCTTCATTTTTTCAGGAATAGCCACGGGATAATTACCAGTAAAACAAGCTGAACAAAAACTATTAGTATCTTCTCTGGTGGTTTCTAACATTCCTTCCCAACTCAAATAAGCCAAACTATCAACTTGTAATTGCTTGGCTATTTCTTCGACTGATTTTGTCGCCGCAATTAATTGATCTTGGGTATCAGTATCAATACCATAGAAACAAGGATGAGTTACAGGAGGAGAAGAAATTCTCATGTGGACTTCGGACACACCAGCATCACGCAAGGCTTGCACAAGTTTGCGGCTAGTAGTTCCCCGGACAATGGAATCATCAATAATTACAACTCGCTTACCGAATAAGACATCTTTAAGGGGATTAAGTTTCATTTTAATCCCTGATTCCCGCATGGCTTGGGTAGGTTGAATAAAGGTGCGACCGACGTAGCGATTTTTAATCAGTCCTTCACCATAAGCTATACCAGAAGCTTGGGAAAAACCAATGGCCGCAGGAATACCAGAATCAGGAACACCAAACACTAAATCAGCTTCTACAGGGGCTTCAGCCGCCATTTTCCGTCCTAACCGCATTCGATAACTATATAAAGTTTCGTTGTGCATGAGGCTATCAGGACGGGCAAAATAGATCATTTCAAAGATGCAAAGTTTGCGTTCTGATTGTTGATGCCATTGAAATGATTCTAAACCAGTTTCAGTGATCCAAACCAATTCTCCAGGGGCAACATCACGCAGATATTCCGCACCGATAATATCTAAACCGCAGGTTTCGGAAGCGAGAACATAACGGACTGGGTTACTATCTAAAGTACCAATAACTAAGGGACGAATGCCGTTGGGGTCACGGACTCCCATTATACCATCAGGTGTGGCAATAGTCAGACTAAATGCACCCTCGCAACGATGAAAGGCACTCATAGCCCCTGTTACCCAATCTGCACCAGCGTTGACTTCTTGAGCGATCGCATAAGCAATCATTTCCGAGTCCGTGGTCGTGATTAAGTTAAACTTATCTTTGAGCAACTCTTCTCGCAATTTTACGGTATTGACTAAATTACCATTATGTGCTAGAGCTAATAAACCCAACCGAGTTTCTACTACAGCGGGTTGGGCGTTAACTTTGCGACTAGAACCGGTAGTGGAATAGCGATTATGACCAACTGCCAAATTTCCGGGTAATTGATCTAAAATGATTTCATTAAAGACTTGAGACACCAAACCCATATCTTTGTGCTGGTGGACACGCGTACCCTCAAAGGTAGCAATTCCAGCAGATTCTTGACCCCGATGCTGAAGAGCATACAATCCAAAGTAGGTCAATTTAGCAACGTCTTGTTCTGGGGCATAGATGCCAAACACACCACAAGCTTCTTCTGGCTTGTCACAGGCGTTTTCATCCGAGGTAACGGAATTAAGGGGAATCATGCTGGTATTGCTCCTGGTGGGGTGTCGATTCAGTGGGAACTAGGAATTGGTGATTGGTGATTGGTGATTGGTGATTGGGAATTGGGAATTGGGAATTGGGAATTGGGAATTGGGAATTGGGAATTGGGAATTGGGAATAATTAATTTTTATCCTGACTCCTGACTCCTGACTCCTGACTCCTGACTCCTTCTTCTTAACAAATCTTTAACCATCCATTAAAACAGTACCGTAAATTGGTTAAGAATCAAGTGCGAATTGTGAATTTTCGTATTCAAACCTTGATTTTTGCTGTTGATTAGGTATTGGTGTAGATAGCGAGACGTTTAGAGATTGCCTGAGAATAGCGATCGCTCATATCTTCGAGACTAACCTGGAGTAACTTATGGTTATCTGCGGTTAAAATCTCTAAATTACCGGAATTATTTACTGTTCCCAGTTTTTGCCAATTCTCTGGAAGAGTTCGGTGTAAATAGGATTCCCATTTTTCTTGGTTTTCTCCACTCACAGAAACTAAAATTCTCGCCCCACCTTCACCAAAAAGAACTTCATCAAAACGGGAATCGTGATTTGCACTAATTGGGAAATTAATTTCCGCCCCCAAATTCCCAGAAAGACAAGATTCCGCTATAGCAACAGCCACACCACCCTCAGCCGAATCATGGGCAGAATTTACCCAACCAGCGCGAATACCCTCACGACAAGCTTTTTGTACCAGTCGTTCTAAATCAAAATCAATTCTAGGGGGCTTACCAGCGATCGTATTATGAATAGTTGCCAAATATTCAGAAGCACCCAATTCTATTTTATATTTTGGATTTTGGATTTTGGATTGAATTGATAAACCTAGAAGATAAATTATATCATCTGCATTTTGCCAACCTTGTCCGCAAATTTTGGTTAAATCAGGAATCAATCCCACCATACCCACAACCGGAGTCGGATAAATTGGTTGGGGATTACCTTCTGCGTCAAAAGTTTCATTGTAGAGAGAGACATTCCCCCCAGTTACCGGCGTTCCCAACTCCCGACAACCCTCACTCAAACCCCGACAAGCGGACGCTAATTGCCAATAACCAATGGGTTTTTCTGGACTACCAAAATTGAGGTTATCCGTCACAGCGATGGGTTCAGCACCCACACAGCTAAGATTGCGGGCAGCTTCCGCGACTACTGCCTTTGCCCCTTCATAAGGATCAAGATAGACATAACGAGAATTACAATCTACCGTAGCCGCAACACCGGATTTTAGATTTTGGATTTTGGATTTTGGATTTTGGGGTGCTTCTAAGGGACGGATACGAATGACAGCCGCATCAGCACCACCGGGTAACAATACGGTATTATTTTGAACTTGATGGTCATATTGGCGATAAACCCAGCTTTTAGAAGCAATAGAGGGAGTATCTAACAAAGTCAATAGAATCTGATTCCAACTTTGCAGACTTCCTGCAATTTCAATACCCGCAGCATTGCCAACAGGTAAACTATCACTTGTCCATTGCCATGCTTTTTGGGCATATTCGGGGGCTTCTGTTAATAATTCTCTTTCATACAAAGGCGTATTTTCCGCCAAAGCATCAGCCGGGATTTCGGCAGCTATTTTCCCCTGAAACCAAATTCTGACAATGGGTTCTGCAATAACTGTCCCCGCAACCACCGCTTGCAGTCCCCAACGGTGGAAAATATCAATTAATTCCTGTTCTCGTCCTTTTTCGGCAACAAACAACATTCGTTCTTGAGATTCCGAAAGCAGGTATTCATAGGGAATCATTCCCGATTCCCGCACCGGAATTTTATCTAAATCGAAGTCAATCCCCACACCACCTTTTGCAGCCATTTCCGAAGTGGAACAGGTGATACCCGCAGCCCCCATATCCTGTGCCGCAACTACAGCCCCGGTTTTAAATGCCTCTAAACAAGCTTCAATTAAGGACTTTTCGACAAATGGATCTCCTACTTGCACAGCGGGACGGTTATCCATTGATTCCTCAGTCAATTCCGCACTGGCAAAACTTGCGCCGCCCATGCCATCCCGTCCGGTGGTTGAACCCACATACAGCACGGGATTTCCTAAGCCTGAAGCCCCTGATTTGACAATTTCCGCCGTTTCCATCAAACCCAGCGCCATGACGTTGACAAGGGGATTGACCGAGTAGGCGGAGTCAAAATACACTTCACCACCTACAGTCGGCACTCCAACGCAGTTATGAGTAACAATCCCAGATGAAGTTACAAAAAGATGGGTGTTATCTACTTCCACATCGTAAACATCACATTCATCAACGGCTTGACATTCGATACTTTTAATTTTGACAACAGCCACATCTGCCGCAGACTGAGTAAAGCGGGGAAATGAATATTTACTGCCATTGTAACGATTCAGGGCAACTGCTAATTCTGCATTGCGCTGTTGACTAAAGACAGTTGCTAATTCTTTTAATCCCGCAAAATTACTAACTTCCAATTGCCATAATGGTTTGTGAATGTGCTTACGTCCCTCTATTTCTCCTTCCCCCGCTGGTCTTTGATAAATATAGGGCATGACTCCTTGACTTTGCAGCAGGATAACTGTTTGTTCAAACAATTGATGGCTGGTTGTCCCAAAACTGATTTTGGCATGATTACCATTAGTTTTTGTAGTCATTGAACCGTCACCACGCAGTAAGCCTTTCAGGGCTTCACGCTGCAAATTTTGTGACCATTGAAAAATACAAGCGGGAAAAGCCTTATTACTGGCTTGAGTTCCACATTGCCATACATTTTTGAGGAAATGCCCTAATAACCACGAAGTTGCATAAACAGCGATAGTAGAAGCGCGTTTTTCCACACAGGGGCGTAATCCTAATTGCTTCAATCCAGCAATTACATCTTCAACATACTCTGTTTCATGGTGGGCAAAGGTGAAAATAATTTTGTATGTGTTGCCATTTTGGGAAACGCAACCTTCAGACAAGAAATAGCCAATTAATCGGGCAAATAATTCATTTGGCTGAATAACTGCTGGCATATAGTTAGCTTTGCCACGTCGGAATAGACTAATATCACTGCGGGAAACGTTAAGCAGCAGTTCTAGGGCTAAAAAGTGAGAAAGTGGGAGTCTACCAGTGCTTAAATAGTGATGACGATTAGTAGCTGAAGGTTCAATTAACCGCAATGCAGTCCGCACAACTTCCGTGACTTGCCAATTTTCCGGTAGTTGTACATAAACATCTTTACCACTAGCATCTTCTGGGTTTAAACCAGCAATTAAGTCTAGGGGTGCGTTTTGGTTTTCTCCTGGTTCTAATTCCGGTAAAGCGGTGATAATGGGAATTTGATCACCCACTTTTAAAGATTGTGCTGGGGATACATCCCATTGACCTTCTGCACAAATTAGCATGGGATGGTCTGGGGTAACTATCAGCTTACGCCCCAAAGCGGTGCGGATAGTCATGAGATTTTGGGTACAACGTTTGAAAATACGGCGGACACGCTGCCAACTTACAGTATGCTGATCTGGGTCTAAGGACAGGGTTGTAACTGCATTAGCATCGTCTATCTCTAAAGTGTGGACATTAGCAGGTAAGCGCGATTCTACAAAATTACCAATCGTATCAAAATGCACACCTTCTTGATCTTTCCAGATAAATGTTTCGCCACTGACCAAACAGTTACCATAATGGGAGATTCCCGCAACTACACCCGTAAATAATCTTTGGGTTTTGGGATCATTCAAATCCCCAAACCGCAAAGAATTTAATAAGGCTATGGGACGTGCCCCCATGGTAAAGATATCTCTTAATATCCCACCTACTCCCGTGGCTGCACCTTGAAATGGTTCAACGGCGGAAGGGTGGTTATGGGATTCTATTTTAAACGCTAATTGTAGTCCGTCGCCGATATCCACCACTCCGGCATTTTCACCGGGTCCCACAAGAATGCGGGGGCCTGTGGTGGGAAACTGTTTGAGTAATGGGCGGGAATTTTTATAACAGCAATGTTCTGACCACATCACCCCAAACATTCCTAGTTCGGCTTTGTTGGGGTGACGGCCTAAGCGGCGGACGATTTCGGTATATTCTTCTGGTTTTATGCCTTCTGAGGCTATTTCTTGGGGGGAGAAGGGATTTTCACCAAATGTGGTCATGGAAGTTATGCACCAAGAGGACAGAGAAATATTCTATCTGAGATTCCCAACTTCTTTTTTTTTAATCTTGTCATTGACAAAAATTTCTGGTAAATGGGCTGGAATCGTATCAGGTTTGTGTATAAATGCTGCACTGACATTTTATGTTGAATGTAGAATCCCCGTATCTTTAGACCGGGGAGTGTCAAATATTTCAGCTAAAGGTCCTTTGGGACTGATTACTGTAGTAGTCAAGCAGAATCAAATCCGTTTAGTTGCAGAAAAACCTACCATAGATCCTCGTTAATTTCCTAACTCAACTGATTGCGAAACTTACTCACACTAATACTCAATAAAACCACAGCAAAACCAAGTAATGCTAAAGCATGAATCCACAGTACATTTAATCCTAAGCATTCGGCTAATTGTGCAATTTTGAGTTCTGCTTGTTCAGCCCTGATTCTTGAGAATTGGGCTTTTTTTTGACCATAAACCTAATTCTACTCCTCAAGGTAAAATAGAATAATGTCGACATTCATTACTATGGGATGAACAATGAAACAAATAGTCGGTTCTGATACGGCATTTCTATTGCTATCAAGAGATAATAATTAAATCTTCAATCAATCTTCATTACCATCTGACACAAAATTAATAATTAGTTTCATAACTAATGACTAATAACTGATGATTGATCACTAATTAGGTCTTGTTCTGATGTCAAATATTTACAATACCCAAGAGTTAATTCAAATTTTGGCAACTGAACGCCAAGCTTGCTTAAAAGGTGAACGTTTAAAGTTAGATGTAACTGTTTCTGGTAATCCATTTATAGACCAGTTTGTCAGAACCGACGGACTGCAAAGATTCACGGCCTACCAAGATTTTAAAACCTCTATTCATGAATATCAACGAGAAAATCAAGTTTCTGGAATTATCTGGAAAGATATGACTGTTAAAGGTAAAAACCTGCATTATCCAGAAATTGATACTGAATTAATTGCTTTAGAAAGTGATTTAGCAATATTGAAACCTGCCAAAGATACAATTTTAGAATTTTGGTATTTAGTCACAGGGGAAATGGATTTATATTTAAGTTTTAGTAATGGTAAACAACATCAAAAAATTGCCAAAGTAGATGTAGAAAGAATTGTCCAAAGAACAGAATGGGCAACTTTATTAAAATGGGAAAATCCGAACTTTCTAGAAATCATTTTACAATTAGGTTGGGGACAACCTCAAGAAGCAGCTTATAAAAGAGGAAGACCACTAGCGGGGAGTGAATTTATTCATGCAGTTAATCCGGGATGTTATCCTATCGGTTAGATCAACTCACCGATTCTTGCGCTTCCCGATACAATCTTTTAGCTATCCGAAATAACTCTTGTCCTGTGTGTAAATAGCGATGATCATAACTTAATGGAAAGTATGCTAATTCCTCAATTCCATCTCCCACTTGACTCATACAATAGTAAATATGGGCTGCTGCTGCTGCAAAACTAGCGGGATTTGGCAAAGAACGAAACTTAATTTGTGCGTCCTTCAAATCTTCCCGACAGGATGCTAAATAATCTTGAAATTCGTCTAAAAGATCATCATCAAAAGGATCGGCTGCTAACTCCTCAATTTGTGATTCTAAAGAATTAAGAATTGTACAAAGTATCCGATTTACTGGTTTATAAACTAAACGTATCCATTCCTCAATATTTTCATCAATATCTTTTCTAGTTTTCCTCGCTGCTTTGTAATGTTGTTGGGCAGATTCTGCGCGTTTTTGGCGAACCTGATGAAATTGTTGCTGACTGTGACGAAGTTTTTCATCATAATCAAGACGACTTTTACTATCACTTAAAACTTCATAGGCAGCATTAACACGAATAATTTGCTCATTATCTGTGATTTCTTGATTACTATCAGGATGAAAAATTTTCACCAAGCGGCGATAAGCTTGTTTAATCTCCGCTTGACTGGCATGATTACTAACTTTGAGGGTGTTGTAGTGGTTAAAATCGGACATGAATCCAATAGATTGTTAATTGGTACTAGTTGCGGTTTTCGCTTCTAGGTCTTGGAATAAAGGTGTACTTAAATATCTCTCACCGAAACTAGGCTGAATCATCACAATTAAGCGTCCCTGATTTTCTGGACGTTGGGCGACCCGAACCGCCGCACAAAGGGCTGCACCAGTGGAGATTCCAGACAATAATCCTTCCTCCCTGGCTAATTTGCGACCAAAGGCGATCGCATCCTCATCAGTAACCGTAATTACCTCATCAATCAATTCTAACTTTAACACTTGGGGAATAAAACCCGCCCCAATGCCCTGAATTTTATGGGGACCCGGTTTACCTCCCGATAATATCGGGCTATTAGCTGGTTCGACAGCGATCGCCTGAAAACTCGGTTTCCGGGCCTTCAAAACTTCCGCCACCCCCGTAATCGTCCCTCCAGTCCCCACTCCCGCCACAATCATATCCACCAATCCATCCGTATCCTCCCAAATTTCCTCCGCCGTAGTTTCCCGGTGAATTTGGGCATTAGCCGGATTGCGGAACTGTTGCAACATATAAGAGTATGGTGTTCTATCCACAAGCTCCTGCGCCCGCCGAATCGCCCCACTCATCCCCGCAATTCCCGGAGTGAGTTCCAATTGGGCCCCATAAGCCCTTAACATCGCCCGCCGTTCCGCACTCATCGTTTCCGGCATAGTTAAAATTAATTGATACCCCTTAGCCGCCGCTGCCATAGCCAAAGCAATCCCAGTATTTCCCGATGTTGGTTCTACCAGAATCGTCTTCCCAGGGGCAATTAATCCTTCCTTTTCCGCCGCCGTAATCATACTTACCCCAATGCGGTCTTTCACCGATGACGAAGGGTTCATACTTTCCAATTTCACGAGAATTGTAGCCACACAAGCTAATTCTTGAGGAATCCGGTTTAGCTTAACTAGAGGTGTCCGCCCCACCAACTCCGTAATATTTTCAACAATCCGCATGATAAATTTTTATGCCTTCAAATGTAGTACATGATATCCAACTGCTTCCGGGAATCCCGTTTTTCACAAAGATCCTGAAGCGAATAATTTTGTAACACTGAATTTGCCGCCTGACGTGCTTCTTGCCAAATTTCTGACACCACAGAATTATCTAAACTTGTGAGGTTAGTATTTTGTTCACCAGTCTGCACATCTAAACCTTCCAAACATTCTAAAATCTCAAAGATACTAATTTTCCGAGGTTCTCGCGCCAATAAATAGCCGCCTTTTGAACCCCGTTGACTTTTAACTATACCCCCCCGCCGCAAAGTTGCTAACAGTTGTTCTAAATAGCGATCAGGTATCTTTTGTTGCAGAGCGATTTGCCGAATTTGCATCGGTTCACCGTTTTCATAATGAGTAGCCATCTCTAATAACGCCAAAATTGCGTATTCAGATTTACATGATAGTTCCACAAGTAATAATCCAAGATGAAAGTTGAAGCATGAAGTTGAGCAAAACCTTACAGTTAATCTCTTTTCCAGTATACTCCGGTTCTTAACTGGGGTTTTTCTCTCCACAAAAAAACCCCGCCATGAGGCAGGGTCAAATCACGTTGAAACTTATCAACAAACTTTTAACTATTTAGAAGCTAAAAGTTGTTCTGAGTGTACCAACAAAGGCATCATTACTGGTATTATTTTGTCCAGGAGATGTCATCCAAATAACTCCAGGAGTTACGGATACATTTTCAGAAACGCGATACTTATAGAAGCCTTCTACTTGGTATGGAGTCTCTCTACCAGTCGCACCTAGTGAGTAAGGTTGAGCGCCACCGAAGATACCCAAGACGTTACCTTTCTTACCAAAATCAGGTAAAGCTAAACCTGCACCATAGCTCCAAGCTTCTTTATCATCATTAGCTCCAAAGCCTGTAACATCATGGTAGGAAACGAAACCACTCAAAGACAGTTTATCGCTAGGCTTGATAGCTGCGGAAATACCGTAGGAGTTGCTGGAAGAGGCACTAGTTGATGGAGCATTGAGAATTGTTCTGTCCGCACCTAAAGAATTCGCTTGTGAAGTACCTACTAAAGCACCACCATCAAATCCTGAATCAAATAAGCTGCTACCTGCTTTATGATAACCATGTACATAAGTAGCAGCCAATGCAACGCGATTACCAACATTAAAGTTCAACTGACCTAATGCCGCATAGTTACCGTCAAACAAGCCATTACTTGGGGCAGGACTAGCAGCATTTGAGACCGAGTTATTTGAAGCCAAGTAACCTAATGTGATTGAACTTGGTTTCAAGAAACTACTACCAGGTTTACCAAACGGGACATTCAAGGCAATACCAGAACCACCACCAATCCGGTAGATGGGGTTTTCAGAAGCAAAGGTACTTAAAGCCCCCTTACCACCATCTGTTTTATCAAAGAAGTAAGGATTGTTAACAGCCGCATAATCACTATGTTGCCCACCACTAGCTGAAAGATAAACTCTTGCAGGTCCTAAAGGAGCTTCATAAGTTAATTTGTCAATTTTAACGCTGTTAGCAGGAATAGTGCTACCGACTTCAAAGGTTTGCTTACCAACTCCACCAGCATTAATAGGATTACCAGTTTTATCTCGGAGACTAAAGCCTGTGGCATTACCAGCAGCCAAACGGGTTGTTAATATATCTCTACCCGTAAAGCTGGTTTCCAAGCCTAAACGGACTCTATCTTGGAATACTGCCCGGTTAGCTTTGCCTGTTTCGCTGCCAAAAGCATCAGTGACAGCAAAAATAGCTTCACCTTTTAATTTAGTGGTAGTGGAGAATTGATTGGCTTCTAATTCAGCAGTCCGGCCTTCTAAAGCATCTACCCGGCCACGTAAAGTTGCCAATTCCGCAGAAAACTCTTCTTGCAAACGCTGTAATGTTGCTAGATCCTGTTTTGTCACCATATCAGCCGTTGCTGTGGCAATCAATTCATTCACACGATCTAAACAAGCATTCAAACCAGCCGCAAATTCGTAACGGCTTAAAGCCCGATTACCACGAAATGTGCCATTGGGATAACCCGCAATACAGCCGTAGCGTTCAACCAAGGACTGCAAAGCTTGGAATGCCCAATCTGTAGGTTGCACATCAGAGAATTGGGAAACTGATGTTACCTGATTTATGGAAGTATTGTTCTCGTTGCTGTAGCGGTTAACCTGAGCTAAAACTTGAGCTTCTTTGGTTTCTGTCGCCAATACTGCTGGCTGTTGGGAAACTTCTGCTGTAGAGGAAGTTTCAATTGATGATGCTCCCTTGGTGGTACTTGGTGCGGCTATCGCTGTTGAAGATACTAACAACGCTGCTCCCAAAATTGCTGGGCTAACCACCAGGGATTTCCACAAAATATTAGACATTTTTCCTTTTCTCCTCACACCTTATATGGATAACATGAGTTCGCTATAGCTAACTGTTTACAAACGCGAAGTCTTGTTGAAACCTGTGCAATAGGTATGGCTGACACCAATTCCACAATCATAGCTTTCACAAGGCTAACAATTGATTAATTAATCGTTAAACTTCCATGCAATTAACTTATGCAAAAACTTTCTGACCATATCCTGCCATTATATTATAGTTTTTTCTAATAATCAACATAAGATTTTTTGATTAAGTAGATGTCAATTTTTCTAGTAGTATATTATTAGTTACACCAAGTAGATTTGACTTCTTTAAACTCATATCGAGCTTTTCTTACACTGAAGATTAGCGAATAAGCTTCGGCATTGAAGAATTTAGACAGGTTTTGAAATATACTTTCAATCAAAACCTTTCCACATTAATTATCATTTGTTCGCAATGGGTGTTTTGTTTTCACTCCAAAAACCTGACAAATATAAATGATAGGCGATCGCTAACAAATGTTCCACAACAATAATTTACGTTGGTAATTGTTGTCAGCAAATATCTAAGTATTGTCTTATGCTACTGGTTAAAAATTACTACTTAGTACCATAAAACAAAATCAAAAAATTAGATCAAACAAGCTTTTTCGGCTTTTTAAATAGTTAATTCACTGACTCGGTTGTGTACTGGTTTAAACCAAAAACCACCCTTAAAAACTATCCGCCCTGATTTAGATCAGATAATCTAAGTCAGGGCGGTCTAGCGGGTCTTCAAGTTGCAACCAGACTGCCGGAAGGAACTCCGATGTTAAGCCTAGTTAGTTGAGCTAACTTAGTATCTCAAGAGAACTAAAGCTAACTTTTAGAGAACAGCCCCGGCACACAGCCGGCTAACTGCAACTTGACGACCCATGGGTATACTACTTTCTATCATGGGCATCACCTCCTTATTGCCTAAACGGTCTTAATTTCAAAAGGGGCAAAGCAAAATGCTTTGGTCTTGTAACCTGAGACTACTATAGCACAACTACAAAAATTTGCAATACCTGAATTTAAATTTCTCCTTATAAAAAAACCCCTACCAATAGGTAGGGGCTAATTCAAAGATGATAGGTTTTAGAGAGCGTTACCGCGTGGTAATACTTCTTCTGGGAATACGAACTGTTCGTGGGGTTGATCTTGAGGAGCCATCCAAGCGCGGATACCCTCGTTTAGTAAAATGTTTTTGGTATAGAAAGTTTCAAACTCTGGGTCTTCTGCTGCCCGTAATTCTTGGGAAACGAAGTCATAAGCCCGGAGGTTTAATGCTAAACCAACGATACCAATGGAACTCATCCACAAGCCTGTCACAGGGACAAACAACATGAAGAAGTGTAACCAACGTTTGTTGGAGAAAGCAACTCCGAAAATCTGTGACCAGAAACGGTTTGCTGTCACCATGGAGTAGGTTTCTTCAGCTTGGGTGGGGTTGAAGGCGCGGAAGGTATTTGATCCTTCACCATCTTCAAATAGGGTGTTTTCTACTGTCGCACCATGAATGGCACAAAGTAAAGCTCCACCTAAGATTCCCGCTACACCCATCATGTGGAAGGGGTTGAGTGTCCAGTTGTGGAAACCTTGTAGGAATAGGAGGAAACGGAAAATTGCGGCTACTCCAAAGCTAGGGGCAAAGAACCAGCTAGATTGTCCTAAAGGATACATCAGGAACACACTGACGAATACGGCGATAGGACCGGAGAAAGCAAGAGCGTTATAAGGACGAAGACCGACGAGACGGGCGACTTCAAATTGGCGTAACATGAAGCCAATCAAACCGAATGCGCCATGTAGGGCTACGAAAGGCCACAAACCACCGAGTTGAATCCAACGGGTGAAGTCACCTTGAGCTTCAGGACCCCACAGGAACAACAGGGAATGCCCCATGCTGTTGGCTGGTGTGGATACTGCTACTGTTAGAAAGTTAGCTCCTTCTAAGTAAGAAGATGCTAGTCCGTGGGTGTACCAGGAAGTGACGAATGTTGTACCGGTCAGCCAACCGCCTAATGCGAGGAAGGCACAGGGGAATAATAATATTCCTGACCAACCTACGAATACGAAGCGATCGCGCTTTAGCCAGTCGTCTAATACGTCAAACCACCCTCTACTGGGGGCGCGTCCAACTGCGATGGTCATGAGAGCAAATCTCCAAAATGTTTTATAATTACGGATTTTATGCGTTTATAGATGGCGAATATGAGCCACCTACACAAAATTAACCAGATTGTCAATCTAGTTTACAATTTTTTACGCTCTCTATCATAATAGGTGAAAATCTCTAATTTTGCTAGTGCGCTAGAAAGAAAATTTTATTTGAGAATTGGAAGGGTAGGAAAGTAGGGAAAAATTTCTTAGCAACTGACAACCGACAACTGACAACTGACTAATGACGCTAGAATGGGTTTTAAAGTGAAAATTCATTAATTCTAAATGTTTACCATTGACTTAAGCATCAGAAATACTGCTTTCCCTATATCAGTACAACGCAAGTCTACTGAAGATGCCGAAGCTGTTTATCAGCTAATTTTGGCAGCCATGCGCTCTGGTAATCCTGATATTGTGGAACTCAATTGCGAAGGCAAAACAGAGAAAAAAATTGCTGTCCGTGCTAGTGAGATTTCGGGAGTTCAGATTATCCAAAAAGATAGTGCAGCTACTAGCAGTGGTAGAGCGCCTGGCTTTGCTGCTTTTAGTGCTGAGTAACCCAAGGTGTAAACATGACAGCAGTGGGCATTGAAGTTAATAATTTAAACTTCTTTTGGCCTAATGGGGAGCAAGTGATCAAATCTTGCTCTCTTCAAGTACCTAAAGGTGAGTTTTGGATGCTTCTGGGGACAAATGGCAGTGGTAAATCTACGCTTCTGAGATTAATAGCGGGTTTATTAGCTCCTCAATCTGGGGAAGTTATGGTTTCACCTCCTGTTGGTTTTGTGTTCCAAAATCCTGATCATCAATTGGTCATGCCAACGGTTGGTGCAGATGTGGCTTTTGGCTTGGTGGCGGAAAAGTTACAACCTGCTATGGTGAAGGCTAGGGTTGAGGAAGCTTTAGGGGCAGTAAATTTATTGTCTCTACAGCGACGACCTATTTACGCCCTTTCTGGGGGACAAAAACAACGGGTGGCTATTGCTGGAGCGATCGCTCGTCACTGTGATGTTTTATTATTAGATGAACCCACTGCTTTACTAGATCCAGATAGTCAACTCGATTTAGTCGCTAGTGTGCGTAATTTAGTTAAAAGTCGCGGGATTACGGCTTTGTGGGTAACTCATCGGTTAGAAGAGTTAAATTACTGTGATGGTGCTTTTTTATTGGAAAAAGGTGGTTTAGTTGATTCCGGTGCGGCAGAACGGCTCAAACAGCGATTAATTCAAGTACACCATTAGGTTTAGTAGGAGTCACCGAGTCAGGAGTCACCGAGTCAGAAAAAAGAAGAAGAAAGAAGGAAGAAGAAAAAAGAAGAAGAAGTAAAAGCCCTAATTTTGAGAAATTTTTGACCAGATGCCAGAATACAGGATGCTGTATAGGTATCTGGTTTTTTAATATAGCGAAATATAAAATTTTGCAGATTGGGAAAAAATATTTTTTTAGAGAAAACAACTTCAGGAAGCCTGATTTTTAGGGGTATTTCCGGAATTATGGCTTCTATCTTAGGGTCTATTTTTGATTGAAAGAAGCATTTTTTATTTTTTGTAACATGGGGTTACAAGCAATGCTTCATTTAATATAAGTCTTATGAATGATTTTTGTTAACTCTAGATAATTGTGATTAAAAACCATGTCTCGTTCCATAGTCCCGGCCGTTCTCTTAGTAGACGGTTACAATATTATAGGCGCTTGGCCTTGCTTGATAAAAACCCGTGATTATGCCGGACTTGAGGCTGCACGGGGTGAGTTGGTGGAAGCAATGACTAATTATAGTGCTTTCCAAGGTTATGACACTCAGGTAGTGTTTGATGCTCAATATCAAAACACTCCTAGCAACAGAGAAACTATTACAGATTTTTTAACAGTACATTATACGGATTTTGGCCAGACCGCAGACACATATATCGAAAAAACCTGTGCGTCTCTCCGTCACCAAATAGCCCAATCTTTACTTTCTCGGATGATTGTCGCTACATCAGATCGGGCGCAGCAGTTAACAGTTCAAGGATATGGTGCGGAATGGTTGTCAGCGCATCAGCTATGCGGTGAAGTGGAAACTACTGTTTGTCGGATGCGCCATAGGTATCAGTCACAGAAACAACCTAAAAGTAGATTTCTGATGAATGGAATTGATGCTAAAGCCAGACAAAGACTAACGGAATTACGCATGGGATTATAGATTTTATAATTGATAAATCTCTGAATGTCGCTGCTGGAAAGGGTTTAGGGTATTAAAAGTGAGAGGTTTCAGCAGCAACCAAAAAAATTTAAAAAATTTTGCCAAAACCACTTGCATTAATTTGGATTTCGGTTTATTATAGCTAAAGTTAAGAGCGTTCCTCAGTAGCTCAGTGGTAGAGCGATCGACTGTTAATCGATTGGTCGCTGGTTCGAATCCGGCCTGGGGAGTTTAAATAAATAAAGCATGAGGCAGAAAATAATCAGCTTCATGCTTTGTTTTTTGTCTGCAAACAAACATGACAGCATTATCAGGAATTTCATGATCTGAAGATCTACGGACTGTTCTGTATTCTGCCCAATTTATCGGATTGGTGATAAAATACGCTACCTGTTGAGTTAACCCAACTTTGGATCTTAGGGAACACCAAAAAATAAATTACCCAACTTTGGTATCGGCTCAATAATCCGGGGTAAATCGTTCAATGACAAGCCTCAAATGGCGTAAAATCGTTCCCGAATAGGTAGTCCGCCCCCATTTATTGAGCGGTTACCAATTTTGTGGGATGGGCATCCTGCCCGTCCTTGATGATTAGCGGGCAAGATGCCCGCACTACAAGAAATTTTTGGGGATTTTATTTCTTGGAAGTCCCTAATAAAAAATCAAGGTTTTTAACCGACGTAGGTGGGTTTCGCCTGTGTAGCCGTGACTTCTAGTCGCCAGGTGGGTAATAAATTAGACTTATTCATTCAACCTCTTAGAGATATCTGAGTCTTTATTAATTTCAATATGACAGCTTGTCTTTTGACATTGTTGCTATTAATACGAGAAAATCATAATCAGTAATTGTTGTTACCGGGTGTGAGTTCAGAAATATGAATAAGAGTTGTTTTTTTCTGCCAGTTTCTTTACTAAGTTTACTGGTAGTTGTTCCTGTCGTGGCTGCTGATCATCAAAATACAGTAAATTCAGATATTCCTAGTTTAAATGAAATCGAATTACCCACCACAAATGCTGAATTATTAACTCAACAACCAGCAGTAAATGAAGTTAAACAAGAACCTACACCGGAACCAGATTTAAATCCTACAAATGATCCGGATATATCTATAGAAACCATTGGCGAAAAAGATATTCTTCCCGAATCTACTCCTACTTATGTAATTGAAAAAGCAGAAATTCAAAAACAGGGTGCAACTAGCGTTGCTGATGTTTTAAAAAAAATGCCCGGTTTTGCTATCAATGATGTTGGACATGGTGCAGATATTCACACAGGTACATACTATCGAGGAGCTTCAATTAATCAGTCTGTATTTCTGATTAATGGCAGACCAATTAATACGAATATCAGTACATATCATGGAGGAACTGATTTAAATAGTATTCCTGTAGAGGCTATTGAAAGAGTTGAATTATATAGCGGTACCGCTGCTTCCTTATATGGTTCTTCAGCCTTTGGCGGAGTTGTCAATATCATTACTAAAGAAGGTTATGGTAAACCTAAATTAACTGGTAGTGCAGAATTTGGCTCATTAAATTTAAATAATCAACAGGTAACTTATGGGGGTTCAACGAATAAAGTTAAATACAACTTTAGCTTTGAAAGATTTTTTATAGATAACCGTTATCTTGTTCCTGTTGGTGCAGCAAATCGTGATACCCAGGGATATTTATTTAATGCTGATACAGCTACAAGCACTTATTTTGGTAGCGTCGGAATAGATTTAGATCCTAAAAACTCTTTGAATTTAGATGTAACTACACTTAGTAGTCGTCGGGGGTTAATTTATTTCGGTTTCCCTTTACAAAAAGACCGATTAGATCATGATGGTTTAAATCTTGGCTTATCTTGGAAAACTCGACTTGGTAAGGAAGAAAATTCTAATTTAACAACTACATTGGGTTATAACCGAGACTATTTTAGCACTTATGGACCAACTGGGGCAACATTTTACAGAACCGGAATTTTAGATACTCAACAATTCAAAACTCGGATAGATCATGAATGGAAAATTACTCCAAATAATCAATTACGATGGGGGTTGGATTTAAAAAATACTGATTTAATTGGTGATGTTATTAGTACAAATCCTGCCCTAATTTCTAAAAACGAAAAAGAAGATAGAAGTGTTTTGAATACGGCTTTATTTGCTGTGAATACTTGGAAAATTAGCGATGCTTTCCAAACTGATTTAGGAGTAAGACAAAACTTTGATAGCCAATTTGGGAATTATTTTCATCCTAGTTTTGGTTTACGTTATGCTGTTAATCCAGCTATTGCATTGCGTGGAAGTTGGGCAGGGGCGCAACGCAATCCTGGGTTGGATCAATTATATGTTTTTGATACGGTTCATAATTGGAATCCTAACCCAGATTTAAAACCAGAAATTGGTTCTACTTGGACTGCGGGAGTAGATATGAGATTGTCGGAAAAATTGTTAGGAAAATTTACTTATTTTGGCAATAGTTTAGATAATCGTTTGGGCGTAATTAATGGGAAATGGCAAAATATTGGTTTAGTTGATACTAATGGTTTAGAAGCAGCATTGCAATTAAAAATTGCCCGTGAGTGGTCAACTTTTCTCAACTACACTTATACAGATGCTCAAATCAAAACTGGCACTGAAAAAGGATTACAGTTAGGGTTAATTCCCTACTCTTTGCTGCAAACTGGAATTGGTTATCAAAAGAATGGGTGGCAAGGCAATTTATATGCTACTTATAATGGTGGTTCTCGTCGTTCTATTTTTAGTAGAAATCTACCGGGAGAAAGAAGTACAGATTTTGCACCGTCTTTCTTTAATTTAGATTTTAGTGGCCGGATTCCTGTCAGTAAAAATTTGGGACTAACTTTTTACCTAGAAAATATTCTGGGTGAACAATATGAACGAGTTAATCGGATTTATAGCCCTGGTTTTACTTTCCGTGTGGGTTTAAATTCTAGTTTATAATTAGTATGTTTGGGTTAAAAATTAGCCACTGAGTTTTTCGCTTACCAAGTGTTCCTATAAAAACAAAAACCCCAGAAGTAAAACTTCTGAGGTATAAAGAGTTTTAGGAACGATTGAGAACAATAGCAATCTTGTGATCAGTTGGAGTAGGCAATCTTTAGACTGATCACAAGCTGGCTTTGTCAGCATCTCAAACTAAGAACCTAAAAGCCCACAGGTCAACTACTTAAATACTCTAGCAGAGGTCTTTTTATCTCAGTAGCCAAGTTGGCATTTTTTAAATTCTCCATTAGATATCTATCTTTCGACGGATATTAACTAATTCGTAAAGCTTATTTTCAAACTTTTGGGTACAAGCTGACCAATCAAATTCCAGAATTGAAGGACGTGCTTGTGCAGTTAATTGATTTTTAAGATCAGGATTTTCCAGAATGGTAATTACCTTTTGAGCAAAGTCTTGAGGGCTATTAGGTGCAGCTAGAAAACCATTCACTCCAGAAATTACCTGTTCAGTTGTTGAAGGTGCAAGAGCCGCTACTACTGGAGTTCCAGAAGCAAGAGCTTCGTTAGTTGTAGTACAGAAATTTTCTGTAACTGAAGGGTTAACAAATATATCTGCTCTGGCAAACCATCCTAAAAGTTCCTGACCATGAGATTCACCCCAAAAAGTTACGCCATTGGGGAACTTTGCAGCGCGACGGCGAATTTCTGCATCTAATGGACCACTACCAATAATTACTAAATGAACATCAGGAATTTTGGCAGCAATTAGAGGATAAATATCTAATAGTTGACTAACATTTTTTTCTGCGGTAATGCGTCCCACAAATAAAAGAGTTGGGCGTTTATCATCAGGAATTGGATCATAACAAATATTTCGGGGATGAAATTTCTCACAATCAATTCCTTGATAGGGAAGATATTCACTTCGTTGAGCTTTTAATTTTTTGTATTTAGCTAATTGTCCACGGGAACAAAATAAACTTAAATCGTAGGTTTCACTGAACTGTTTTACTAAAATTGGTAGGAAAGGACGCACCAAATTAAAGAACAAATTCCCGAAATAATATTGGATATAGGCAATGATATCTGTATGAAAAACTGAAATAATGGGTGTCTTTGTTCTTTTTGCGTATTCTACTCCCACAGAGCGTCCATAACCTTGTAAGAAGCCGGAATATAAACCTCTCATTTGTGGAGCTTCTTCCACAATGATAATATCAGGTTGAAAGTGACTAAGTAATTTTGTATCACTCCAATGACGATAGTTTAATGGTTGGGGTAAAGATTTATAAAATATCAGTGGTTCTGTCGGAAATGAATAGGAAGAAAAATTGATAAAAGTTTCTAGTTCTTCTATTCCCGACATGGGACGATTTCCCACTTGTTTAGGATATTTATTATTGATTTCTGGGTGGATTAAAAAAACTTCATGTCCTTGTTTTAATAGCCAGTGAACTCGTTGATGAACAGCGACAGAAACTCCTGTTAAAAATGGAGCATATAATCCTGTAAATAAAGCAATACGAAGAGGTTTCTTTTTCATGATTTTGAGGTAATATTTTGTGCAAGAATAGATTACTGATGCGCTGGTTTATAATAATTGTTGAATTGGGGATTTTAGATGTTGAAGTGAAATAGAAAATCTAAAATTCTCCCATTCTCTTAAATAGATATGTTGGGTTTTCTCAACCCAACCTACATTTGGTTGACTGAGGAATATTACTTAAAGAGATGTTTTGGGATCAATTGGTTGATCTAGCCATTGGTAAGGACGGTATTCAATTAACCGAATATTTTCACGTCCTTTAATGCGATAAGTCAGTCCACGCCAAGTAATTGTTGATACCCACAAAGAAGATAATATTGTTAACCCGTAAACCCATTGTGTTAGGGGAATAACTATCAACATTTTCAGGATAATTAAAGGTGACAATTTTGGTATTTTTTCACCTTGATTGTGCAGCACTTGATGTATGCCAAATTCCATCAATAGCATTAATAAAACTAAGCCAATGGTGTAGGAGATATAGACGGAAAATAATAAAGCCGCAGCGTCCCATTGAGCCTCCAGCAATAGCTGGAAAATAACGATGATGACTACATTGGGGACGATGATACTAGAATATGCTTCACTGATTATGGCTAACCACCGGGGATGATAAAGTTTAGAACCAATTATTAACCTTTTTAATGATTCTAGTAAGTTACGTAGACTACTTTCTTCCCGATTTAGCATCAATAAAGAAGGAATAAATTTGATTTGCAACTTTTCTTGCTTGATAAGTTTATGGAGAAGCATATCATCTGTTAATACTTCCCCCCACTTATCTAAAAGTTTGATGCGGTTTAATACTTCTGTTTTGATAGCTAATGTTCCACCCCAAGGAATCTGAAAGAGAAACATTTGCACTACGGTGGAAACGTTACCGGAGTAGCGAACTAATGAACCCCAATAATTACCTGTGGGAACATACCAACGATTTCCGGTTGTTAGTCCAACTTGATCATCAATGAGGGGGGTAACTAATTCTCGTAACCAATTAGGATGAGCTACGGTATCAGCATCTATAAAAGCTATAATTGGATAAGCATTATCCAAATCAGAAACAGCTTGAACTAGAGAACTACATTTAAGACTACAATTATGACGAACTGCTCTTAATGTGCTAATTTCGACGTTAGTTGCACCCAGTTGATTGATGGTTTCGGTGGCAATTTTAAAAGCTGGATCTTCTTTACTATCAATGATTAGCTTTAAATCATATTCTGGGTAATTTTGTTGTAACAGCGATCGCAAACAATTAGGTAAAAAAGGATCAGCCCCCCGCAAACAGAGGATTACTGCCGTTTTTGGTAACTGTTCATCTGGTAATGACTTGGGTTTGTGTGAACGTAAATACCATAAAAATACTAACGTTAAACAAGTTTGAATTACCAGCCAACCGAACAAAGACTTAGATAGAAATATCATAAAATCTGGCATTATTTCTATAGTCTTAGAAAGGAGTCAGGAGTCAGGAGTCAGGAGTCAGGAGTCAGGAGTCAGGAGAAAGGAGAAAGGAGAAAGAAGTTAGTAGGGGCGGGGTTTCCCCACCCAATATTCAAATTCTCAATTAGGGATCAAGAGAATATTTGAGAAAGATGTTAATGGTAGTATTCTTGTCAACCTTGAAACTGGAATTATTGAACTTTGGTGAGCCAGTGCTGATAGAAACAGTAGGATTTTTAGAAATCCCAAAACCTTCTTTAGGAATGCCAAAAAAGTCTTTATTGAGTTTGTGATCACCATTTTGATCATCAACTACAGCTACAGCATAAGTACCAGGTTTTAATCCAGAAAATACCTGCTTTACAGAATTGCCTGTAATTTGAGTACAACCGCTTTTAACTTCACTTTTAGCATTATTGGGAAATCCTTTTTCAGAGTTATAAACTCTCATACAAATTTCCCCAGTTTTGTTACGAATGCCATTAACAACAACAGTTAAAGATGTTGTTGATTCAGCCTGGGCTGCTTCTGCAAAACTGATAGTTAGTAACGTAGCAATCAACAGATTCACAATTTTTAACATTAGTTAATACTTCCTTTTTGTGAAAATTTACTTGTGGGGAATTTGATCTATTTCATCAGTTTTTGAATGTCAGTTTTTTGCAACCATTCATTGGTGCGGCGCATTCCTTCTGCTAAATCAATTTTTGCTTGATAATTCAAAATATTTTGCGCCTTTGCAATAGAATAGGCATAAGGACGACTCATAAAATCAACTGATTCTGGGAGAATATCAGCTTTTTTACGAAATAGTTTTTGCCCCTGAAGACGCACTTTCAAAAATAATTTCATTTCCTCTTTAGGTAAAGACATTGGTGCTGGTAAATTTTCCAATGATGCTAAATGAATAAAATACTCTTTCCAGGAAGTTTCTTTACCGTCGGTAATGTTAAAAACCTCTCCATAAGCGGATTTTTCTATGGCTAAAAAGATGGCATCAATTAGGTTATCTACATATAGATGATTCATCACACCCTTGCCTTCATTAGCATAGGCAAATAATTTTTGTCGCATCATCTGAATTGGCCGCACAATCCAAGGCAGACTTCCTGGCCCATAAACATCTCCAGCCCGAATAACAATTACTCCAAATTCTGGAGCATTATTAAGTTTTAAAACTTCGATTTCCGCTTCAATTTTTGTTTGACAATAAGCATTGTTTTCACCAGAAAGCACACCTGATTCTGTGACTTTATCTGAGTAATCAAACCCATATACTAAAGCAGTAGACAGATGAACAAATGTCTTCACACCAGCTTGTTTAGCAGCCTTAGCAATGTTTATAGTACCGCTAACATTTATTTCTCGAAAATGCTTAATATCCCCGGCTTCTTCGGCAAGTTGAGCATTGTGTAAAACTATATCTACTCCCTGACAAGCTTTTGAGCAAATTGCCGGGTCAGTGATATTACCGACAAAAATTTCTACACCTAACTTTTGGGCTGTTTGATCTTTAACTTGAGAACTTTGGATACCTTTAACTTTCATGCCTTGTGCTATGGCTAATTCGGCTGCACGTAAACCAATAAATTCGTCAATTCCAGTAATCAGCAGAGTTTTGTTTTGGAAGTTCATGGGGATATAAATAAGTGTTCGGTAATGGAAAAGTTATACAATCTAAGTTGAAAAATTGCGATTAAATGCAACTAGGAACTGTTGTATTTGCAAAAGAATTCTACTGTTGTGAATAACATTAAACTTCTATCTTTAGTTGGTTTTAGTCTAGAGAATATTTGGCAGAATTTGATAAATTTTAATGCAACAAATCTCTAGAAACTATCAGCCGGATCAGCAGAACGGAGTTTATTAATAGCTAACGCTCCAGAGGTGATGCAAATTAAGACTGTAGATACCAGAACAAGTAAGGCATTATTACTTGTCATCATGATCGGTAATTTAGTTGCTTTCATGGCAAAATCATACAAACCAATGGAAACAATGAAGCCAGGAATATAACCTAATAATGCTAAGATTAATGCTTGTTGAAAAACAACATTTAATAAATATCCATTAGCATAACCAATAGCTTTTAAAGTTGCGTAGGCAATAAATTGAGTGGCGATATTGCTATACAAAATTTGGTAAACAATTACCACACCGACTACAGAAGCCATAATTAGCATCAAGTTCAGAATAAAACCAATGGGGGTTCTGACTGACCAATATTGTTTTTCAAAATCAATAAATTCTTGACGAGTGAATATTTTTACATCATTTGGTAGATTGGCTTTTAAATTGGCTAAAACCTGTTTTATATCAGCACCGTCTTTGAGTTTAATTACCCCCATATCTATTTTTTCAACTGGACGGCTATTGGGATTTATTCTTAAAAAAGTCGAATCGCTCACAATTAAATTACCATCTACACCAAAGGAAGGTCCTAAACTAAATAAACCACCAACTCTGACTCGATAACCTTTGACAGCATCAAAGGGAAATATTTCAATTGGCTGTTCAGTATTTCCCTGATTAAATAATTCGGCTATGGGTCCAAATTCTGGACGGGCATCTCTATCAAATAGCATGACATCAGAGATTTTGAGTTTATCCAAATTTTGTTGAACTTCTGGAATATCTAGCACGGATTTTCCAGGGTCAAAACCAATGACATAAATTGAATATTTTTCACCACTAACGGGATTTTTTAATTTTGCAAATTGCAAATAAATTGAACTAACTGAATCAACACCATCAAACCCTAAAGTTTGGTATAACCGAGTGCGAGAAAAACTTTGAATTGCTGTCAAAGATTTGTATTGAGAACTAACTAAAAACAAATCACCATGCAATCGTTGATGTAGTGCTGTAGCGCTAGAATATAGTGCATCTTGGAAACCAAGTTGGATAAACATTAACAGCACAATAAAGCCAATTCCGGCTACAGCTATCACAAAACGAAGTTTCTGTTGGACAAGCTGTAGCCATCCTAAAGGAATTTTGAAATTCATATTAATTGTTAGTTGTTAGTTGTTAGTTGTCAGTTGTCAGTTGTCAGTTGTCAGTTGTCAGTTGTCAGTTGTAGAAAATAACCAATAACCAATAACTAATCACTAATAACCAATCACTAAATCTGGATTGCAACATCAACTTGCAAGTTAGTTAATCTCGATATCTTTTGACTATCGGTGGGATTATCAATAGATATTTTGACTTCAATTACTCTGCGGTCTGCATCAGAATTGGGATTAATACTAAAGATGCCTTGTTTATTAACTTGCCAACCAACTTCTCGGACAGTTCCTTGTAATTTGCCGGGAAATGTGGTGCTGGTAATGATAGCTTTTTGTCCAACTCGAACATTTTGAATATCAGTTTGATACACTTCTGCTAGAACTTGCATTTTTGATGTATTGCCAATTTCTGCAAAACCGGAAGTACCAATTACTTCGCCATTTCTGGCATTAATTCGCAAAACTGTACCATTTATAGTAGCAGCAATGTAAGTTAAATCATGGTCAGCTTTGGCTTGTTGCACTGCCGTTTCCGCGCTTTTGATTTCACTTTTTGCTAACTCTACATCTACGGTTCTAACTTCTTTAATACTATTAAGTTTGGATTTTCCTTCTTTGATTTGATCTTGGAAAGTATCTTGTGTCCGTTTGAGAGTAGCTTCAGCTTCTTTTAACTGCTGTTGTGTAGTTTTGAGAACTAAATTTTTACTATCAAAAACAGAAGCAGAAACAGCACCGTCTTTTGATAATTGCCGATAGCGATTACTCTCTTTTTGAGCATTTTCAACTTCAGCCCGAATGCGGTTAATTGTTGCTGCTTGAGCCGCAATGTCTCCTTTAAATTGAGAATTTAACCTGGTAATTGTGGCTTTTTGAGCATTGATATCTCCAGTTTTTGCTCCAGCTTGTACCTGTGCAAGTTTAGTTCTGGCAATTAACAATTTATCAAATGCCTGTTGGATAGCTGCTTGAGAACGAGCATAGTTTTCTAGATAAGCTAATACTTGTCCTTTTTTAACATCATCTCCTTCCTTGACCAACAGTTTTTCTACTCGTACACCATTGATAGAATTAGGAGCAGATAAATAAGTAATTTTATCTTGTGGTTGCAATCTTCCTAAAGCAGTTACGGCAACTTTAACGGGAATGGGTTGAGATTTAATAATGGGAGCAATAGCAGAAGATTGAGTCTGGGAATTTATCTTTAATTGATGAAAAATGTATAAAGATACTAAACCCGTAGAGAAAGTTAGAGAAGTTGCCAGAATTATTCTCCACTTTAACGCAGTTAGGTTGAATAATTGGCGTTCTTTATTTACTGCCATATTTTTATTCCAATGGTGTTATGTCGGAAAATACTCGTAATGGTTATAGACGGATTCTCTGTTACTTTTATAAAAGAGATATGTCTAATTATTTATGTATGAATTGTTGTCAGCATTTTTAGCTGTTATAAATACCTAAATTAGCGGTGTTTTTACTTCTAATCATCCATGAGGATCGCCACGCTACGCTATCAGTTTTATCTTGAATTGGCATTTAATTAAGTAGCCTAAAATACGATAGCTCTAGGGAGAAATAAAAATCTTCAATTCCCAAGTGGTGATGATGCTAATAACTTGGGGAATGAATAAACTTATCTGCAATTATCCCAAATAACTTTGATATTGTCAACTAAATTTAGTTGCTTTAATTAATAAAATCCTTGACTAGATACTATATTTAATTACTCATAAATTAATCTAAAAATCTGTATTTTTTTTAGCAAATTCTCATAAATAAATACAAATTGTCCATATTTCATCACAATTGATATGTTTACAGGTTAGTGTTCAACATCCAACAAATTAATGTTTGGTTTATAAATAACCAATTGTCTAGAAAAGGTGAGTTATCTTATAAATTCATCAAAAACCAAGACTTGATTATGATAGTTTGCTCAAAAAACACCCAATTATGTGCAAATATTTCTATTGTATATTTATTGATTAGTTACTTATGAGACAATTTAGATAAAATCCCTGAATTATCAGGAAAAGATTGATGTTAAATCCGTAATTACCCAAGATATGTTATTCACAAATTCAGTTCTAGATTATACTCAGATAATTATGTTTTATTTAAAAGGAGATCAATTAACAAATATTTTCCTCCAAAAATTAGCAAAAATGAACTATTCCATTTTCATAAGCTGTGCTAGTCTTTTTATTAATTCAACATTTATGAATGAAAAATAAATTGTTGAGTTTATTTCTATAAACAGAAGAAATACTAAAATCCACTCAGCTTTGTACAGCAGAATTGCCTAAAGAAACAAAACCTATTCTTTGATAAACCGGGGTTTTGCATCTCACTAAGTTACAAACTGCTAGACTATTGAAAAGCTGTTTAAGTATTTTTTCACTATTCACAGAATTTGCCACAGAGTGCTGATTATTTTGTAACGATTTTGGCAGCTTTTATCAGTCTAATCATCTAAAATAGGTTATCCTGGACTTTAAAAACTGGCAACTGCTATATCAACATACAGAACATTATTCCTCCATAGGTAAAACATTCAATGATTAAGAGATAAAACCGTTTCTGTATTCATACATATCCTTCAGATTAAGTATGTTCTATTGCCAGTTCGCTTGGTGTTAAAGAAATGTAGGTTAGTAATATCCAAACAAAATTATGAAATGTTGGGTTGCGTTCCTTAACCCAACCTACTTGCGGTGATTGGGTGAATGTAGATAGTTATTCTATCTGCTAATAGCTTAATTTACTGCACAATTTACCGTACTCAAAATTAGTCTATGTCCTATGTCTTCCCCCCTTCAAAAGATAGACACGATAAATAGTTCTTTGACGGAATTAGAAGCCCAAATTAATAGTTTTGAACAGGCTGTGCTGAAGTTTATAGAGGAAGGAAAAATGAATTCAGGAAACCTAGAAAATTCGATAAATTCCATGTCAACTAAGGAAATTAATAGAAAACTACACACAACTCCCATAGCTATTATTGGCATGGCTTCCTTAATGCCTCAATCGAGAACATTAAGGGATTACTGGCAAAATATTGTTAATAAAATTGACTGTATCACTGATGTTCCTTCTACTCATTGGAGCGTAGAAGATTACTATGATCCTAATCCGAGAACAGCAGAAGATAAAACCTATTGTAAACGTGGTGGTTTTATTCCTGAAGTTGATTTTAACCCTATGGAATTTGGTATTCCTCCCAGCATTTTAGAAGTTACAGATGTTTCTCAACTATTAAGTTTAGTAGTTGCTAAAGAAACAATGGAAGATGCTGGTTATAGCGAATCCCGTGAATTTAGCCGCGAAAATATCGGCGTGATTTTGGGTGTAGCTATGGGCAAACAATTGGGAATGCCATTAACTGCCAGATTGGAATATCCGGTTTGGGAAAAAGTTCTCAAAAGCAGTGGTCTATCTGACGAAGATACTAAAAAGATTGTTGATAAAATCAAATCTGCTTATGTGAAATGGGATGAAAATGCTTTCCCTGGAATGTTAGCAAATGTGGTGGCTGGCAGAATTGCTAACCGTCTCAACTTTGGCGGTACAAACTGTGTAGTTGATGCGGCTTGTGCTAGTTCCTTTGGGGCATTAAAAATGGCCATTAGTGAATTAGTTGAACACCGTAGCAATATGATGTTAACCGGTGGAGTAGACACCGATAACACAATCATGGCTTACATCTCATTTAGCAAAACTCCAGCAGTTACTCCTAGCGAGAATGTGAAACCATTTGATGCTAAATCTGATGGGATGATGTTAGGTGAAGGTATTGGGATGATTCTCCTCAAACGCTTAGAAGATGCCCAAAAAGATGGGGATAAAATCTATGCGGTAATCAAGGGAATTGGTACTTCTAGTGATGGGCGTTATAAGAGTATTTATGCCCCTAGAAAAGAAGGACAAGTTAAAGCCTTAGAACGGGCTTATGATGATGCTGGATTTTCTCCGGCAACTGTGGGTTTAATGGAAGCACACGGTACAGGAACAATGGCAGGAGATCCCATAGAATTCAGTTCTTTAAGAGATTTCTTTGGTAAACATGACACCCAAAAACAACATATTGCTTTGGGAAGTGTAAAATCACAAATTGGACATACAAAAGCCGCCGCAGGTGCAGCCAGCCTTATTAAAACTGCCCTAGCATTGCATCATAAAGTATTGCCAGCAACCATCAATATTACCGAACCAAATCCCAAATTAGATATTGAAAATTCCTCCTTTTATCTCAATACTCAAACTAGACCTTGGATCAAAGCAGAAGGTGAAACTCCCCGACGTGCGGGGGTGAGTGCCTTTGGTTTTGGTGGCACAAATTATCACGTTGTTTTGGAAGAATACGAACCAGAACAACAAAGTTCTTATCGTTTACATGGTGCAGCCGGTGAAGTGCTATTATTTGGTGCTACTCATGCGGAATTAATTAGCAAGTTAGAAGCAACTTTAAATAATTTGCAAGCTAACGACGGCGAAAGATTCTATTCTCAATTATTGTTAGATTGTCAATCTTTAGCTATTCCTACAACTGCCCTAAGAATTGGTTTTGTATCTGAGAATTTACAAGAAGCTTGTAAGTTACTGCAAGTTAGTCTTGGTTTACTCAAAAGTAAGCCTGATGCAATTTATTGGGAACATCCTCAAGGTATTTATTACCGTTCTTCGGGAATGGATTTAGGTGGAAAAGTTGTCGCTTTATTCTCTGGACAAGGTTCTCAATACTTGGAAATGGGCAGAGAAGCGGTGATGAATTTCCCCAGCTTGCGACAGTTATATGGCAAGATGGATCATCTGTTCAAGCAAAGCAATTTACAACCAGTTTCTGAAGTTGTTTTCCCTCATTCTACCTTTGATGAAGTTGAGAAAAAAGCCCAAGTTGCAACTTTGCAAAGAACGGAATATGCCCAACCGGCAATTGGGGTTTTTAGTGCTGGGTTGTATGGAATTTTGCAACAAGCTGGGTTTAAGGCAGATTTCACCGCAGGACATAGTTTTGGTGAATTAACCGCTTTGTGGGCTGCGGGAGTATTGAGTGAGGGTGATTATTTGTTCCTGGTGAAAGCTAGAGGACAGGCAATGGCCGCACCCAAAGACCCAGATCATGACGCTGGTAGTATGTTAGCGGTGAAGGAAGATATCAGCAAAATTGAACCGGTGCTGAAGCAGTTTCCAAAAGTAAGTATTGCTAACTTTAATTCTCCTACCCAAATTGTTTTAGCCGGTCCAAAGTTAGAAATTCAAAAAGTTCAAGATGCTTGCGAAAAGTTAGGATATAGTGCAGTTTTATTGCCTGTGTCTGCGGCTTTCCATACTCCATTAATAGCATTCGCGCAAAAATCCTTTGCCATTGCTACTAAATCGGTAACTTTCCACAATCCCCAAATTCCGGTTTTTAGTAATGTCACTGGTAAACATTATCCCCAAAATGCAGCGGCAATTCAAAAGAACGTAGAAAGCCATTTGGCTAGTTCTGTATTGTTCAAACAAGAGATTGAAAATATCTATGGGGCTGGTGGTTATTGCTTCGTAGAATTTGGACCAAAACGGGTGTTAAGTAACTTGGTAAAAGATACATTAGGCGATCGCCCCCATCTTACCATATCTCTAAATCCCAGCGCCTCCAAAAACAGCGATCGCTCTTTGCGAGAAGCCGCAGTTCAGTTGCGAGTTATCGGCATGAATTTGGGCAATCTTGACCCCTACAAACTCCCTGCCGTATTCCCTCCCATTGCC
The DNA here is from genome assembly GCF_012516395.1 of Dolichospermum flos-aquae CCAP 1403/13F. Lineage (GTDB taxonomy): Bacteria > Cyanobacteriota > Cyanobacteriia > Cyanobacteriales > Nostocaceae > Dolichospermum > Dolichospermum lemmermannii. The sequence continues at coordinate 1,477,607 of NZ_CP051206.1, forward strand.
AACAAAAAGACCCTCAGCGTCAAATTAACCGGGATTAACTACATTTCCGACAAAACCAAAAATGCCTTTACAGAAGCATTAGCGGACGGACATAAAATTTCCGGAATTCAGGAGTTCAGGAATGCCTCCGCTGGAGGAGCTTCGCTAACAGAAGTTCAGGAGTTCAAGAGTTTAGAAATAGAGACTCCCGTAACTGGCAAAATTTCCCCAACCAACGGACATAACGGCAACGGTAACGGACATAAAAAACAACCCCTCATTGAAACTGAGTTACAGCCACAGATGACTACTACTGCAACCATCATAAAAGAACCTCAAAAAGAACCCAGATCAGAATTGTTCACGCAGCAACTCGAAGGGAAGATGCAAACACCAGATAAACTGATAAATTGCCAACAAATTCTCACCAGCTTAGGAACACTTTTGAGCCAGTTCCAGCACAACCAAAGCGAGAATTTAGAAGTTCACGGCACATATCTTAATAATCAGATAGAATACGCGAAAACTTTCTTTCAATTAATGCAGCAGCAAAACACCTTATTTGCTAATGCTAAATCTTCTGCTGAAGCTGCTCAAATTAAGCAAGTGATCATGGAAAGCTTAGAGCGGAGTATGATGCAGTTTCATTCCCAACAAGGTGAAACCCTCCGCATTCATGAACAATATCTGCGGGAACAGATAGAATATACCAAACACTTTTTCCAACTCATTCAAGAAGAATATTCTCAACTCATTTCTGATACCCAAGCAGCAGCACCAGCAAATATATATGCTGCTCCAGAAGAAGCACCTGTAGCTCCTACTGTCACCATAATTCCCCCTCAAGCATTACCAGTAATTGAGCTAAAAGTTCAATTAGCAGAACCTATTCCCCCAGTAATTGAAGTTGCAAAACCTGTAATTGCTGCACCAGTAATTGAACCTGAACCAATTATTATTCCCCAGTCCCCAGTTGCATTCATACCAGAACCCGCAACTAGCAGCCTAAATCTTGATGATCTAGCTAACAATCTATTAAGTATCACCAGCGAAAAAACTGGTTATCCTATCGAAATGCTAGAACTCGATATGGACATGGAAGCCGACTTAGGTATTGACTCCATTAAACGGGTAGAAATTCTGGGAGGATTGCAAGAATTATACCCCAACTTACCTAAACCCAACCTGGAAGAACTGGCAGAAAAACGCACCATTGGTCAAGTTGTCGAATATCTGCAAGGACAACAACAGGTAACAGCAGAAATCACACCTGAACAAATTATCATTCCTCAAGTGCAAACCCAGGTAATAGAGGAAGTAATACCAGAATCAATTTCCGTTCCCCAGTCCCCAGTCCCCAATCCCCAGTACCAAGATTTAGGACAAACCCTGTTAAACATCACCAGTGAAAAAACAGGTTATCCAGTGGAAATGCTGGAACTGGACATGGACATGGAAGCCGATTTAGGCATAGATTCCATCAAACGGGTAGAAATACTGGGAGCAATGCAGGAAGCGTATCCTGACTTACCCAAACCCAATATTGAAGAATTAGGCGACTTACGGACAATCGGGCAAATCGTTAACTACCTCCAATCACTGGTGGGAGGTGAAAAAAAAAAGCCGCAGTTTGATGTTAACCAGATAACCCCCCTTAATCCTCCCTTGTTCAGGGGGGAAACCACAGAGGTGGTTGATTTAACCCCACCTCCTATCGTAGACATCAATCTTCCCCGTCGTCCAGTTAAGCTAAGAACCTTACCCAGACCAGATTTTTTGGAAGCGCAGTTACCCCAAGGACACATTGGTTTAATCACTGATGATGGTTCTTTAACTACCACCAAACTAGCCCACGCACTGATAGAACAAGGTTGGAAAGTAGTAGTTTTAAGTTTCCCCCAATCGTTAGTTGCATCGCAATTGCCATTACCCGCAGGTGTTACCCGCGTCACATTGGCAAACATGAGTGAACAACATCTGCAATTATTATTGCAAAGTGTGACTACTAAACACGGACCGATTGGGGCATTTGTTCACCTACATCCTCAATTTACACCGGAAAAACCTGGACATATTTCCTATCCAGAAGCAGAAAAGGCAATTATTAAACGAGTGTTTTTAATGGCAAAACATCTGAAAACAACTTTGAATAATGCCGCATCTTTAGCAGGAAGAACCAGTTTTTGTACAGTAGCCCATCTTGACGGTGAATTGGGCTTAGGACATCAAACTAATTTTAGTGCAATTGGTGCTGGTTTGTTTGGTTTAACGAAGAGTTTGCGCTGGGAATGGCCACAGGTATTCTTCCGAGCAATTGACCTGAATCCCACTTTAGATCCTCATGAATCTGCTGAATATATCGTTGCTGAATTGCACGATTCTAATCGCTATATTGGCGAAGTTGGTTATGGTAATCAAGGAAGAGTAACGCTGGTGGCAAAAAGTGAGTAATGTCTAAACTGTGATTTGTTTGATTAGTTTGATTTTTTTGATTGAATTATTTGCTGAGTTTACTGGATTCATTTCTTGTTTATTTTCTCATCAATCAATAAATCATCCCCATCAAACAAATCACATAAATCATAGTTTAGACGAATTAATCAAATACATCCTACAAATCATAGTTATGACTGCAACTGTTCAAGTTAGCCCATCTTCTGTCTTTGTTGTCAGTGGTGGCGCAAAGGGAATCACTGCTCAATGTACTATTAAATTAGCTCAACATCAACCTTGTAAGTTTATTCTTTTAGGTCGTTCGGAAATTACCACAGAACCAGAATATGCTCATAATTGTTTAGATGATTCGGCTTTGAAAAAGCGCATTATGGAAAATTTGATTTCTCAAGGTGAGAAACCAACACCCATGATGGTACAAAAGATATTTAATCAGATTAATTCTAGTCGGGAAATTAAGAAGACTTTAGCAGCTATTGAAGCTACAGGAGGAAAGGCTGAATATATTAGTGTTGATGTCACTGATACTGTAAAATTACAAGCTAAACTTCAAGAAATTTCTGATAAAGTTGGTCAAATTACCGGAATTATTCACGGTGCTGGTAACTTAGCAGATAAGTTAATTGAAAAAAAGACAGAAGATGATTTTGAGAAAGTTTACACTGCTAAAGTTCAGGGTTTAGAAAATCTCCTATCTTGTGTTAATCCCCAGCAATTACAACATTTAGTATTGTTTTCTTCCGTGACGGGATTTTATGGTAATATCGGTCAAAGTGATTATGCGATCGCTAATGAAATTCTCAGTAAATCAGCCCATTTGATGAAACAATATAACCCTAATTGTCATGTAGTGGCAATTAACTGGGGTGGTTGGGATAGTGGCATGGTGACACCACAATTAAAAAAAGCATTTGCAGAAAGAGGAATTAGTATTATTCCCGTAGAAGTTGGGACACAAATGTTAGTTAATGAACTACATCCAGCCTATCAAGATCATCCACAAGTTGTCATTGGTAGTCCCATGAAACTACCACCTGCTCCTTTAGGTTTAGAACTTCGTAGCTATCGCATTCGCAGAAGAATGACATTAGCAGAAAATCCATTTTTGCATGATCATACAATTGCAGGTTCACCAGTTTTACCAGCAACCTGTGCTAAATCATGGATGGTAAATGGCTGTGAAGAAATTTATCCAGGTTACACATATTTCAGTTGCCAAGACTTCAAAGTTTTAAAAGGAATCACCTTTAATTCTACCTTGGCTAAAGAACATATTCTAGAAATCCAAGAAGTTGCCAAAGTTGATGGTGATTTTGTCGAATTTCAGACCAAAATATTGAGCAAAACCCCCGAAGGTAGAACTCATTATCACTTTAGTTCTCTGATAAAACTGGTAAAAAATATGCCAGAAGCGCCCATTTATGAAGCAATGGATCTCAGAGAAGATAATATCGTCACTGATACAGCCAAAGACTTCTATCAAAATGGTGATTTATCCCTATTTCATGGACCAGCTTTCCAGAAAATTACCAAAGTTTTAAATATTAGCTCAGAAAAACTCACAGCCGAATGTTGTTGGCAAGAAATCACAGCCAAAGAACAAGGACAATTTCCCGTAAAATGGCACAACCCTTACATCATTGACTTGAGTACCCAAACATTATGGTTATGGTTAAATTATATCCATAAAGAAGTTTGTTTACCAGGACAATTAACATACTGTGAACAATATCTAGCAGTACCATTTAACGTCCCATTTTATGTTTCCTGTGAAATCATAGGTAAAACCGACACAGGTGCAACAGTCAACTTCATTATTCATAATCGTCAAGGAAAAATCTACTCCAAAATCTTAGGAGCAAAAGCAGTAATCTGGCCAATGAAAATGTTAAATAAAAAGTAAAATAATATGAAACTCTAATTCTTTGCGCCTTTGCTCCTTTGTGCCTTTGCGCGAAACAAATTCATATTATTAATCCTTGCCGATTGGGGGAATAGCGTAAATCCTTTTCAGTCACGTCTTATGCCCCAACGAGGATTTTCAAAAGTGGAAAAAATAGCAATCATCGGGTTATCTTGCCTATTTCCCGATGCTAATAATCCTGAAGAATTTTGGCAGAATCTCACCGCAGAAAAAGATTCCACATCATCTATAACTGTAGCGGATTTGGGAATAGATCCCGCTATATTCTACGATGAAACCAAAGGTAAACCGGAAAAATTCTACTTTCAAAAAGGTGGTTTTATCCGCGACTTTAAATTTGATGCCAACGAGTATAACTTACCTGCGGCATTTGTTGAAAGCTTAGATAATACCTTTAAATGGTCATTGTACGCTGCCAAACAAGCCATCATTCAAAGTGGCTATCTGGGAAATCAAACTGCACTTGCAAAATGTGGCGTAGTTTTAGGAACTTTGGGATTACCAACCAAAGCTTCTAATAGTCTATTTGCTCCTATTTATCAGCAAAATATTGAACCTGCAATTAGTGAACTATTACAGGAAAAAGACTTTCATTTAGGAGGTTCATCAACCTCCACAAAAGTCTCTCCATACAATGCTATGGTTTCCGGTTTACCCGCTGCCATAGTTTCCAAAGCCTTTTCTTTATCTGCAACTCATTTCTGTATAGATGCTGCTTGTTCGTCATCATTTTACGCCATTAAATTAGCATCCCATTATTTACAATCTGGCAAAGCAGATTTGATGTTAGCTGGTGCAATTAGTTGTGCAGATCCATTATTTGTCAGAATGTTATTTTCTGGTATTCAAGGATATCCAGATAATGGCATTAGTCGTCCTCTCGATAAGTCATCACGCGGGTTAATTACCTCCGAAGGAATTGGGATGGTAATGCTCAAAAGATACAGTGATGCTGTGAGAGATGGTGACAAAATTCTCGCCACAATTTGTGGTAATGGACTATCTAATGATGGCAAAGGGAAACATCTTCTCAGTCCTAATCCTCAAGGGCAAACTCTGGCATATCAAAGAGCTTATTCAGAGGCTAAACTTAACCCCCAAACTATTGATTATTTAGAGTGTCATGCCACTGGCACTCTATTGGGAGATACCACAGAATGTAACTCAATTGAAGGCTTTTTTAGTCCATATAAAGCAGCACCATTAGTAGGTTCAACCAAAACAAATGTTGGTCATTTACTTGTGGCTGCGGGCATGGTAGGCATAACCAAGACAATTTTAAGTATGTCTCATGGGGTTATTCCTCCAACTATTCAGGTGACTCAACCCATAGGTTCTGAAAACAATGTTGTCTCTCCAAAAAGCATTGTCAGAACGCCGACGAAATGGCCGAGTCAAGAAACTAAAAGAGTAGCTTTAAGTGCGTTTGGTTTTGGTGGAACAAACTCTCATATCATTCTAGAACAGGGGAAGTAAGCAAATGAATATTCAGCAAAACAAGACTGCAAAAATGGCAATTGTGGGCATGGATGCCTTTTTTGGAGAATGTCAGGAATTAGATGCCTTTGAGAGCAGCATTTATGATGGAAAACAGCATTTTATTCCTCTACCAGAATCAAGATGGCATGGTATTAATGAACAAGAAACTTTACTGCGAGAGTATGGTTTAGAAGCAGGAAAAGTCCCCCAAGGAGCATATATTGATGATTTTGAAGTTGATACTTTAGCTTACAAAATTCCTCCTAATGAAGTTGAAAAAATCAACTCTCAACAACTTTTATTATTAAGAGTTGCTGACCGCGCCCTCAAAGATGCCGGACTTTCACCTAATAATAATGTAGCGGTAATTATCGCCGCAGATACAGAATTATCTGTACATCAACTCCAACAAAGATGGAATTCATCTTGGCAAATAAAAGATGGTTTGAATGGGGCAGAAATTGCCTTATCACCAGAAAAAATCAATCAACTAGAAGGCATTGTTCAAGATAGTATTCACAATCAAGTTGAATTGAGTGAATATCTGAGTTACGTTACCAATATTATGGCTAGTCGGATTTCCTCTTTATGGAATTTTTCTGGTCCATCTTTTACCATTAGTGCCGTCGAAACAGCCGCTTTTAAAGCCCTAGAACTAGCGCAAATGCTGCTAGATACTAATGAAGTAGATGCTGTAGTTGTGGGTGCTGTTGACTTAGCAGGAGGGGTAGAAAATGTCTTATTGCGAAGTCAATTTGGCACAATTAATACAGGAGTCAATACTTTAAGTTTTGACGAAAAAGCCAATGGTTGGAATGTGGGAGAAGGTGCAGGTGCAGTTGTTCTTAAACGCCATGATACGGCGTTAGCAAATAACCAACGTATCTATGCAGTAATTGATGGTATTAGCATTGGTCAAGCTCCCTCAATGGCTGTAGATAGCCATACCATTAGCCAAGTATGTCAACAAGCTTTTCAACAAGCCGGAATTGAACCCACAAAAGTCAATTATTTGGAAGTCTGCGCTAGTGGTATTCCCGCAGAAGACGAAGCCGAAATTAACGGTATCCTTCAAGCTTATCCTGCCGTTGGTGATGGTTTACACTGCGCTATAGGTAGCGTTAAAGCTAATATTGGTCATACCTTCGTTGCGTCCGGAATTGCCAGTTTAATAAAAACTGCACTGAGTATTTATCACAGATATATTCCCGGAACTCCCAATTGGTCTGGTGTCAAAACACCGCAAGTATGGGAAGGTAGTCCTTTCTATGTTGCAACTGAGTCCAGACCTTGGTTTTTGCAAAAAGAGGTCAAATCTCGAATTTCCGCGATTAATAGTATTGGTTGTGACGGTTCTTTTGCCCATATCATCCTATCAGAAGAAACCGCACAACCAGAACGTACCAGCACATATTTAGAATCAAGACCTTTGCATTTATTACCCATTGCAGCAGATGATCAATCTAGCTTATTAGCAGCGTTGGATCATTTGCAAGCAACAATTGAAAATGCTGATTCTCTCAAAAATATTGCTAGTCAAACCTTTGTTAAATTTCAACAAAACTCTGACAGCAAATATACACTTTCCCTAACTGGACGCAACCAAAAAGAATTAATTAAAGAAATTAATTCTGCTAAAAAAGGTGTAACTAATGCCTTTGTAAATGGCAAAGATTGGCAGACTCCCATAGGTAGTTATTTCACACCCAAACCCCTGGGGAAAAATGGAGAAATTGCCTTTGTTTATCCCGCTGCTGTTAATACTTATTTAGGAATTGGTCGGAGTCTTTTCCGTTTATTTCCTAAAGTCTTAGATGATGTCATTATCAAAAGTCTTGACGAACGAGCAGCAGATGTGGAAAAGTTGGTATTTCCGAGAAGTTTGAGTAAATTATCAACTCGACAATTGGAAACATTAGAAAAGAAATTGCTGGATGATTCCTTAGCAATGTTTGAAGCAGAAGTGCTTTTTACCAGATTAATCTCCACAATTATCACCGAGGATTTTAACATTAAACCTAAATATGTCTTCGGATATAGTTTAGGTGAAACTAGCATGATGGTTGCTCAAGGAGTATGGAGCAATTTTTATGAAGTTAGTCATACTTTTAATTCATCAGCTTTATTTGGAGATAGATTATCTGGTTCCAAAAACGCTGTCCGTGAGTATTGGGGACTACCAAAAACTGACACAAATCCAGAGAATAAGTTATGGGCTAACTACGTTCTTATGGCTACTCCAGCCCAAGTTAGAGAATGTTTAAAAAATGAAACCCGTGTTTACCTAACACAGATTAATACTCCAGAAGAAGTATTAATTGCCGGAGAACCAGCAGCTTGTGAGCGAGTAATTAAAACCCTGGGTTGTAATTCTTTTCCTGCTCCTTTTGATCATGTGATTCATTGTCAAGCAATGCAATCAGAATCTCAAGAATTAGAAACCTTATACACATTACCAGCACAAAAAATCCCCGGAATCAAGTTTTACTCCGCTGCTGAATATCAATCAATTGAAATTGAAAGCAACCAAATTGCCCACAATATTGCCACAGGATTATGTCAACAACTCGACTTTCCCCGCTTAGTTAATCGCGTCTATGGTGACGGAGCAAAAATCTTTATTGAAGCCGGTGCAGGTGGTATTTGTTCACGCTGGATAGATAAAAATCTGGGTAATCAAGAACATCTTACCGTATCCCTAAACCGACGGGGTACAGATGACCATAGTTCCCTAATTAAAGCATTAGCAAAACTATTGAGTCATCAAGTAAACTTGAATCTCGCTCCTTTGTATAACCTATCCTCAGAAAACACCCAACAGAAAAAAGCTGCACTGAGGAAAGTTACATTAGGTGGTAATTCCATGACTTCTGCAATTTTGAATGCAGAAAATCGCCAAATATTTGCTAATAACCAAAAGCAAACAATTTCTACTCATCAAGAGTATAAAATCATCAATTCCCTACAGACATCGGAGAAGATAGCGCCCACAGAAATTTACCCCAAACCACAGAAAAATACCATGAAAACGATCATGGAGAACGGTTTGGAATTGTCAAAGAAACTAAAATTCTTTGAGTCAACAAAAATCATTAAGCAAAACATAAATCAAGAATCTAGTGGAAAAATTAGCATGAATGATTTAAAAATTGCTCAGTATCAAAACCTGAGTAACAACACCGCCAAATTAACTAAAACACACACAAGTTTCTTAGCAGCTAGACAAGATTTTAGTCAACAAATGAGCGAAATCATTCAATTGCAATTAGCTTGCGCTCAAAACCTACTCAACGAAGAAAAATAACCAAAAATCGGCGTTGCTAAATTGACGTATGAAATTGAAAAATCTCAAACTTTGCGCCTTAGCTCCTTTGCGTCTTTGCGCGAAACATATTCATATATTTGATCAGCAACGCCAATTTTTTTACTTCATTTCAAATACCCTGCTTATAAATTGAGGAATAACTACCGTGACAACAATCGAGACGGTACTAAATAAACATGATAATGGACTGGGTTTTTTTACCTGTAATCATCAAAACCAAATTTGGAAAGGTTCATTAGATTGTGTTAGCTTTGAAAAAAGTGCCATCAAAGATAAACTATTAACATCAGATAAACCCTGCTATATTATTAAAATATCCGGGAAAATTGGTGCTACTAATGATGGCTATTTAGCACCTAATGATAATGTTTCATCTGGACAAGCAGAACTTTTAATCTCACTCCCTCCCCTCCGGTTACAACAACTTGGCGACCCTAGTTTTCTCGCTGCTTATGGTGTAAAATACGCCTATATGACCGGAGCAATGGCTGGGGGTATTGCTTCCGAAGAAATGGTAATTGCTCTGGGAAAAGAGAAAATTTTAAGTTCCTTTGGTGCAGGTGGTTTACTTCCAGAACGGTTAGAAAGTGCGATTAATACTATTCAACAAGCATTACCTAATGGACCCTACGCTTTCAATTTAATTCACAGTCCTAATGAACCAGCTATTGAACGTCGGGCTGTAGATTTATATTTGAAATATGGTGTCAGAATTGTAGAAGCATCAGCATTTTTAGACTTAACTCCTAACATCGTTTATTATCGAGTTGCTGGGTTAAGATTAAATGCAGCTAATCAAATTGATATCAGAAATAAGGTCATTGCTAAAGTTTCCCGTCGGGAAGTTGCGACTAAATTTTTGCAACCAGCACCAGAAAGAATCCTCAAAGAATTACTTGAGCAAGGACTAATTACAGAATTGCAAGCTAATTTGGCAAGACAAGTGCCAATGGCTGATGATATTACCGTTGAGGCTGATTCTGGTGGTCATACAGATAATCGTCCTTTAGTATGTTTATTACCTTCAATTATTGCCCTCAGAGATGAAATTCAAGCCCAATATAATTACTCAGTTCCTATTAGAATTGGCGTGGCTGGAGGCATTGGTACACCAGAAGCAGCTTTAGCTGGTTTTATGATGGGTGCTGCTTATATAATGACGGGTTCAATTAATCAATCTTGTGTGGAATCTGGTGCTTGTGAACATACTAAAAAATTATTAGCACAAGCCGAAATGGCAGATATGATCATGGCTCCCGCAGCCGATATGTTTGAAATGGGAGTCAAATTGCAAGTTCTCAAACGCGGGACAATGTTCCCCATGCGAGCGCAAAAATTGTATGAATTATATCGCACTTACGACTCTATTGAACAGATTCCCGCAGCCGAAAAAGATAAGCTAGAAAAACAAATTTTCCGTAAAAGTCTTGCGGAAGTTTGGGAAGGTGCAGCGGCTTATTTATCCCAAAAGAATCCTGAAAAATTGGGTAAAGCTGTTAATAATCCTAAGTTGAAAATGGCTGTAATCTTTCGCTGGTATTTAGGGTTATCTTCCCGCTGGTCTAGCACTGGTGAAAAAGGTCGGGAAGTTGATTATCAAATATGGTGTGGACCAGCTATGGGTGGCTTCAATGACTGGGTGCGTGGCTCTTATTTGTCAGAACCTAATCAGCGTCATGTTGTTGATGTTGCTGACCAAATTATGAAGGGGACAGCATTTTTATATCGTAGTCACAGTTTAAAAATGCAGGGTTTACAAATGCCTGCTTATTACAGTCAATATCAACCAATTCCTTCTACATTGGAGAAGTAAAAAATGAATTTAAAACAGTCTTATAATGCTGAAAGTATTCAAGCATTTCTAGTTTCTCATCTTGCGGAAGTTGTCGGAGTCGAAACCGCAGAAGTTGACGTTGACGAAAACTTAGAAAATTATGGTTTGGATTCTGCTCAAGCCATGATGATCATTAGTAAATTAGAAGAATTACTAGGATTTAAGCCCTCTCCTATTTTACTTTGGCATTATCCTAACATTGCTGCCCTTTCTCAGCGATTAGCAGACGAATCAAGTGATGATTCTCAAGTAAAAGATGCAGGGTCTGGGACAAATTCTCCTGTTAGTTTTGCTCCTCCTCTGCTAGATTTGGGTGCGGAAGCTGTCCTAGACCCCACTATTCAACCCGTAGGTACTGCTGTTTCTGTTACTAACCCTAAAAATATCTTTTTAACTGGGGGAACAGGTTATTTAGGCGCTTTCATTATCAAGGAATTACTAGAAGTATCGAACGCAACTCTTTATTGCTTAGTCCGTGCTAGTAGTTTGGAAGAAGGTAAAAGCAAATTAGAAAATAATTTGCAACAATATGGCATTTGGCAAGATCATTATAGTGGCAGAATTATTCCTATAATTGGTGATTTAGCACAGCCACATTTGGGGATTAGTGCAGAACAATTTGAAAATCTAGCTGCTAACATTGATACTATTTATCATAGTGCCGCTTTGCTGAATTATGTTTATCCTTACTCAGCATTAAAAACAGCGAATGTTTTGGGTACACAGGAAGTTTTGCGGTTAGCTTGTCAAACTAAAGTTAAGCCATTGCATTATGTTTCTAGTGTGGCTGTTTTTGAATCAACGGCTTATGCTGGTAAGTTAGTTAAAGAAGATGATGATTTTCATGACTGGGAAGGTATTTTCCTCGGTTATTCCCAAACTAAATGGGTAGCAGAAAAATTAGTAAAAATTGCTGGTAGTCGAGGATTACCTATTACTATTCATAGACCTCCTTTAATTTCTGGAGATAGTCAAACTGGAATTTGTAATACTCATGATTTCATCAATTTGATGATTAAAGGTTGTCTGCAAATGGGGTCTTTCCCTGATGTAGATTATATGTTGGATATGTCTCCTGTTGATTATGTCAGCAAATCAGTTGTTTATCTTTCTCGACAAGAAACATCTGTAGGTAAGGCTTTCCATTTACAACATCCTCAACCTGCTTCCTTAAAATCTTTAGTTGATTGGGTGCGTTCTTTCGGATTCTCACTGAAGATGATTCCCTACGAAGAATGGCAAGCAGAATTAATTAATAATGTCACATCTCAAGACAATCCTTTATATACTTTGCGGCCATTTTTACTAGAACGTTGGTCAGATGAACAAATCACTATTCCTGATTTGTATTTACAAGCGAGAAGACCAATTATTAGTTGTGAAGAAACCCTAGAAGCACTAAAAGGCAGTTCTATTGTTTGTCCACCTATTGATTCTCAATTGTTGATGACTTACACATCTTATTTAGTACAGACTGGTTTCCTAAGTCTTGCTTAATATCAATTTTCCATGAGGCTGCATATAATTATGAAATCCATTATTTTATCCGTATTTATCCGCGTTCATCTGCGGTCAATTATTCTGGAAATCTTAATTATAAGCAGCTTAATTTTTATTTAGTATAATGGTGTTGGTAAGATTTATCCGTGCCAATTCCAGCTAATTCACTTTTTGTAAAATGAACATAAAATGCCAGGGAACAGTTTTAATTACGGGTTCAGCTAATGGGATTGGTTATCAGTTAGCCCGGATTTTTGCTCATAATAATTATAATCTTGTATTAGTAGATAGAGTAGGAGAAAAACTCACAAAAATAGCTGTTGATTTTGCAGAAGAATTTGGAATTTCTGTTAAACCTATTATCAAAGATTTATCTATATCTACATCTCCTCAAGAAATTTTCTCGGAATTACAACAAGCTGGTATTAAAGTTGATATCCTGGTAAATAATGCCGGATTTGGTACTTATGGATTATTTAATGAAACTAACTTAAATAATGAACTAGAAATGCTGCAAGTAAATTTAGTTTGTTTAACTCATTTAACAAAATTATTTCTCAAAGACATGGTTAAACAAGGTTATGGGAAAATATTAAATGTTTCTTCTGCCGCTGCTTTTCAACCAGGTCCATTAATGGCAGTTTATTTTGCCACCAAAGCCTATATTTTATCATTCTCCGAAGCGATCGCTAATGAATTAGAAGGTACAGGTGTCACCGTCACAGTTCTTTGTCCAGGTTCAACAGCATCTGCTTTTCATGAAAGAACCGGCATGGCAGATTCTAAAATGCTCAAGGGTAAAAATATGATGGATGCGGCAACTGTAGCTCAGATGGGATATGATGCTTTAATGAAGGGGAAAATCATTATTATTCCTGGTTTTATCAACAAACTGATGTCAAAATGTGTGCGGTTTATTCCTAGGAAAATGGTGACGAAAATTGTGAGAAGTATGCAGGAAGAAAAGTAATTTAGTTTTCAATGCTAACCTAATTAACTTTGACATTGAGAACAAAAATGACTAGAACGCCCACCTAACTTAATTCGCTGGATAACATTACCACAAACCTTACAAGGTTCGCCAGTGCGATTATAAACCCACGCTTCACCGCCATAATTACCGTTAACGCCTTTAACACTCAAGAAATTACTAAAAGTTGTCCCACCTACCGCAATACTCGCTGATAAAACTTGAATAATTGCAGTTCGCAAAAGTTCGATTTTTGGAAGTTGCAATTCTGTACAAAGAGTTGTTGGTAAAATCCCACTTTTAAACAAAGCTTCATCTGCATAAATATTACCTAATCCTGCCACCATTGACTGATCTAATAATCCAGTTTTAATGGGACGACGGGATTTTTTTAATTTATCGGCTAAATACTCTACAGTGAACTCTGGGGAAAAGGGGTCAACTGCCAATTTCGCCAAACCTGTCATAATACTTTCTACAGCCATAGAACCAGGAACATACCACATTTGCCCTAAGGTGCGCTGGTCAACAAAGCGCAATTCTTGGTTTTCCCCAAAAAATAACCTGACTCTGGTGTGTTTATGTAAAGGTTCATCTTGGGTTAACCAAAGTAACTGACCGGTCATGCGGAGGTGAACTCCTAAATAACTGGGGGAAGGGGAGGAAAGTTCAGCGAGGAGATATTTACCACGACGATGCCAGGTAGCAATGGTATTGCCTTTAATTTTGTTAATAAATTCATCAACAGAAACCGGGTAGGCGATGGTGCGTTGTAGCAATACATCTCCTCCCGTGATTTCTTGACTCAGGGTTAATTGATTTAAACCCCGACGGACTGTTTCAACTTCAGGCAGTTCAGGCATTCAAGCAAATAATATTTTTAGGGGCAGGTATGGTCAAAGAGAGGAAATGGGCAAGATTTTCACCTTGACATCTCCTCCTATTATCCCATTAAACAATCCCCTTGATGCTTGGCTGTTTATTTTGCTGCGGCTTTGGGTTTAGGTGCTTCGACCTCAATTAACTCATCTACAGCAAAGTTGTTGGTATTGAGATCAGAATAGTTAACTTTCTCAAAGCGAACAATTACAGGGTATTTGATGGCGCTTTTGTCAACAGAAACCACTGTACCAAGATCCTGAAACCAGTAGGACTCAGGGCGGAGAACACGTACTTTAGAACCACGTTGAACCATGATGGATCTTCCCTTTTGAAGTATGAATGCCGTTAAAGTAGGGCTGATTGTTCTCACTCTACATCCTGAAGGTGTTGGCTTGTGGTTTTGTTAAGTTATTTGTCAAATTGGTGAATTTTCATGGGGAATAAGTTGTTAATCTTCTTAATTTACCCCTTGACAAAGTACCTATAATAGATTAACCTCATTCCCAAATACCCCTTGCAAAATGTCTTATGTCTTACTTAATACAAAAACACTACCTTCGTTCCCCCTGCCAATCCGGAGATCATCATCTATATAAGTAATATCTAACCAACCTTGTTGTTCACTTTGAATGGGAAAATCAAAAGCTGTAAATTTTTGCCCCAATTCAATTTGTTGGATGAAGTTTCCTGGTGTTGTATAGCCAATTAGGCTTTGTAACCCGATGATAGAACGTTGGAATTTTACTTGTACACGCCGTTCTGAGACTGGTTCAAATTTAGCAACAACGCTAACTAATCCTGCAAATAAAGGAATGCCATAAATCTCAGCTATATTATAAATACTGTTGGTTTCTCCGCG
The DNA here is from genome assembly GCF_012516395.1 of Dolichospermum flos-aquae CCAP 1403/13F. GTDB lineage: Bacteria > Cyanobacteriota > Cyanobacteriia > Cyanobacteriales > Nostocaceae > Dolichospermum > Dolichospermum lemmermannii. The sequence goes on from NZ_CP051206.1 coordinate 1,492,813, forward strand.
AATACATTGGTAAATGTGACCAAGTTTACATAAGGGTAAACGATCTATGTTTAATAGAGCTTTGCTTGTGGTGTATAGTAGTCGCCAGTTGCCTTCTAGTAAATTACTAGCTGCTAATGGCCGTGGTGTAGGATTAAAATCTTCTAAGTTAGCGATCGCTGCTAAAATGGCTTGTTGTTGTTGCTGATTTGCTAATAAACCGCGATTTGTGCCAACAATTATATCTATGAGAGTTGATTTACCTATCATTAACCTGTACCTCAAGAGTTTGCATGATGAAACAGCATTAATAAAATATTAATGTTCTTTGTCTATAACCAGACAACTCGTAAATAATGCCTTTTTGGCTACCGTTCCCTAATTAAATGAAAATTTTCTTTAATTCGGATTCAGCAATTAAAGAGTTGTATGAAGGAATAAATTAACTCGTATCAAATGATAGACTCTTAGAGGGTGTTTGAAAAGTTATGGTTGATGTATCAAATATTTTTTACCCCACCCTAACCCTCCCCTTGTAAAGGGGAGGGAACTGGATTTTTATTGTTTCCCCCCTTTACAAGGGGGGACTAAGGGGGGTAGCAATGTGATGAAAATTACGGAATACCACTTTTCAAACATCCTCTTAATGTCTAGTTATATAAACCCTTGTGTGTGATTGTTAATATGTTAGATTCTCCCCTCCGCGAAGCTCCCCGAAACCAACGAGCATCAGTTATTCCCTTAAAACAAGAGTCCTCCATGTTGGACTGGTTGCGGCTGAGTGGCAGACTGATAGCCCGTGATATCCATGACACCGACTCGCGGGAAGATGTAGAAGTAATATCCGATTTTCTGGGCGCAGACGACGGAATTGGTGATACTGACTATGATGATGACGATGATGTAATTGCTGAGGAGGACTAGTACCGCAGGGCGGAAGTCAAAAGTCAAAAGTCAAAAGTCAAAACTAATATACAGTAGGCTTTTTGGCGATTGAATCTTGTTGCTTTATTTACGCTGTGATGTACTAGTACCGCAGGATCTTGTGAACTAGTAACCAAAACCGGGTTGGATTATTTTGTTGAGGTTTTTTTAAAGTGTGGAGTGAAGGGACTTTTTTTTGTGGACGCTAAATTATCTCCTAATCAAAGTTTGAATTTTTCGGGAATTGGGTTAGCCTCCTTGCTGGCCTTGCTACTCAGTACGACAGCCTTGATTTCAGATTGGATGGGAAATAGAACCCCATGGGCTACTACTTCCCTCACCCTACCTCTTTTATTATCTGCTGTGGGTGTGGCGATTTTGGGACAGTGGGTAATCCCTCTGCTACAAACGCTCAAAACCGGGCAAATCATCCGGGAGGATGGACCCCAGGCACATCTCAAAAAGGCGGGAACACCAACTATGGGGGGTATATTTTTTATCCCTGTAGCGGTGATAATTGCTTGTATATTATCCGATTTTTCAGAAAATGTGCTGGCAGTTTCGGCTTTAACACTCAGCTACGGCTTAATTGGCTGGATAGACGACTGGCAAATTTTGCGTCGGAAGTCTAACAAAGGAATTTCTCCAAAGATGAAGTTAGCTTTGCAAGTTATCTTTGGGGCGGTATTTTGTGCGTGGTTGGTATTTAAGGGTGATTTTAGTATAACTAATATCCATGTACCTTGGGTGGGTTTATCCTTACCTTTAGGACTGTTGTTTTGGCCTGTAGCCGGGTTTGTCCTAGTTGCCCAGAGCAATGCTACTAATTTAACAGATGGGATTGATGGTTTAGCAGCGGGAACAGTAGCGATCGCTATTTTCGCATTAGGTGTGATCATTGCGCCAACTTCTCCCGACTTGATGGTTTTCTGTGCTGCTGTCAGCGGTAGCTGCTTGGGCTTTTTAGCCTACAATCGCAACCCGGCTAGTGTTTTCATGGGTGACACGGGTTCTTTAGCCCTGGGTGGCGCTTTAGCTGCGGTTGCACTGTTAACAAATACTTTAGTAGCACTGTTTATCCTGAGTGGTATCTTCTTTGTGGAAACTCTCTCTGTGATGGCACAAGTTGGTTATTATAAAGCTACAAAAGGACCAGATGGCAAAGGTAAGCGATTATTTAAAATGGCTCCTTTACATCATCATTTAGAATTAACTGGTTGGTCAGAATTGCAAGTAGTGGCTGTGTTTTATATGATCGCCGCTTTTCTAGCTTCCGTTTGTATTATGTCCATAAAATAATCAGTTTTGTTTTAATCATCAGATTTTTCACAAATAAAAATTCACAACCTCCAAATTTGGGGGTTGTTTTTGTTTTGAGATTGGGGGTTCTGTCCAGAACGTAAATTACCCCAATTCCCAATACTCAAATTGTCATTTACACCCTTGAATTTGGAGTTTAAGTAAGAGGTTATTTGAAAACTTTTTCCTCTGGGATCTGATCCCCCTAAATCCCCCTTGAAAAGGGGGACTTTGAGGAATTTAGCCCCCCTTTGTAAGGGGGGTTGGGGGGATCTCGATTAATTCTGATACTTTTCAAACATCCTCTTAATTACCAGATTGGATTTGTGGATTTTTCAGATGTGGATTTTTCCAGTCTAAAGGATTTAATTATGGTGTCTTCCACAGTTTTCGCAAACTCTGGATAGGATTTATCTTCAGCGCGATAGGTGAGAATATAGGCTTTCTTACCATTAACAATCCATACTTGCATTTCTTGGAAATTTACCTTGTGGATATTATCTCTGCTTTCATAAACTACTTGATAACCTTGTGTTTCACCAAGTTGTATTTGTCCAGATTTGATAATTTTCGCATTTTGTCCTAATGCTTCAATTTGTCGGATAGAAAACTTAGTATAATCTTCCAAAGACTCCAGGGGAAACGCATCTAAATTATCTTGACAGAATACTATATTAGTGCATCAATATGGGAAAATATCTAACTTCATTCAAAATCTGATAAATTCCTTTATTAAAATTATAAAAATTTCATAAATTTAGAGTAATTATTTATTTTTAATGATGGATTTATTTTGTTCAGTTCTATATATTAATATCTATATTTTTTGGCATCAAAAATATAGATTCTATTGTAGAATCAACAGAAAAATAAATTGGTTATATTTATATTTGTCTATATTTTCTGATTTTTATCAGATACATTCTAAAATCTTCTCTAAATATTCATCATCCCATCCTGCACAAAACTGCTTACTTTTAGTTCCTAGTTTTTGGCTTTTTTCTTTTCCTAAAAGATTAACTGCTATATGACGAATAACTGCAAAGTTTTGTGGTGCATTATCCTTTCTTATCCGACAATCATCTTCTCTAAAAGCTACATCTAAAACCCAGTGTAATGAATTCTCTATACCCCAATGAGTGCGGACTGATTCTCCTAGTAATTTCGCATTATTTGTCAAACTACTTATATAATAGCCTGTCTCAACCTTCGTTTTTCCATTAACTTTTCGTATATATTCTACCATTCCTACACTTTGAAGATTTACCCATTTCTTATCAGTATCTATTCTTTCTTCTATGTCTGATAACATGAGATAATGACGAATCTCTTCTCTTCCATGTTTGTCTTCTTTTGTATGAAATTCACTATATTTGAATCCCTCAAACCCTTTAGATATAGCTTCTTTGAAGATTTCTTCTACATTCTTATATAAATTACCTTGATTCTTTTTGAGTGCGATAATATATTCGCCTGATTTTTCTGCAATTGATTTTACTATCTCTTTTTGACACCCCATCGCATCAATCGTTACTAAACATCCGGCTATATCTAATACTTTAATTAATTCCGGTATGGCTGTTATTTCATTTGACTTTTCTTCTACTTTACATTGTCCTAATACTAATTTATTACTAGTTGCCCATGCACTTACCATGTGAATCGCACCTTTATCCTTTCCTTTATCATATGAATGCCTTAATGTTTTCCCATCTATTGCTATGACTTCTCCTTCTGTAATTTTATTGATAGATTTTATCCAACTCAAAAAACAATTCTGAAATTGTTGCGGATCTATTCTCGCAAATACTCTGGCGAATGTATCATGAGATGGAATCCCGTTTGGAAGTTCTAAAAATTGTTTTAGCCATTTTTCTTTCTTTTTTCCATAAGCCTCCATCAATACCCAACTATCTACTCCACAGATCACTGCACAAATCGCAATGGTTACTATATCTATTAATTTATGCCTTTTTGTTCTCTCAACTCTTTTATCTTCTAAATCTTTAAAGTGATCTACTATTGTGATTTTTGGTGGTAGCTTCATTTTGTGAATTTTGTCTCTTTAGTTTTATTGAGAATACCACTTCAACTCATTTTATTGATTCTTATAGAAACGAATTTACCATCAAATTTTCTTCATACTCATTTATTGGCTTGATATTAACATGGTAATACTGCCCTTTTTATCTATTCATAGAAGTTACATTTTGTCAAAAAAAATTAGATGCGTTTCCCCTGTAACTTTGCCCAAGCCTACAACAACCGGGGAATTGTCCGTAAGGAATTAGGAGATAAGCAAGGAGCTATAGATGATTACACCCTAGCTATCAAGATTAATCCTAACTTTGCCGAAGCCTACATCGGCCGGGGAAATGTCCGTGATGATTTAGGAGATAAGCCAGGAGCAATAGATGATTACAACCAAGCTATCAAGATTAATCCTAACGATGCCCTAGCCTACAACAACCGGGGAATTGTCCGTAATGATTTAGGAGATAAGCCAGGAGCAATAGATGATTACAACCTAGCTATCAAGATTAATCCTAACGATGCCCTAGCCTACTACAACCGGGGAAATGTCCGTAATGAATTAGGAGATAAGCAGGGTGCAATAGATGATTACAACCTAGCTATCAAGATTAATCCTAACTTAGCCCTAGCCTACCTCAACCGGGGAGTTGTCCGTAAAAATTTAGGAGATAAGCCAGGAGCAATAGATGATTACACCCTAGCTATCAAGATTAATCCTAACTTAGCCCTAGCCTACCTCAACCGGGGAGTTGTCCGTAAAAATTTAGGAGATAAGCCAGGAGCAATAGATGATTACACCCTAGCTATCAAGTTTAATCCTAAATATGCCAATGCCTACTACAACCGGGCATATGTTTATTATCAACTTGGTGACAAACAAAAAGCCAGAGAAGACCTGCAACGAGCAGCGCAATTGTTCATGGCTCAAGGAAATACTGCCCTTTATGAACAAATAATGGGTTTATTAAAAGGGTTGTAGGGAGTTTCTTTGGTGATGTTAATCCCTCGTTCCCTGGCTCTGCCGGGGAATGCCCACGGGAGGCTCTGCCTCCATTATATTCACTGTATTTGAGGCAGAGCCTCAAACTCCCATTCCCAGCCGGAGTCTGGGAACGAGTTCAGGATTAACAGGATGTGATTTTTCCCTCGTTCCCTGGCTCTGCTGGGGAATGCTCACGGGAGGCTCTGCATGACAACAATAACATTTTGTCAGAATCAGGATGTCCAGGATTTAAGGATTAACAGGATGTGATTTTTTGATTGTCTATGAACCATTGAGATTTGAGGATGAAAAATCAACTTCACATTATAAAATGAATTAGATCCCCGACTTCTTAGAGAAGTCGGGGATCTGTCACCTCACGACTAAGATCAATTTATCATTTATGTTTAATTCTGCAAATTTAATTGTTTTACCAAATGTACCAATTCCGGTAAAATCAACTTTTCCATCCCCAATCGCACAGCATTACTAGAACCAGGAAGAGAAAAAATGATTTTGCTTTGATAAACACCAGCGACAGCACGAGAAGCCATAGCGCGAGAACCAATTTCTTGATAACTTAAAAATCGAAATAATTCCCCAAATCCCGGTAAAGTCTTTTCTAATAGCTTTTCTAAAGCATCATAAGTAGTATCCCTGGGAGCAATTCCCGTTCCTCCATTAAAAATTACAGCATTGATACGAGTATCTTCGCCCAAGGCTGTCATTTGGGATTGAATTTCTTTAGGTTCATCTTTGATAATCTGATACAATGCCACTGTGTGATCATCTGCTAAAAGTAGTTCTTTAATTAATTGACCACTTTTATCTGTATCTGGGGAACGGGTATCACTGACGGTAATCACCGCACAACTTACAGAAACTTGCTGTGTATTGGGGTGTGGTTGAAATTCCATGATAGATGTTATGTATTTTAGCCAATGACCACTGTACGGGCGAAGCATTTGGAGAACTATTTTTGGCAATGACTGATAATTTATCTTCCAAATGCTTCGCCCCTACTAACAACTGTACGGGCGAAGCATTTGGAGAACTATTTTTGGCAATGACTGATAATTTATCTTCCAAATGCTTCGCCCCTACTGACCACTGACCACTGACTAATGACTAATTAAGACTTACTCAATCCTAGTCCATTGTCCTCAGCATAACGATTCATGAAGCGCATAAAACGATCCCACTCATCATTAGAATTCATCACATAAATTGCTTCTAGAGATTCTGGTTTACCGTTGACAAATTTACCCTGAACGTTACGAATAACGATTTCCCCTTCTTCGTCAATCAAATATAAACCAGTAACTTCATCTGTGCCATCTTGCGCCAATATATCAGGATTGGTGAAGATAAATGTGGCTGTACCACTTTCACCTTGTTTTGCTCTTGTCAACCGAACATCTGGAACTACTGTTTCTTCAATACCTTTAGCAAACTGAATTTTCGCCATGATGAGTCAATTTAAAGTTTTGTGATCATTTTGTAATATTCTCTCATCATAGAGCAATTTCCTAGCAGGCATTTTACCAATGGTAATTAAATCTAGTTCACAATTCCGATTTAAACGCCGTTTATTTACTACAGTGTTGATCATTGTAGTTGGTATATTCATCACTCTGACTAACCATTCTAGCCCCGCTACACCTGTCACTAAAACCAAAAACGTCATTCTGATGATTGGGGATGGTATGGGCTGGGAAATGGCTCGCGCTGGGGCTATGGCTAAAGGATATAATTATACTTCTGGTAAGGGGGAAGGACTGAGTTTTCAAACTCTGGATAATTACGCCCTTGCTACCACCTATGGTACTACCATTGCTCCTGGTAATGGGGTTTTCAGCACGGGTAACTCTGCGTTATCAAACTCTAATCCGATTACAGGCGCTAGTCCGATTCTACCAGGGTTTAAATTCAATACCCGTGAATGAAATTGTCAAACTGCTTGTGGGGGAAGGATTTTCAAGTCTTTTTCTATATCTCTGATTTCAGATTTATGGGAAGAGTTTTTGCGCTTGAATTTGGACATTTTAATTTTGACAACACGGGGATTAATACGTTTTCGTCGGGGGCGATCAATTTCAGACTGGGAAATTAATGATAATAAATATTGATGTTGAATTTCTCGTAATTTTAAGGATGAATGGCTGATGAGTTGTACTAAATCTATAACTAGTTGCAAAGATTCAAGAAAACTAAGGAGTAAAGGATTTTTATTATATTCGTTAGCAGATTGGTAAATTAAATCGCGGAGTAGATTATAAGCAATTAACATAGCATAAAGTTCTTGTTCGACTAATTCAGATGTTTTGCTCCGAAAAATAGTGGGCATTTGTCCTTTGAGCGTAGCACATTGATGTGTTTTTATTTCACAGAAACTAATTTCCACCTCCCATCTGCAATGATAGTGAATAATTAATTCTTTGGCAGAAATATTAGGGTCAATAATACTAGTAACTAAACGACGAGGGAGAAAACCAGGAATTTGATATTCAATAACTCGGACAATGATACTTTCCTGATTCCATTGTTTATGCGATTCTGTAGATTTTTCTAAATTGAGAATTTTGCCATTAATTTCTGATAAATAACTTCCATCTGGATATCTAGCCATGTATCCATCTGGCAAACGAGAATCAGAGATAACAGGTAGTTTAACATTAGAAGCTACCCTAAGTAAAAAGTCGCATTCTTTTGTACGAATACTAAAAATAGTTGCAAAGGAATATAAACCAGCATCTAATAAAAATAATAAGTTTTTCTGGTTAAATTGTGCCAGTAATTTAGTCATTAAAGTCCTTTCACCAGTTCCTTTACCTTGGCTCGAACCATAGGTAAAATCTAGGATCAGGCGTGTTGATGCTGATATTAATGTGACTATTCTCAGCATGGGAAAAGCACTTTCTCCTCGACCACATTTAGACTTCCCAAATTTATCACGATTACTTTCAGTATCAGGTGTCGTACCTGTGGAACCATCAAATATTACTGTAGTCCATTTATGAAAGTCATATTTCAATGTTGTCAAACTAGAAGTGAGTTTTTTAAATATTAGTTGAAAAACTGTTAATCCTATACGAACTCTGGCATGACTCATAGCACCTTCAGAAATAAGTTGTTTTGGTAGACAACAGGATAACCACCTCAATCCTGATATCATCCAATCCATTATTCCTAAATAACTTAAATCACGACGGATAGTGGAGAGAATTACAAACCAAATGACAAACGTTGGTACTAGAATCGTTCCTTGACGACATTTACTTGATGAAACACTCGCCAAAGATTCTTTGATAATAGTTGATAAATGTTTTGCAATTGGTTGCAGATCATATTCTGTCGTAAACTGAGTAAGCATCTGATGATGTTCTTTTTGAATTCCCATACAAAACTGTCAAGGATGACTTGAAATAAACTCTTATAAAGCTTAAATATTCTTTCATATTTTGTCAATATATACTATCAGGCTACTCATTTTGGAGCAGGAATAAAAATTCTCGACGAAAAAAATGACACATTTATGATTTTTTAAATTTGATTTCAAATAATTGACAAGATTGATGATTTATAAATTCAAGAAAAATCTCATGATCATATAATTTTAGATACATTTTGCCTGGAGTTTAGACTAAACTGAAGTTATTTTTATGCCTTAATATTTGCAGAATTAATATTAGTAATTATTTGTAGGCTATTAATTTCATTCACGGGTATTGGGTTTAAATTCCAACCTCAATTTAATCCTGGCGATAAACCATCTGGAGGAGGTAAAAATCTTAATCCTAATGCAGTGGGTAATTTAGTGGGTTATGATCCTCAACGTGGGGGAATAAATCCTTGGACTCCTGGTAATGATCCTGAGTATATTAAGTATAGTTATCCTGATTCTGCCAATACAGCGACTACTTTGTACACGGGAGTCAAAAGCTATAACAATGCTATTTCCGTTGATATATTTGAAAAACCTTTAGAAACTATTCTCAAGACTGCGGCTGATCATGGTAAATCTACGGGGATTGTGACTTCTGTTCCTGTAGATCATGCTACACCGGGAGCAGCAGCAGCAAACGTGAATCGTCGCAATAAATATGATGGTGATTATCCAACTTTAGATAATATTCTCCAGCAGGAACTTCGCATATATCAACCAACTGTAATTTTAGGTGGTGGTCATCCTCTCACGGGTGCGAGTAGTCAACCTCTGCCTACGGGTGTAGAACCGCCAACCAAGTTTGAATATATCACGAAGACGACATATAAAGAGTTAAGCAAAAACCCTGATCAAAACCGTTATCAATATACATTTTTAGAACGGGGAAAAGATGCGGCTGATAAGTTAGGGACTACTGCGGCTAAATTAGATCCAAATATGGGCGATCGCTTGTTAGGATTATATGGAGCTAGAGGACAAGAGGGAAATCTCCCTGTGAGTACCGCTAATGGTGATTACAGTAATACAGGTTTGAGTATCTTTTCCCTGTTTGGTTCTCAAGGAAAAAACCCCGATACAGTTCGGCCTCTACTTCCTGGAGAAACCGATAAATCTTTTATTGCGAAAGAAATTAATGAAAATCCCACACTTAATGATTTAACCAAAGCAGCTTTAGCAGTTTTATCTAAAGACAAAGATGGATTTTGGTTAATGGTAGAAGGTGGTGATATTGATTGGGCTGCCCATGATGATAACTTAGATAATATGATTGGGACAGTGTTAGATTTTGATAAAGCTGTAAAAACAACAATTGACTGGATTAAAAATAACGGTGGTTGGGAAAATAATCTGTTGATTGTTACTGCTGATCATGATCATTATCTTACTTTAAATCCCAATTTTTCCGAACTACTCAAAGAAAAAGGTGCAGAAGCTTTAACCGCTGAATCTGATTCCATGAAAGCGGGTCATTTTTGGGGTTCTAATCCTAATATAAAGTACGGTTGGGGAAATCATGGCAATCGTCCAGTTCCTGTTTATTATCAAGGTAAAGGTGCAGAAGTTTTAACTAATTCTGTCGGTAAAGGTTTTCAACTTTATGGTGATGATATTCCTGGTATTGGGGGTTTAGTAGACCAAATTCACATTTATCAGACTCAACGGAAAGCAATAGGCAATAGGGAATAGAAGAAAGTTATTAACCAATGACAACCGACAACTGACAACTGTACGGGCGAAGCATTTGGAGAACTATTTTTGGCAATGACCGATAATTTATCTTCCAAATGCTTCGCCCCTACTGACAACCAACAACTGACAACTGACAATCAACCATCAGTTATCCTGTTCTGACTCATCAGGAGATTAAATCAGGGGATCGCTTGCATAATTGTTCACAATTTGTTACAAAAATATAAAGAACTTCTAGAGACTAAAACCTAATGTTCGCCGGACTTACTGGTTTAACAGATACCAAAAGCACCGATTGGGGAGAGCGAATGCTCAATACAGTCGCCAGCCAAACGATTCGCCACCTGTTTACCCAAAGCGAGTCAGTAGAAGTCTTTGTGCGCTGCTATCCCTCCAGCAAACTGTTGCAAGGCAGCATTGATAGCTTTAAAATGAACGGTCGCGGCTTAGTAATTCGCAAAGATTTCGCAGTTGAGGAAATGTCCTTTGAAACCGACGCTGTAGCCATTGACTTCGGCTCGGTTTTAAGTGGCAAACTTACTCTCAAACAACCCACCCAAGCAGTAGCCCAGGTGATTTTATCAGAAGAAGGCATTAATCGAGCTTTTGAGTCGGAATTGGTGAAAAAGCGGCTGCTGAACCTTTCTGAACCCACTTTGATTGCCATATCTGGTGGTGAACCAGTTTCTTTTACCGAAGTTGAAGTCAAGTTATTACCTGAAAATCGCTTGCATTTGGTAGCTAAAGCCGATTTAAACAACGGTGAACTCATACCCCTAAGTATGACCATTGGTGTCGGAATTGAAAGAAGAAGGCGGGTTTCTTTCAAAGAACCTAAGATTGAACTTGAGGGAGTTCCAGAAGCACAAAGAGAAATTTCCCAGACTTTAAGTCTGGCATTGGTAGAAATTTTGGATAATATGGTTGATTTAGATCGCTTTGATTTAGATGGGGTAAAAATGCGACTAAATCGTTTAGAAACAGAAGGTCAAAGATTGATTTTTAGTGGTTATGCGGAAATAGAAAGAATTCCTCACAGTTCTTAACAATTCTTAAAATTGAGAAAAAATTAACACCGCCTAGTTGACACTGGGCGGCATTTTAATTTTTATAGAAGTCAGGAGTATGGCTAACGCCACGCTTCGCTATCAGGAGTTCAGGACGAAGAAGAAAGAAGAAAATTTCTCCCCTACCTCCCCAGCACACCATTCTGATTCTTCTAAATCAACATAATTTTTTGCCCTGCCATGAAATTTTTCCACCAGTTTATTGAAGTCTACCCCCATGACTACACGTCGGATTGTTGAATACGATGGTACTGCTTCAATTGTTCAATTAGACCAGCACTCATGATTTTTCTCCCCATCTACCCTGGCAATTCTACCTATTTTAGGGAATGAAACAGCCCTGCTCCTAACTCGGTGACTCTCTAAACAACCTGAAAACTAAAGTTCAAACTTGCCCAATTATTCACATCCAAAACATAGGCATCATTGATGTCAGTTGTAACGTTACTAGCGTTATGTAAATCTTGTAATATGGCTTGGGCAACTTCTAAAGGGTTGACAATGGGACTAATAGCCTGTTGATCTGTGGTAGGATATTTAGCGATCGCTAATGCCGTGAGAGTTTCCTTAAATGGTGCTGTACTCAGAATAATTTGGTGTTCACAAAAAGTATAACGAGTGGGCAGTAACCAGCCAGCTATCGGGTGATTCTCTGGAATTTTGACAGTTTTACCCGGAGGAATCAGAACTTCTATTAATTGGGGTTTGGTGGGGGGAATATCTGTCTGCAGGAAAACTTCCCAAGGATAAAAAGCAAAGGCATCTTGATAATTATTTAAACCCACTAAAATTAAGTATATCGGGCGATCGCTCAAATTTTCAATTTTATATTGCCAGCGACTACCCACAGGAATTGTCGGCATAGCTATTTCTTCATAGCCAGGTGTTTGCAAAGTGTTATCAATACTTGCAGTCCCCAAAGTATCCCTCACCATAAAAACACGGGGTAAAACGTTGTTAACAATCTCTAAAGTTGCCCTCACAGGTAAACGCGAAGAACCTTTATTTTCTGTCAACTGCCACAACTTTGATGCTAACAGAGTAGAAAATTTTGGTTTTAATCGCTGTACTGCCACCTTCACCGCTTCCCCAACTTCCCCTATCGTATTAATAATCAATTCACCACCCAGGCAAAAAAGACCATAACGGCTGGGGACTTGGGCAACTTTACCAAACACATAATCAGCAGTTTCTGCTACAGTAGCAATATTAGCAATCCGGTTAATTCCTGAAAAAACACTAGTAGCATCTACCCGTTCAATTCTTTCCAAACCCTGATCTAAAGCCACATTAACATGAATATTCTGAGGTAATACCCGAATAACTTCTTGGACTATTTGCCCAACTTGAGGTAAAGTAGTAATTTCTTTATTTGTAAATTGGGCTTTAGCTATTAACCCACTTCGTGATTTAACCACTAACTCTTCTCCCGTATCCAGAGTTAACCGAGAATTTACGCCATAATTTGTGAGAACTTGATTAGGTAATCCTCCTAACCATAATTTGACTGTTTTGCCATCATCATCTATGGCTTGAACTACACCAATACTTCTCAATTTATCAATCGGAAAATAATCAACAATTAAAGCATTTTGAGATTTTTTTGGCTCATTTACTAGACTTGGTTGTTGTTTTCCACCTAACTGATACATGGAAGTAGCAACACCAGAAAGAAAAACTGGGATTGTTTTGGCTGGAATTGTTTCCCACAAATATTGAGTTAAAGCATAAGTTAATAATCCCGCAGTCCAATTAGAGAAAAGAAATTCTCCGGCTTGCTGATTTAGTTCTGAAGTCGCATTGATAATCAGAGGATTATTATTAGCTGATTTATGATTTTTCCGTTGTGATAGAAATTCTAATTCTTCTATTTGTAAAGTTGCTGTTGATAATTCTGGACGGGTACGCATTCGTAAACCAGTGGGTTTTAATTCACTAGAATGATAGTAGCTAGTATCTAATATTGCTGTAACTTGATTTGTTGGGAGCGATCGCAATAATAATAACAGAGTTTCTGCCAATAAATAGTTTCTCGAATTTGTCCCCAATAAATTATTCTCATCAACAGGAACTATGGCATTATAGATCCCCGACTTCTTGAAGAAGTCGGGGATCTGCTCATTTCCCAAATTAACACGAGTCCCATAACCAGAAAAATGGAAAATCACCACATCTCCAGATTTGGCTTGCTTACCCAAGTGATCTAAAAAAGCATTTTCAATAAATTTTCTGCTGGCTTGTTCATCAGTTAAAGTCAGAATATCTGACGCTGCAAAGCCACAACGATTAATTAACAATTCTGTTTGCAACTCCACATCAGTCACACAACCACCAAGGGCAGGACTTTGTGGATATTGATTAATTCCTATCAATAATGCCAACTTCCGCTGATTAGGTTGTGCTAAAGCTTGGTAATAGGGATTACCCAAACTCAACCACTCAGTTTCAGCCACTCCCAATGCCGCTAATAAGCCGCTAATTTGTTGTAAAAACCTACGCCGTTTCATAATTAACAGTCAGACTCCAGACCATTCTCATAGCTTAAAGGCTGAAGTCTGGAGAGTAAAGTTTCTGATCTTAACCTAAACTAATACAGGTGCAATTTTCATAGCCCTGGTTAACTCAGCCGCAACTTCTGGACGAGAAAATTCTGGTGGTGGTAATTCACCCCGACGTAACATTTCCCGTACCTTTGTTCCCGACAGATGAACCCGTTCCTCTGGTTTGCTAGGACTGGTTTTCGTTGTGGCCATTTGTTTGGTGCGCTTGCAATAGAAAGCGTGTTCAAACTTCATTGGTACAATTCCCAACTCTTCAGGGGCGAATTCATCAAAGATATATTGAGCGTCATAAGTGCCGTAGTAGTCACCCACACCAGCATGATCACGTCCGACAATAAAATGTGTACAGCCGTAATTTTTCCGCACTAAAGCATGGAAAATGGCTTCTCTAGGCCCAGCATAACGCATGGCTGCCGGGTTAATTGCCAAAATTACTCTATCTACAGGGTAATAATGTTCTAGTAAAATTTCATAACAACGCATCCGCACATCAGCAGCGATGTCATCTTCTTTTGTTGCCCCTACCAATGGGTGCAAAAATAGACCATCAACAGTTTCTAAAGCGCACTTTTGAATATATTCATGGGCGCGGTGGATAGGATTGCGAGTTTGGAAACCCACAATTGTTTTCCAGCCTTTTTCTCGAAACATTTCCCGTGACGCAGCCGGATCAATTTGGTAGCTGGGAAAATGGGGATGAGAGTCCCGTTGTAATAACCAGATATCACCAGCTAGGTTGATAGAACCTTGGTTATATACTACCTGCACCCCAGGATGTTTAACATCATCAGTGCGATAAACATTTATGGCTTCTTGTTGTTTGTCGTAGGTATACTTTTGGGTCAGTTCCAATACCCCAATAAACTCGCCTCTGGGGTTATCCAGACGCACCAAACCGCCTGCTTGTAGAGGGGATGCTACTTCTTCGGTTACAGACAGTGTAATGGGAATTGACCAGACAATACCGTTAGCTAACCGCATTTGGGTGACGACTCGGTTGTAGTCTGCTTGGTTCATGAAACCAGTCAAAGGACTAAAACCACCAATGGCAATCATTTCTAAATCAGAAACTGCTCGTTCATCAAGTTCCACACGCGGTAAAAAGTCAGCCTTAGAGAGAAATACTTCTCTTTGTGCTGAGGAAGCAACCCGGTTAATTAACTCTCCACCGTGGGCGGCAATGGCATCTGGATGGTAACTCAACGTAATTTTTCCCTAATTGTTGCAGACTATGTACTAAGTTACCAAATTATTGGTACACATTGTTAAATTTCTGTGAATTTTTTTCCTTTGCCGGTCGGAAAGGGTGAGATTAGGAAAAGATGGTGTATTTTACAAGATTACAACTGCTAATACTAGTAGTTCGTCAAGATAAAAATGATGGACTGTAGTGTGAGCGTCTCGCTCACGCGGGCAAGACTTGTACTGAGCTTGTCGATAGCGCAGCGTGGCGTTAGCCATAGTATGCCCGCACTGCCAAAAACCCGTCAGGGAATAAATTCCCTGTCTCATAGCTCAAGTCCGTTAAAACGGACTAATGAATTTTCCTAGTATTTAGTCATCTTTTAGATGACTTTCGCTATTAGCAAGGAACTTGAGTTCCTTGCGGGATCAAGATTTTGCGTTAAGTTGACACCAATAAAGCTCTTGCTTTACCCCTACCTCCTAAATGCTTATTACGCAAAAACAAACTGTTTAGGATCTGTCAAACTCAAACTACTGGCTTGAATTCCAGTCAGAGTAGCTAGAGTTTGATTATTGAAGACAATCGCAGTATCTGCACCAACTTGATTTAACTTGAGTGTGGATGTGGTAATACCTAAACTGACAGCACCACTAATCCCAATCACATCAGTACCCAGTTGGAAGTCAAGCACGGTATTAGCCGAAGAGGGTAATTCAGCATTGACAATCCAGAATTGGTCAGCGCCAGCACCACCGGAAATTAAGTTACCACCACCAAGACTAACTCTGAAGATATCTTTACCATCACCACCCAAAGCCCGGTCATTGCTACCTAAGTAGAAGGTATCATCACCAAGACCACCGGACATTCGGTTATTACCTTGGCCATCTCTAGCATCAAAGGTATCATTACCATCACTACCGAAAGTGCGATCGCCTTTATTCACAAAAATTGTATCTTCACCGCTACCCAGATCAACGATATTGCTACCTGAGTTGGGCAAACTGGATACAGTGGACAGGTCTACCTCGTCTTTACCTGCACCTGTAAATACAATATTGTTCTGACCATCGAATTGACTACCAGGAGTGGCAATTAATTTATCATCTCCTGGAGTTCCTACAGTTGTAGATTGGTTGACTGCGAGAGTAAAGATATCATTGACAGTTGCCCCGGCTTTATCTGTCGCAATTACCTTGACATCTAATTTACCGACATTTCCTGTGTTGGGAGTACCACTAAAGGTGCGAGTTGTAGAGTTGAAATTCAACCAATCTGGTAAATTACTACCATCAGCTAACGTGGCAGAATATTTAATTAAATCAGGAATTACGCCATCATTAAGCAGTGTATTTTCAAATGTATCTGTTACTAACTGATGCAGTCTGGTTGTGGGATGAACATCGTCCCAAAAAGCATATTGATCAGGATTAACTGGAGTAGTGACTGTAATTAGAGGTTGGGTAATATTCGTGAATTTGTAATTAGCAGGATTAGTCTGAAATGCTGTACTCAAACCAAAGATATCTACCAAAGATAAATCAACATTGAGGGCTGGTTCTAAGTTAGTTAAAGCTTGAGTTAAAGCTGCATTAAAACCAATAGAAATTGCTCTGGCATTCGCTACATTGTTATTAGCAATACTCAAAGGAGTAGCACCCAAGTCTGATAAATTGCCAACAACAATTTCTTTAGCACCTAATCCGGCTAAGGTTGTAATTGCACTACTAATATTAGTAACTGCATTAGTCACAGCCTGAGTAGGATCTGTGGCAAGATTCAGAAAATCATTAGCACCAGCCCAAATTACATAAAGTCCATCTTTACCAATGGAATTGGTATTTAAAGTTTTAAATTGCTGAATTTGTGTGAGTAATCCAGGTACGGTTATTTGCCCAAAAGTATTACTTACTCCTGTATTTGCGCCCAAAAAGGCGTAATTTTGAATTGATTGGTTTGTAAATTGTAAATCAGGGGCAAAGTAATCAACCCAAATTAAGCCATTAGAAAGACGACCTTGATAATTAGGTGATGGTGGAAAGGTATTACCGGATGCTTTGTAGGCATTACCTGTATCTGAGAGGCTATCACCAAAGATGACGAGGTTTTTATAGGGATTAACTGCGTCTGGATCGGAGAAGGTATCTTTGGGTAGTGTAAATGTAAAGGTAGAATTGACCTTAACTGTTTGATCTAAAAGTGGATTTTTGAGAACGGGTGCATCGTTGATATTTTCAACGGTAATAGTAAAGATATCACTAACAGTTGCCCCGGCTTTATCTGTAGCTGCCACTTTAACATTCAAATTCCCTACATGATCATTAGTTGGAGTACCGCTAAAAGTCCGAGTTGTAGGATTGAAAGTTATCCAACTTGGCAAAGCATTACCATTTTCTAATGTTGCGGAATAGCTAAGAACATCACCAGCATCAATATCTGTGAAGGTGTTGGTGGGAATTTGGAAATTGAAAGCAGTTCCTTGTTTAGCATTTTGATCTGCGATTAGGTTAGCAACTATCGGTGCATCGTTGACATTTTCAACTGCAATGACAAAGATATCATTCACAGATGCTCCAGCTTTATCT
Source organism: Dolichospermum flos-aquae CCAP 1403/13F (assembly GCF_012516395.1). GTDB lineage: Bacteria > Cyanobacteriota > Cyanobacteriia > Cyanobacteriales > Nostocaceae > Dolichospermum > Dolichospermum lemmermannii. Next base: position 1,510,567 of record NZ_CP051206.1, read on the forward strand.
GTAGCTGCTACTTTAACATTCAAACTGCCAACATTGTCATTAGTGGGAGTCCCGGAGAAGGTGCGAGTTGTGGAATTGAAAGTTAACCAAATTGGTAAAGCATTACCATTTTCTAAGGTTGCTGAATAGGTCAGAACATCACCAGCATCAATATCTGTGAAGGTATTGGTGGGAACTTGGAAATTGAAAGCAGTTCCTTGTTTCGCATTTTGATCAGGAATAGCATTACTCACAATTGGTGGATTATTGACACCAAGAATCGCTGTTGTTGCATCACCTTGAGTTGGTGCTGTTTCTATTTGTCCTAAATTATCGGTAGCGACGCTATAGAAACTGTATGTTTTCCCTGCTTGACCGATATAAATGGCAGAATTAGCCGTAATATCATCATTCCACAGCACAAATTCACCACCATCAGTAGAGGCAAAAATATCATAAGCAGCAATACCACTACCACTATCTGAACCCGTCCAAGATACCGTAAAGTCTGCGTTACTATTGGCTGGTAAAGCATTAACTTGACTGGTAGGAATGTCACTATCTAGGGTGTTAAAGACCGCAACCGTTTGAATGGGTGTTTGAGTATTAAAAGTAATATTGGCTTGAGCATCAACGCGAGTATTATTAGCAGAGTTGGCTTTAGGTTGAACGCTATAGCCTATAAAACCACTTCCTACCCCATTTTGATCATTAGGAGGTAAGAAGCCCTGAGTAGCACTGTCAGCAGCATTTCCTGTGGCGGGGTCAATGGCGGTAAATGTCCAAGTAACCACACCTGTAGAAGTCTCTATTCCCGCATTGACATCAACAAAGACACCTCTGGTACTACGCAGATCAAGTCGTTCGCTGTAATTTTGTGCGCCGTTGGGAACGTTAACTGTAATATCCCCAAAACCAAAATCATTTAGGTTAAAGGTGTTGAAGTCAAGTTCGGTATCAAGGGTTTGGGTAATAGTAACTTGTGCAACTGGAGTCGTTCCCGCAGCAGCATTGTTGCTAAAGCGGATGGTGTAGGGAATGACTGCACCTGCGGTTAAATAGTGTTGATTTCCCAAACCATCGGGGTTTATCAGGGTGTTAGGTGCGCTGACGGTTTCTATCCGTTGTTGGTCAATTGCCCCATTTAGCGCCCCTTGGATAAATTCAGTGTTACCATTGCTGACAAAAATATCCAGAATGATATCTTCCAACACATCAGGGTCGGTAATTCCGGCATTTCGGGCTATTTGTTCGGCTGCGGCGCGTTGTGCGGGGGTTAATGTGGCTGCTGTGATGATATTTTGGGGGAAGTTGAGGTCGGTAAAGGTGTTGGTATCCTGTCCTGAAGCGTAATCAAAGAGAGATGTGGCTTGGGTAATCCGCCAACCGGCTGCATAATCACCGTAGAGTTGTTGATTGGTGATAGAACCGCCAATAACTGTACCGTCACGCAGGGCAAAATCATCATTGCGATTATCGTTAAAGTTGCCCAGGAGTCCGACTACTTTACCTTGACGATTATCAGCTAGACCAAGATTAATATTTAGCCAAGTACCCTTATCATTAACTACAACAAGGTCATTGTTGGCAGTAATAATACTGTATTTGCTGCCTTCTCGAATAATGAGGTTTTGACCCACTGCATAGAGTCCGCCGGCGGGAAGGGTGACAGCAGTACCGTTGATGAGGAGGGGGTTGGTTTGGTTGGCATAAATGGCGATGCGTTGACCACCACTATTAATTGAAATACCAGTATTAGCAGAGGCACTGGTGCTATTGTTCCAAGGTTGTTGGCGGGTTTGGATTTCAAAGTCGTCGGTGGTGGATTTAACGAGGGTAAATTCGCCTACGGTTTGGAAGTCGTAGCCTAAACCGTCGAGGGTTTGGAGGTGGGGGTCGTTGTATGTGCCACCGCCGGGAGTTGGAGTTTTTGGAGGTTTGGGTTGCTGATTTTTTAAACGCTCATATTCGTCTCTGACTCTTTCAGCCCATGATTGGCAATTATCGTTCCAAGGCGTTGGAATACCAAAATAAGGATCTGGTTTAACATTCTTAACAGCTTGTCTTAGCAAATCATCATCATAATATTTGCTAGCAGAACTTGGATCATAATTTGTTAAATTTTTTGGATTATCTGGTCTGACTTTACTATCATCAAAATAGCCTTCATTAGTTCCATCATCATAAAAAATTTGCTCATGACCAATCTCTGTGTTGGTATAGTTATCTAAAGGATTACGACCATTAGGATAAAGTGTGCCTAAAGATCCATCTAGTGGACGATAATAAAACCGAGCAAAACCTATGGGATCAATATAAATTACGGGATCATTTGATACATACCGATAAAAATTCGTATCCCCACCATTCAACCCAATCGGATCGACCGCAGTAAACCGTCCCAAACCACTATCATAAAACCTTGCTCGCATGAAATCGAGTCCATTACCCTCATCCGTTACCCCCCATTGACCCACATACTCAAAGGGGTTAGCAACGCCTTCAACCTTCGTTAAATCTTCCCCAAAGGGTAAATAACTGTAACGGTTAACATAACTTCCATCCGTTGCTGTTAACCCAATCGTTGAACCGATTGCATCTGCATCATAATAATTGCTATTGCTACCATTCACCCGACTCACCAAACCAATACCGTGAGTGTAGTTAGCAACTAAGGTACTACCGTTATATTCTCCAACAATATCCCCAAACCCAAAAGGATCAAGTAAATATTCCGTGCGTTGACCATTTAAAACAGTCGCAACACGATTTCCTAACCCATCATATTGATATTCCCAAGTTCCTTGAGAAGTGACAACTTTAGTCAGACGATTTTCAACATTGTATGCATAGGTTGAAGTCTGTCCTCCTTCGGTTTTGCTAATCAAATTCCCATCTGTATCGTAGGAATAGACAGCATTACCCACATTGGTATATTGATTCAGGTTATTCGTGTCGTAGTTGGTAGTCGTCCCGTTATCTGTCACACCAATCCGATTTCCCGCCGCATCATATTGATAGTTAATGGTACGATTTGTAGGCGTAACCACAGAAGTTAATTGACCAGTTGCATCATAACCATATTGAAAAATTCCTTCCAATGTGGTCATGCTATTACGCCGACCTAAGTTATCGTAGGCATACTCAAACTTAGAGTTAACGGTATTATCTGCTTTATAGTTGATTAACTGAGTTAACTGACTCTGTAGATCATATTGATAGGTCGTATAAGTCCCGTTACCGTTGGTTTCCTTAGTCAAACGACCCGCACTATCATAGTCATAGCTGATAATGCTTTGTCCTGTACCATCGGTTAAAGTTTTTAAGCGTCCAACGGTGTCATAACTATAGTTAACCGTATAACCATCTTGAGAGACAAGTTTAGTCCGTTGACCATCAGCATTGTAGGTATAAGTGAGAGAACGTCCTGTAGGATAGTTTATCTTAGTAAGCTGATTTGCAACGTCATACTCCATTGCAATAGTTCCCGTGGCATCGGTGACACTGGTAAGATTTCCCTTGGTGTCATAGCCATAGCTAACGTTAGAACCATCTGCATATTGTTTCTTAGTTAGCAGTCCACTGGTATTGTAGGTATATCCAATGGTGCTACCACGACGATTAACAGCACTGGTAATATTTCCCAAAGCATCAACGCTAAACTGTTCGCTACTACCATCGGGATATGTGATTTTGGTGAGATTACCTTTGGTATCGTAGGTATAATTAACGCCATTACCTTTAGGGTCTTTAAAACCAGTCAGTTGATTAAAGGCAGCATCGTAAGTAAATTTAACGTTTTGATTGAGTAAATTTGTTTGCTGGGTTAAATTGCCGTTTGTGTCGTAAGCGTAACCAGTTTTACTACCATTAGGCAGGGTTGCACCAATCAAATTTCCATCTGCATCATAGTTGAAAATCAGATTTTGGTTATTAACACCGCGAATTTGTCCACCATTGCCTCGGTCATCTAGTAGGATAGTTTGAGATGCACCTGTACTATCGGTAATCGTTACACCACCTGTACTATCGTAACTGTAGGTCAGGGTTTGGGTTTGTTCGTTGCTAAACTCTTTAGTTAGACGACCTTGGTTATCATACTCAAAAGTACGCTCATAACCTAAATCTGATTTCACCGATAACAACGAATATTTTTTCGCTGCAATATTCCCTGTATCGTAAGTGTAAGTTGTTGTGCCTTCAGGACTGGTGACAGATAGCAGATTTTCCCCAGCAGCATCATAACTGTAACTGGTGACTTGTGCTGTAGAGTCGGTAATCTGACTAATCCGCCCTTGGGCATTGTAAGCTAAGGTTAAACTATCGCCATTGGTGTGAACCAACTTAGTGAGGAGATTGTTGGTATATTCCAGCGTAATTCGATTAGCGTTGGTATCTTCAACATAGCTGAGTTTGCCATCAGTCCCAAATAATGAAACTAAACCACTAACTTCTTTTAAGCGATATTGACCATTAGTAATTGTTAAAGTTGCACCACCATCTTCAAGATAAGTTACGCCGTCGGTTTGTTTCTCAAAAACGCGCTGTAAATCTCCCACACTACGAATAATTACATCACCTTTACTATCAGTTGTGGCGCGTAAATCCCACTGACTAGCCCAACCTCTTCCTAAACCACCTAAATTGTAGCGTTCAGCAATAGATTGATAGAAGGTGCGATTAAAGGTTAAAGACAGTCCAGGTGCAGCATCCACTACATCCGTTGTGCTAATTAAGCTAACATTATTCAAATTATTGCCAGCTTGTTGCCACTCGAAAGCAAATAATCGGCTTATATCATTTGTTTCTTGTCCAAGTTGACTTAAATAATTGGCATTTTCCGCCATTACGGTTTGAAACTGTCCCGTAGTTGTTCCTAAAGCATCTGTTAAATTACTCCAAGTCGCATCCCAAGCTTCCGAGCTAGTGTAATAGTCTGGGCGAGATTCGGCTTTAATACTTGCCCAATTAATCACTTCATTGGGTTGAACTTGTTCCACTGCAAAGGAAATTAAACCGTTACCGTTAGGAGTATAAGCAAAGGAAAATTCCCCATTTTCACCGGGCGCTAAAATTCCTGCTGGTCCATCATCACTTGTTCCTAAAGTTAAATTCAGCAGTTGACGCAGAGTAGCACTAACGGTATTTTCTTCAGGGTAAGTAACTTGGGCATTGGTTGGTACTATTCTGAGTAAAGGTGCAACGACATCTGTTTGTCCAACATTGGTATATTTAACTGTAACTACACCATTTGCTGGATAACTCAATTTAACTTGAATATTTCCCAGTGAACCATCAGTTACGGTAAAAGAATCGTTAGAAACAAAGCTGTTTTGTCCATTAGCAACTTTAACATCGTATTGCCCTGTAGTTAATCCTTGCAAATCAAAAGTTGCCCAAGCTTCGGTATCATTCACCCAATAAACTTTATTAGCAGTTGTGGCAGTTCCAGTAGATGAAACCAAACTAATTTCATCAGTTGGTAAGAATTTTTGACCGGCAATAATGATAGTAGTTTGACCTTTATTACTACCAGTTGTCCCTTGCGGAAATCCTGATATGGAAAGCCCGTCATCATCAATAATTGTTAATTTGGCGGTGTTTTGAGTTCCAACACTTGCACCTCCCGTTGGGTTAGTTAAAAGTAATTGGAAAGTCTCATTAGGTTCTGCCGTCGTGTTATTAAGAATGGAAATATTGACAGTTTTACTAATTTCTCCATCAGCAAAATTAACGGTAATTCCTGTGTTGTTGTAATCGCTTGACGCTTTAGCTGTGCCATCTTTGAAGTTGATAGTAGCACTTACAGCCCCATCATTACCATCAGCACGAGTAACGGTGACATCAGCAATGGGTGTACCATCTTCTTGGATGCTAAATTGAGGAGAACTAAAGCTTAAAGTGCCTGGAACTACTGGAGTGTCATCGTCAATAATAGTTCCCGTAACAGCAGCCGTTGTACCAATGGTGTAACCTGTACCCGAAGCAATGGTTAAGGCAACGGTTTCATTGGATTCAATAGTAGTATCAGCCGTAGGATCAATAGTCACTATTGCTGTACTAGAACCCGCAGCAAAGGTAATAGTTTTGTCCGTACCTGGGGTTGCACCAGAGTAATCACTGGTATCGGCTGTACCAGCAATACTATAGTTTATCGTGAGAGCGTTAGTAGTTGCTTCTGTGCGAGTGAAGGTGTAAACCAGATTGGCCGTTCCGTCTTCCAGGACGCTTGAGGGTGCTACTGCTAGGGTAATGTTGGGTAATACTGCTGTGTCGTCGTTGGTAATAGTTCCACTTGCACCCGTTGTCGTACTCACTATATAACCAGCGCCAGTAGCCAAGGTGAGAATTACTGTTTCATCGCTTTCAATGGTTGTATCAGCAGTAGGATCAACAGTAACAGTTGCTGTACTAGAACCCGCAGCAAAGGTAATGGTTTTGTCCGTACCTGGGGTTGCACCAGAGTAATCACTGATATCGGCTGTACCACTAATACCATAGTTTACCGTGAGGGCGTTAGTAGTTGCTTCTGTGCGAGTGAAGGTGTAAACCAGATTTGCAGTTCCATCTTCCACCACACTGGTAGGACTGACGGCCAGGCTAATCAATGGAAAATCATCGTTAGAGATTGTGCCACTTACACCCGCCGTTGTACCCACTGTATAACCAGCGCCACTGGCTAGGGTAAGAATTACTGTTTCATCGCTTTCAATAGTGGTATCATCAGTGGGGTTTACAGTTACGGTTGCTGTACTAGCACCTGCTGCAAACGTAACTGTTCCAGTTGTATCTGTGAAACTAGCTGCATCTATTTGAGTGTAGTCGGTGTTAAATGTGGCATTACCACTAACATTAAAATTAGCAGTTAAGGCTGTAGAGAGGTTGCCACTGCGAGTAAATGTATAAACAAGGTTGGAATTACCATCTTCGTTAACGCTGGTGGGGCTAACAGCAAGGGTAATAGGATTAATTACTTGAGTAGAAGTTCTAGTTGCTGTAGTAGCAATTTGTTCATTACCTTGGTTGTCAGTGGCTAAACTATAGAAAGTATAGGTTTTGCCTACTTCACCAGTATAAACGGCGGAGGTTGTGGTAACATCTGCTTGCCATTGAGTAAAGGCTGCACCATCTACAGATACAAATACATCATAGTTTCTGATTCCACTTAGATCGGTTGCACCCCAATTCACATTTATATTATTACCAACAGTAGTTGCAGGCAAATTACTGACACCGCCAGTAGGTGGGGTAACATCTAATTGATCTGCTCCACCAGAACCAAAACGAGTTATGGTTGTGTAAGTAGTAGATGCTCCTGGTGCTAGAGAAAAAACGTTTCTCAGTGCAAGTGCCACATCGTATTCCGAACCAGCATCAATAAATTGATCAGAGTTGTTGTCACCTTGCACAATTGTATTTCGCAGGCTATTACCCCCTAAAACTCTAGAACTTAGACTACTGTAATCATCTAGTTCCCAACGATTTGTGGTTGGGATAGTACCACCAGTAGCAGTAATTCCGAAGAAGGTTGTATCTGTTTGACCTGTTCCTCCGGCATCAGTTTCAAACAAAATCTCTTGCTCATTTTGAACAATTCTTCCGCCTCCATCGCTTATGCTACCATCAAACCCTAAATCTCCATCAACATAACGTACCAGATCAAAATTGATCGTTTGACTTGTGGTGTTAGTAATAGTATAGGTTTGATTTAAGCGGCTACCAATTCTAACTTGAGTAGCATTGAGACCATCTTGAACATTTTGGTTGAGTTGAAACTGTAGTCCATTAACAGTAAACGTGCTATTTGTGGTGGTATTTGTGAAATTTGTAAATGCCTCATTATTACTGGCTGATGACTGTAATTCGATACGCGATCCTGTTGTACCATTAGTGCCAATAATACCTAAAGCGACAAAAGAATCATAAGTTGTGTCAGATGGAGTTTTGCTGCCAACAGGATCGTAAATAGCACCCCTAAACCCACCAAATTCATTTACCGTAACTCGTAGTCCGCCGTCACCAGTAGCAGTTTGAATAGTGTTTGTAGCCTGTTCAACTGCAACTACTTCCCCATCAATTATAATTATCCCTGAATCATCTTCCGTTTTTAAAGCTACTAAGGTTGCATCATCAAGGCTATTACCTTGTACCAAAGCCGAAAAAATCGACCCTTCATCTCCCAGTGAATCAACAGTATTAATTTGGCTATCAACCCAATGACCTATTTCTTCTAAAATGACACTGGTGATACTTGCGATATTGTCTTGATGATTTGCAACAAACTCTTGCGATAGATAAATTGTATTCGTAGTAGCCGCAAAAGCTCCATTTGCCCCATTTAATTCCGATGAAGAAAGAATGGTAATTGCTGGGATGTTGCTAAAATCTTGATTTTTCCAAGCATTTCCCAGATTTAAAGCTGCTTCTGGATCAAAAGTCTCCCCAAAAGCCAACCGCATCTTTGCCACAAACTCTTCACTGTTCGCAAAATCTTGTAGATACAGTTCTATTTGTTCTAATGCTGGTAATAAAGCCTGATTTAGATACAAATCATCGGTAATTAAACTGTTGGCAAGTGTAGATGTCATAAAAAATATATGGTAGTTAACTGGTTTCTGCGCGTAGCTGGCAGCAAGAACATGATATTGAGTATACAAAAGTCTGGCATCTACCAAAAGTTAGATATTTAAAATTTTTCCTTAAGAATCTTACCTGAGAAGGTTGACATGGAAATATGTTGTATTTAAATTAGCTGGCGCTAGAATATATTTTTAGTAAATCTGTATAAACAGAGACTCTGTGGTAGTATGGCGATCGCTCCGTTTGCCGCAGGTATCGCACAAGTCCTAACTTGTCAGTTCGCCTTTTGGGAATATGGGGGAGCGATAGCGAAGCGCGACCTAGGAATCGCTTGTTTGGGTCTAAAATAGAAATAATTTGAAGTTACAGGAGAAATAAATAGACATCTCCGGTAAAGATTGTAGAGACGTTCCATGGAACGTCTCTACAGGGGTTTCATGTCACGCATATTTAATTTTCGGAGATGTCTAATGATCACATTAGAAATGGCGATAGCTTTGCTCGCCGCAGGCATCGCTCCAAAACACACAAAATTAACATACTATCCGTTACCTGTTCCCTTCTTTGTAAGAGGATGTTTGAAAAGTGGTATTCCGTAATTTTCATCACATTACTACCCCCCTTAGTCCCCCCTTGTAAAGGGGGGAAACAATAAAAATCCAGTTCCCTCCCCTTTACAAGGGGAGGGTTAGGGTGGGGTAAAAAATATTTGATACATCAACCATAACTTTTCAAACACCCTCTAATATAGAAATAAAATGAGTGAAGTAACAGCAAATTATGATCAATCATGGAAAGAAGCATTAAATGAATATTTTGAAAGCTTCCTAGCATTTTTCTTTCCTGTAGCCCATCAAGCAATAGATTGGACAAAAACCCCTGAATCTTTAGATAAAGAACTGCAAGAAATTACAGCTTCAGGAGAAACCAAAAACCGAATTACCGATAAACTGTATAAAGTTTGGTTATTAGATCAAACTCAAGTATGGATTTTAATCCACATAGAAATTCAGAGTCAATATGATGTCAACTTTGAAGAACGGATGTACATTTATAATTACCGAGCCTTCGACCTTTATCACCAATTTGTAGTAAGTGTAGCAATTTTAGGTGATACAAGTCCTAGTTGGCGACCAAATAGTTATAATAGAGCTATGTTGGATTGTGAATTAAATTTAAAATTCCCCATAGCTAAAATCCTTGATTATGAATCAAAGTGGGATGAACTAGAAAGGAGCGATAATCCCTTTGCTATCATAGTCATGGCACATTTAAAGACTAAAGCCACCACCAGTAATTTAGCAGAAAGGGAGAAATGGAAATGGATATTAATTAGAGGACTTTATGACCGGGGCTTCACAAAAGAGAAAGTTATTAAGTTATTTAAAATCATCGACACAATGATGACTTTACCTAAACAATTACAAGCAGGATTGGTTACTAAAATTAAACATTTCGAGGAGGAAAGAAAAATGCCTTTAATTAGCCCAACAGAACAACTAGCTATGGAACGGGGAGAGCAACAGCTAATTATACGACAAATAAATCGGCGAGTTGGTGAAATTGAATTATCCTTGATTGACTCAATTCGTAGATTAACAATTGATAAATTAGAATTATTGGGTGAGGCTCTGTTAGATTTTTCTTCTGTTACTGATTTAGAACAATGGTTACAAAATAACCCAGATGCTTGAGATTAATCATATTTATTAAATAGAGCGATCGCTCCTGGGAAACCGTTTTGTGAATATGAGAGGGCGATAGCGAAGCGCTGCTGCAAGCAGTTCGCTTTGGGGATATGGGATGTACCATTTTTGGGGATATGGGAATGCGATAGCGTAAGTGCTGCTGCAAGCAGTTCGCTGTTTTAGGGTAGGGGATGTGAGGGGATGTGGGAGGTGCGATAGCGTAAGCGCTGCTGCAAGCAGTTCGCTGTTGTAGGGGATGTTGGATGCAATAGCGAAGCGTTGCTGCAAGCAGTTCGCTGTTTGGGATGATGGGAGTGCGATAGCGAAGCGCTCCGCAGGAATCGCTTCATGAAGAGTACAATTTTCTACGCACAGGAGCAAAGGGAATTTCTTTACCCTTTTGTTGATAATCTTCCTTCACTAACTCCCAGGCTAATTTTAGTTCTTGCAAAGCTTCTTCAGGAGTATCACCAAAAGCTGAAATGTTAGGTATTTCTTGGAAATGTGCTAACCAATCTCCTTGTTCATCAATATATAAATTAATTGTAAAGCCATTAAAATTATAATTATTTAAAGTCATTACTGATTTCCCTCTTGATATTCAAAAAACTGCTGAATTTGATAGAGTTTTGCTTTTCCATCTTTACGAGGTTGAATTGGTAAAGGTTGTCCATTCGGTGAATACCATAAACGATGACTTCCTTTTTGACGACTAAATTCCCACCCATTCTGAATGAGGAGAGTTTCAAATTCATCAAAAGTTAGATTTTCTGGACTATTGTTAGCTTTTTGCCATAGTTTTTCTTTTTTAGTCATCACCAAGGCTATTATTTAGTAGATTATCCCCTGGTTTTATTATAGTCTGACAGGAATTTAATTTGTGACAGCGCAAGCGCTGACTTGTCAGTTCGCTTTTTGGGAATGTGGGAAGTGCGATAGCGAAGCGCTGCTGCAAGCAGTTCGCTTTTGGGATGTGGGATGTACCATTTTTGGGGATGTGGGATGCGATCGGTTGTTTGTAGCAATCATATAGTAAAATAATAAATAATTTTTTTAAATATTTAATAATGATTGAAAGTCTATATCTTGATACCAGTATTATTGGCTATCTAACAATTAGACCAAGCACTAATCTAATTACTGCTTCAAATTCAGTAATTACACAAAATTGGTGGGATACTCGTCGGGAAAATTTTACTCTATATATCTCGGAAGTAGTTTTAGAAGAATTAGCCAGAGGAGATCAAGAAATAGTTACTAAACGACTGGATCTAATCAGTGAATTACCATTATTAGCACTCAATGAAGCAGTGGAAGAATTAGCCCAGCAATTTCTAACAAAAAGCAATCTTCCTCCTAAAGCGTCTGATGATGCCTTGCATATTGCCTTAGCCACTGTTTATAAAGTAGATTATTTGTTAACATGGAACTGTAAACATATTGCCAATGCACAAATCCAGAAAAAACTCTCACAAGTTAGTATTCAATCTGGATATGAACTACCAACGATTTGTACACCTTATGAACTTATGGGAGATTAACTATGTGGAAAGATGAAGTATTGGAAGAAATTTACAAAATCCGAGAAGAACACGCTAAAGCTTTTAATTATGATTTGCATGAAATTTGTCAAGATTTAAGAAAAAAACAGGTAGCTAAAAACAGAAAAGTTATTACTCAGCCGCTCGTAACATTATCATCCTCAACTAAATAGGCTCGCTGTTGTAAGGGATGATGGGATGCGATAGCGAAGCGCTGCTGCAAGCAGTTCTCTGTTGTAGGGGATGTTGGGAGGTGCGATCGCTTGGAAATTATGTGTAACTTTACCTGTTCTATTTGAATCGGAAATGAGTGTCTTTGTTGAACACTTACTAATGATAATGTAAAAAAAGATAGACCCGATATTGGTTTACTTATTAGACTGGAAAAGAACCTATCTAATCCATAGGTTTTTTTCCCGGCTTTGCTTATTACTACTTCGTCTCCTGCCAACAACTAAACATCATTTGGGCAAAACAAATGCCGCCAAAAAAACACCCAGAACACCGTTGCCCACGGTATGACTGTCTGAAAAAATCTGATTACCGTCCGATAACTACCACCACTAAGCGTCCAACGTGATATTCCCAACATCGTTACTCGTCCGCTCATTGCTAATATGGCCATGATGATCTGGCTCAACTGCCGCATAGTTGTTATATGTGTCGAGTTTGTAGGAGTTTAGCAGTGCTAAACCCCTACTATGAATTACTTAAAAATCCAAACTCGGCCAGTCTGGTTGACGATAATAGCGGATCATATTATCAAATTTTCGTAATTCCACCTTATCAATGAGAAAATCTGGAGTATCTAACGGCAATGATTGATTAAACTCACAAAACATTGTATTCAGATTTACCCGATCTAACTCTGAGGGAATTTCGCTAAAATACCCCAATGTTACATGAGCCGTAAAATGATAATGCTGCTCAATACCCAAGCCCATTAATTTGCGATTTTGATAAATTATCCGTCGGAACTGAATAATTTCCTCATAAGAACGTTTATCCTTTGGTACTAAACACACACCTACAGCCCTGGGCATCACAATCAACCCCAACATTTGCCAAGATATAGGAGATCCCTTTGTCATCAATTGTTGATATTGTTGAAACATCTCAGCCAACTGAGAATTCAAATCTTCAGCAAATTGGGGATTTTTTGTACAAGCATGATGAAAAGCACTATCCCAAATTAAATCTGCCACCGTCAGATGAAAACTAACAGCAGGAACAGGTACAATCAAATCACCACCAATGGGTAGCTCTAATAATTGCCGTTGATAGGCTTCTATTTGACCGTAGAAAGCAGCGTTTTTCAGGTCTTCTGCTGCTGGTGGGGTAATCAGCGTATAGCCTGGAAAGGGTGTAGCAACTCTGACTCCAGCATGAACCCGAAATTTAGAAGATTCCTGAATATGCTGAATCTGGGTTTTGTAAGCTTCTGGTAGCGTCATGTGTGCTACCCGATTTAAATAGGTTTGGTAGTTGTCGTCCAATCTTGATCACCTTGCGCTCTTTTGATAGATTGTAGGGAGATTTACTCAATTTGACCAAATTAATTTTTAATTTTAAATTGCAATGCCAATATATGTTTACTGGGGCGAAGACGATTTTGCCATGGAAAAAGCCGTAGTAACTTTACGAGATCGCATCCTTGATCCCCTCTGGACTAGTTTTAACTATACCTCATTTCCCGCAGATCAACCCGATTCAATAGTCCAAGCTTTAAATCAAGCAATGACACCGCCATTCGGGTCTGGTGGGCGTTTCGTGTGGCTCATTAACACCACTCTGGGGCAAAATTGTCCAGAGCCTATCCTAGCCGAATTACAACGCACTCTCAAAGTCATCCCCCCAGATTCCACTTTACTATTAACCAGTCGCAACAAACCAGATGAACGCCTTAAAAGTACAAAACTCCTCAAGCAATTTGCTACAATTTCCGAATTTCCCCTAATTCCCCCTTGGAAAACCGAACTTTTAGTCCAATCAGTTCAACAAGCCGCTCAAACTGTCGGTATAAAAATAAGTCCCCTCGTCGCCGAACTATTAGCCGAATCAGTAGGTAACGATACCCGTCTTCTCTACAATGAACTAGAAAAATTACGTCTTTATACAGAAGGTAGTGGCAAACCTTTAGATGTGAATACAGTATCGGAATTAGTGAGAAATACCACTCAAAACACCTTACAACTAGCAACAGCCATCAGAACTGGAGACACCCCAAAAGCCTTAGGAATCTTAGGTGATCTCAGCAATGCAGCCGAACCGGGTTTACGGATAGTTGCCACACTCATAGGTCAATTTCGCACCTGGTTATTAGTAAAAATGATGATGGACAGTGGTGAACGCAACCCGCAAGCGATCGCTCAAGGTGCGGAAATCTCTAACCCCAAACGCATCTACTTCCTACAGCAAGAAGTCAAATCTCTCCCCCTACAGCAACTCATCTCTGCCTTACCACTGCTATTAGAATTAGAAGTCAGCCTCAAGCAAGGTGCATCCGAAACCTCAACCCTACAAACTAAAGTCATCGAACTTTGTCAAATATGTCGCCGCATTTAATAACCCCATCAATATCAATATATTGATTCAATCTTGACTGGAACTTCTAATTCAGAAAATAATTCAAACTTATGATCGATCACATTTCCTGTTTGTCCTTCTGTGTCACCTGTATTATATATGCTCAAAATTTACAGTCTTCATTCAACCAAACGGTTGCAGCGAATTCTCTCTCAACCCTTGATTTTGGCAACTATTGCCACTGCAAGTCTGATATTCGCGACTTTCGGCTTCAATTCCCAAGGAATCGCTCAAACCTTAAACATCAACAATACAGAAGTAACTAACTATGCAAAAGCTGTATTGGGGATGGAACCAGTCCGTCAGCAAGCCTTTGAGGAAATCAAAAAACTCATCGGTAGCAAAGATGTTCCCCAAGTGATCTGTAATGATCCTACAAGTATCAATGCACTACCTGGCAAAGCCAAAGATATTGCCGGAAATTACTGCAACCATTCTCAAAAAATAGTCGAGGATAATGGTCTTACAGTTGAAAGATTCAATAAAATCACCTTAGAAATCCAAAACAACAATAATTTAAAAAAGCAACTGTATAATACATTACTACATTTGCAAAAGGCTTCACCCTCAAAAACCTCCAAATAAGTAATCTCAAATACTATGATTAGGATGGCGAAAAGCCATGATTATCACTAAAAATCAGGGGAACATAGAGTTTAACCCCTTTATTGCCGATTGATTCCTTCGCTAACCTGCATGAGACCAAAAAGATAATTCCTGTTTTTTTACCAGACTGATAACTTAGAAAATAGGCTGAATCCCTATTTTCACAAAGATTTCAGCTATTATTTTCCCCTCCCAAAAAAATATTTTCCAAACCCCTTGACAGGAAAAGGAAGGATTGCTATATTAGATAAGTGCCGGGAAGAGAAAACAACTCCCGGCAACTGAACCGAGAAAAAATAATACTTTGAAAGAATAGATTAAACCAATCCTCGTCGTGAAGATAATTTAAAGAGGATTCGAGATTTTAACTAATTTCGGAGCCGACAAACTCGAAAGAAACAAAATGGAGAGTTTGATCCTGGCTCAGGATGAACGCTGGCGGTATGCTTAACACATGCAAGTCGAACGGAATCTTTCGGGATTTAGTGGCGGACGGGTGAGTAACGCGTAAGAATCTACCTTCAGGTTGGGGACAACCACTGGAAACGGTGGCTAATACCGAATGTGCCGAGAGGTGAAAGGCTTGCTGCCTGAAGAAGAGCTTGCGTCTGATTAGCTAGTTGGTGTGGTAAAGGCGCACCAAGGCGACGATCAGTAGCTGGTCTGAGAGGATGATCAGCCACACTGGGACTGAGACACGGCCCAGACTCCTACGGGAGGCAGCAGTGGGGAATTTTCCGCAATGGGCGAAAGCCTGACGGAGCAATACCGCGTGAGGGAGGAAGGCTCTTGGGTTGTAAACCTCTTTTCTCAGGGAAGAAAAAAATGACGGTACCTGAGGAATAAGCATCGGCTAACTCCGTGCCAGCAGCCGCGGTAATACGGAGGATGCAAGCGTTATCCGGAATGATTGGGCGTAAAGGGTCCGCAGGTGGCATTGTTTGTCTGCTGTTAAAGAGTCTGGCTCAACCAGATCAAAGCAGTGGAAACTACAAAGCTAGAGTATGGTCGGGGCAGAGGGAATTCCTGGTGTAGCGGTGAAATGCGTAGATATCAGGAAGAACACCGGTGGCGAAGGCGCTCTGCTAGGCCAAAACTGACACTGAGGGACGAAAGCTAGGGGAGCGAATGGGATTAGATACCCCAGTAGTCCTAGCCGTAAACGATGGATACTAGGCGTAGCTCGTATCGACCCGAGCTGTGCCGTAGCTAACGCGTTAAGTATCCCGCCTGGGGAGTACGCAGGCAACTGTGAAACTCAAAGGAATTGACGGGGGCCCGCACAAGCGGTGGAGTATGTGGTTTAATTCGATGCAACGCGAAGAACCTTACCAAGACTTGACATGTCACGAATTCCGTTGAAAGATGGAAGTGCCTTAGGGAGCGTGAACACAGGTGGTGCATGGCTGTCGTCAGCTCGTGTCGTGAGATGTTGGGTTAAGTCCCGCAACGAGCGCAACCCTCGTTTTTAGTTGCCAGCATTAAGTTGGGCACTCTAGAGAGACTGCCGGTGACAAACCGGAGGAAGGTGGGGATGACGTCAAGTCAGCATGCCCCTTACGTCTTGGGCTACACACGTACTACAATGCTCCGGACAAAGGGCAGCTACACAGCGATGTGATGCGAATCTCATAAACCGGAGCTCAGTTCAGATCGAAGGCTGCAACTCGCCTTCGTGAAGGAGGAATCGCTAGTAATTGCAGGTCAGCATACTGCAGTGAATTCGTTCCCGGGCCTTGTACACACCGCCCGTCACACCATGGAAGTTGGTCACGCCCGAAGTCGTTACCCCAACCTTTTGGAGGGGGATGCCTAAGGTAGGACTGATGACTGGGGTGAAGTCGTAACAAGGTAGCCGTACCGGAAGGTGTGGCTGGATCACCTCCTTTTAGGGAGACCTAATCCATTTAGAACTTGAAAGCAATGAAAATTGCTAATAGAGCCTAAATTGGTC